>JBBIKM010000136.1:0-694 GCA_037445455.1 bacterium | reverse complement strand
TTCCAGACGGCCAGGCTCGGCGAGAAGTACAGATCGTAATTGCGGAAGCTCTCGGTGCGCGGGTCGAACTTGGACAGGCCATTGTTCGTGCTCAGCCACAGATTGCCGTGATCGTCCTCCAGAATGCCATAGATCACCGCATTGGGCAATCCCTCCTTCTCGCGGTAATGCTTGAACGTCTGCGCCTGCGGGTCGAAGCGATTCAGGCCGGCGCGCGTGCCGATCCACAAGCGGCCGGCGCGATCTTCATGTATCGACCAAATCGTGTTGTTGCTCAGGCTGTTGGGATTGGCGGGGTCGTTGCGATAATGCCGGAACGTTTCGCTGCTGCGGTCGAGTTCTTCGAGGCCTTCGGCTTCCGTTGCGATCCAGAGCCTGCCCGCGCGATCTTCATGAATCAACCAGATGGCATTGGAGCTGATGCTAAGCGAATCGCCGGGATCGTTGCGAAAGTGGCGAAAGGTCTCGCTGGCGCGGTCGAAGCGGTTGAGGCCTCCGCCCCAGGTACCGATCCACAACACGCCGGGCCGGCTGCGGTCTGCATGGATGGCCGTGACCCACTTGTAGCTCAGGCTGCGGGGATTTTGTGGGTCGCGCTGATAAGTGTGGAAACGCACACGGCCACGGTCATCGCGCCACTGGCGTGCCAGCCCGCCCTGCGTGCCAATCCACAAATCACCGGCATGATCTTCAG
>JBBIKM010000135.1:0-16821 GCA_037445455.1 bacterium | reverse complement strand
GGCGGCTGGCGGAAGCCCGCTTTGCGCCCGCACTGCCCACGGCCACAGCAGCAACAAACTCCCCACCCACACACCCAATTCCTTTTTGAGAAAATGTCTCACAACAACACTCCTCGTCGTTGCGGTGATTTGCTGCAAGAATGATGATTTGTAAAAGACAGCTTCGCGGCCAGCCCTCACGGCTCGTGCGGCGAAACGGAGCGGGAGAATGGCCTGCCACATCCGTCACATACCTGCCGGTTCCCCGCTCACCCCAGCCGGCCATGGCTGCAGCCGGCAAGCGATGCTGCGCGGCACATTATCCATTTCCGGCGGCTCAGGCAAACAAATTTTGCTTAACAATCCGCCGCTGCCGGAGCGCAACACCGCGTCAGGAAATTACAGCGCCGCAAGAATCCTGGCATGCTCTTCGCCAATCAGCGGTGCTGGCCGGTATTTTTACGGCAGCCGTACCACCACCCAACGTGGCAAGCAGTGGGGGAAGGTGGCGGTGCCAACTACTGCGTTGTGGCGGGATGACAACGCTCTGCTCACCTGTAATCCGATCCCTTCATGCGCACGCCGAATGCCGCGGAATCTTTGGTGGCTCTGATGGTGGGCGCAGGCCTGGCTCTGCGCCTGATCAATCTTGGGCACCTCAACTTTTGGGGAGACGAATCCATCACTGCCCTGGCAGTGCAGGGCATCCTGGAGCACGGCTACCCGCAGTTTCCTTCGGGCATGATCTATTTTCGCGGCCTGCCCACGCTCTACCTGTGCGCCTTGTCTTCACTGATTTGGGGCGTGAATGAGTGGGCCTTGCGTCTGCCCAGCGTCCTGTTCAGCAGCGGCACGATCGTGCTTGTCTACCTGCTGGGCAAGCGCCTGTTCTCAATCCAAACCGGTTTGCTCGCCGCCTTCCTTCTGACTTTTTCCTATTGGGATTTCGAGTTTGCGCGGCATGCGCGGATGTACTCCGGCTTTGCCTTTGTGTTCCTGCTCACGCTCTATGCCATGTATCGCGGCGTGGTGGAAGGTGAGCGGTTCTGGTATCGCGCCAGTTTGGTGTGCGCGGCAATCGCAATCTTTTTCCACGAGCTGGGATTAACCCTGGCGCTGGTCTACTTCGCGCTGGGCATTCGCGCAGGCTGGCCGCAGCTCACCCGGCTGCGGCTGTTTGGCGCGGCGCTGGCGCTGATGGCACTGGCCGGATTGCATTTTTCCCTGGTGCAATACGGCTTTGCCATACCCGGCAAGCTGCACGGCCAGCAGGAGGATTTGTATCCCACCAACCTGATCAGCTCGTTCCTGGATAAATTCTACGGCCTGCTGCCGCGCCAGGTGTTTTTGGATTTGTGGCCGATGGCGCTGCTGCTGCTCTTGCTGATCATTTTGGCGAAGACGCGGCACATCGAGGCGCAGGTGATTCTTTCCGGGAGTTGGTTGCTGCCGGTGGCCGCCTTCCTTGCCGCTTATGGCCAGCATTTGACGCTGGCGCTGCTGCTCATCGCCATCTACTTGTTCTTCACCGGCAGGGGGCTGCACGGCTTGCGCGAGCCGGAGGTGAAGCTGGCGCTCTCGCTGATCGCCGTCATGTTCGGCTTTTGGATGATTCATGACTGGCGCCTGGGGCTGGAGGGCGGCTTCACCGGAACGGCCGGGCGGCTGCGCGCGCTGCTCAAACTGCAGCTCGGTCTGCCCAAACTCTACTTCGTGGGTTTCCTTTACACCTTCCCCAAGATGTCGCTGCTGGTGCTCGCCGGGCTGCTCTGGCTGTTTCATATGAATCGTATGCCGGCCGGCACGGCCACCGCACACTTTGTCTGCCTGGCGTTTGTCGTGCCGATGCTTGCCACCGGTTACATCAAAACCAACTGGGTGGAATATCGCTTGAATTTCCATCTGAATCCGCTGTTCGTGTTGATCCATGCGTGCGTTTTTTGGGGCCTATTCACCCACGTGCGCGGAATCTGGACCGCGGCGGCACGCTGGCAGGTTGCGCTCACCGGCATGCTGGCGGCGCTTGCGTTTGTCGCGGTCAGCGAGCAAATCTATCCGCCGCGTCTGCTCAAGGTGCTGGCGCGCACCTACGGCAGCCCGGTCGATCCCCGTTCCGCGCCCGGCTCGCATTTTCGCATCATGCCGGATCACGCGCATGCGGGAGAATTCGTGCGGCGCAGCAAGCAGGAGGGGGACGTCATCATTGCGATGGATTGGCTGGCGCAAAGTCACTACCTCGGTCACATTGATTTCTGGCTGCGTTCCGACGCCTTCGTGCCGCAAACCTATCGCCGCAATGGAAACTACTTCGACATCTACACCGGCACCCAGGTGGTTGCAAAGCTTGCCGAACTGGAGCGCGTGATTGCGGAATACGCGGGACGGCGCATTTGGATCATTACCGCCTCGCCTTACACCGAAGCCGAACTGCACATCTCGGGCGAAATCATGGATTTCCTGCGCGCCCGGCCGCAGCATGTGGTCTTTCAGGGCCGGGATGCCAAATCGCTGGTTTACCTGTTTGGGCCGCCGTCCTGCCTTCCTGCTCACCCGCAGGAGAAACTCACACGAGTCTGTCCACCGCCTTGTGCCAGTACGCAATTGCATTAGAATGCCGGTACGCATTCGACATCAAATTGGCTGTCTGCGCGGAGGTACCGCCGGAAGTGCGGCCCTGCGCCCTTCGCCTCAGCTCGTGGCCTGTGATCACGATGAGTAATGCCAGGCGCCGCCGGGCTTCTTGTATGAAAGTGCAGGATCATAGTGCGTAATCTTGGCCGGAAAACTGGGGCCGTCAGGAGGAGTCTGATTGCCAGAGTGCTGGGGCGGCAAACTCCCGTACCCTGTGCGCCGGCGCCCCTCGCTGCGCTCGGCACGAATGGCAACGACCTGGCGCGCTCCTTCATGCTGTTTTCCCTCCATCCTCCGCTAAACCAGATCTACAAGCGCATGTCCCGAAGCGTGGACAGCCCCATACCACTCTTGTTGAGCGGAGAGGCCGGCACCGGCAAAGAAGTGCTGGCACGCGTCATCCACAGCGCCGGCAGATTTCGCCACACGCCCTTCACCGTCATTCCCTGTGCGGTGACGGCGGAAGAAGAATTGGAGTTGGCACTCTTCACTGCCGCCGGGGTCGCCGGCATGACTCACAGCCCCGCCGGCCATCAGAGTGCTGAGGCGGCGGTAACGCTGTTCTTAAAACATGTCGAAGCCAGCTCGCCCGCGCTGCAACAGCGGCTGATCCGGCTGCTGCAGGAGAAGAGCGTGACCCACCCGCTGACACGCGAAACCAGACGGCTGGCTCTGCGGGTGTTCGCTTCTTCGCGCAAATTTCTGGACCAGGAGGTGGCGGCCGGCAATTTTCGCCGGGACTTGTTCTACCGCCTGACCATCACCACCCACGTGTTGCCGCCGTTGCGCGAGCGCAAGGAAGACATTCCGCACTTCGTCCACCATTTCGCGACGCGCTACGCCGCGCGCTTAAATGAGCCCGCGGCCACCTTCAGCGCGCCGGCGCTGGCCGCGCTGGAAGAATATCACTGGCCCGGCAATATTCGTGAATGTCAGCGGGTGGTTTGGCAATCCCTGTGGCAACGCACGCCCAAGGCCCGGGTCGTTGACAAGATCACATGGGAGACGGTGGAAAATCCAGTGGGGGCGCCGGACTTGGCAGAGGGGGCTGGCGCGGGGGGCAACGGCAACCTGCCGGGCGACGACCTTTTGCCGCCGGCGGCCTCGCCCGCAATCAGCGCGAGCCGCATTCAGGCGCACCAACCTCAATTCGTCTAAATCTCCGATTGCGGGCGCTGCTTCCCGCCGGCAGCGCTCCTGGCAACTTCTCCACGCAAGGAGGCAAATAGCATGGATTTCGACAGACTCCAATTAAAGGAGCACTGGCACATCATCTACAAGCACCGCAAGACGGTGCTGCTGGCCATGGCGGCGCTGGTGCTTCCGCTGCTGGCGCTGCTGTTGTTGAGCAAGCCGCAGTACAATGCGTCCATTGCCCTGTCGGTCACGGATGATGCCGTCACCAGCCTGTTAAGCTCCGACATCGACGTCAGCCCCGACCTGACCGTCGGGAACTACATGGACATTCTCACCAGCCAGAGTTTCGTCGATCGCGTCACCCGCGCCGTCGCGCAAAACGTGCCGAATTCCGCCTGGGCCGCCAAGCTCAGAAAAGCCCGCGGCGACTCCACCGCAATTGAGAAGGCACATCGTGAAGCGATGATCTACCTGTTGGATCACATGCAAACCGATCATCGCGGCGGCAATGTCATTCGCGTCACCATCGAATCCGGCGATCCGGAAGAGGCCTACCACCTGGTGCGGACCATCGGCGAGGAATTCCGCCGGCAGCATCTCGAGACGATTCAGCAGCGCATCGATGCCCTGCATGCCTTCTACAGCGAGCGGTTGCGCCAGACCTACCAGCGCGTGGTGGAAGCCGAGGAGCGGCTGGCCGAATACCAGCGCGCGCGCGGCATTGCCACCAAGACACGCGAAGCCGACCGCATCAGCGAACGCATCGAAGCCTTCGAAAATCAGATCGTGGATCTGATCAGCCAGCGCGAACTGCTCGCCGAACGGCGGCGCACGCTCGAACAGCAAATCGCCCAGCTCAAGGAAAAGGCACCGGCGCTGGCCACCATGGAATCCCAGATTCCCCGCATCGAAGAGCTGAAACGCCGGCTGCTCAACCTGCAAGGCCAGATCCTGGCGCAATCCGTGCTCTATACCGACAAGCATCCCAAGGTGCAAAGCTTGAAGCGCGACATTGACGCGACGATTCAGGAGCTGCGCGGCTTCGCCAGCGCCTCCTCCCCGGATTCGATCAAACCCACCGACCCCGCCATCATCTGGCATGATCTCTACGTCGAAAACCTGCTGGCGGAGGTGGAATACAACAACCTGGTCAGCAAAATCGAAACCCTGCAAAAACTGGCGAACGAGTATCGCAATCGCGTTTTCGAACAGCCGCCGGAAGAGCAACAGGAACTGCTGAAGCTGCAGCGCGAAGTGATCGTGGCGCAGGATGCCCATCAGGCCATGCTGCGCACCAATGAGAAAATCCAGAGCCTGGAAGCGGAGAAGGCGCTCAACGTCAGCATTATCGAACCGGCGCAGCGGCCGCTGAAACCGGTGCCGCGGCGACGGCCCTTCAAGATGATCATGGGCGCGATCATCAGCGTGATTTTGGGGGTGGGCCTGGCCTACTTGCGCGAGGCCATCGACCGTTCGGTGAAGACCCCGGAGGAAATCGAAAAGAAGCTGGGCTTGCCGGTGCTGGGCTACGTCGTGGACGCCAGCACCTCGCGCAGCACCAGCACCAATCTCGCCGACAAGCTGGTGCTGCTGGAGGAGCCCGGCTCGGAGCTTGCTGAAAATTTCCGTGCCCTGCGCGTCAACACCGATTTGGCGCTGGCCGAATGCAAAAACGGCCAGATCGTGATGGTGACCAGCCCGGGAGGGGGCGAAGGCAAATCCACCATTGCCGCCAACCTGGCGGCGAGCTACACGCTCTTCGGCAAACGCACGCTGCTGCTCGATACCGACCTGCACCATCCCACCATGCATCTGCGCCTGGGGGTGCAGCACGACGCCGGTTTGTCGAACTGGCTGGCCGGCGAAATCCGGCCGGAAAACATGCGCAACAGCGTGACGCTGAACGGCTCGGCGCTGGACTTCATCACCACCGGCACACGCCAGGTCACGTTCCAAAAGCTGTCGATCAGCTCCAAAATGCAGTCCCTGTTCGTCTCCCTGCGCGAGCAGTATGATGTCATCATCATCGACGCACCGCCGATCATCCCGGTTTCCGATCCGCTGCTGCTGGTTTCCGATGTCGATTTGATTCTGCTCACGCTGGAATCCGGCCGGACGCCGATGGAGGCGGCCAGGCAGGCCGTGACGCTGCTGCGCCGCGCCAAGGCCCAGGCGCTCGGCGTCGTGCTCAACCGCCTGCGCCTGGAGGAACAGTACGGCCCGGATCGCTATCAACCTTCCTATCTGCTGGGACGCCGCGCACTGCTGCCGGAGAGGGCGGGAACGAGCGCATCATGAGCGCGCTGCAACGACAAGCTCAGCTCAGCCGGTACTATCCGCTGGTGGTGGTGCTCGTTTCTGTGCTCGTGGCCTTGCTGGTGGCGCAGTTTTCCGCGGGCGTTGCCGCCGGCCTGGTGCTCGGCAGCATTCTCGCCGTGCTGGGCCTGGTGCATTACGAGGTCCTGGTGCACGGGCTGATCGTGCTCCTGCCGCTGCAGTCCTCCCTGCCCTACAGCTATCAGGCTTTGCAGACCTTCAATCCGTTCAATGCCCTGGCAGCGGTGATGTTCGGCACCTGGTTCGTCAATGCCATGCTGCAGCGCCGGCGCCTGCTGCACGGCAGTGTGATGAATCTGGCGCTGCTGCTGTTTTGTTTGCTCTGTCTGGCCGCCCTGTTGAAGACGGCAAGCGCGGCAGGCAGCGCTTACATGGCGGAGCAGCTCAACCCGCTCAAGCGCTGGCTCAGCCCCATGCTGCTCTTTTTCCCGATCGCCAATGCCGGCTTCAGCCGCCCCGCGCTGAAACGGCTGGTGACCACGGTGGTGGTGATGTGCGGTGTGGTGACCCTGTGGACCATCAAGGATCTGGTTGCGCTGGGATGGGCGCAAATCTCCGAGGAAAACCGCATCGGCGGGCCGTTCGGCTTCGGCGGTGAAAATGATCTGGCCGCCTTCTTCGTCTACTACCCGGTGCTGGCGCTCACCATTGGCTTGAGCCAAACGCGCCTGGAGTGGCGTTTTCTCCTGCTCGGCCTGTTCGGCCTGGCAATGATTTGTTTGCTGCTGCTGCTCTCGCGCGGTGCTTATCTCGGCATGCTGGTGGTGCTGGCGTTCATTGCGCTGGTGCGCCACCGCTGGATGATTCCGCCGCTGGTGCTGGCCGTGACGTTCTATCAACTCTGGGCGCCGGGAACGGTGCAGGAGCGCATGGAAAGCACGCGCTTGCAGACCGCCAACGAGTCGGTCGGCGGCCGGGTGCCGGCGCCGTACGAGTCGGAACGCAATCTCGAGACCAGTTCCGCGTTGCGCTGGCGCATCTGGCGCGGCGCGCTGCGCATCATCGAGAGCCATCCGGTCACCGGCATCGGCTACAACACGTTTAGCATGGCGATTCCAGCCTACGCCAACATCGAGCGCAACATGGATGCCCACAACATGTTCTTGCGCGTGGGCGCGGAGATGGGCGTGTTCGGGCTGCTCAGCTTCCTGCTGATTCTGTTCGTGCCGTTTGCAACGATGCAACGCCTCTATCGCACCACGGCCGACGGGTTCATGCGCGGCTGGATGCTGGGCGGCATGGCGAGCATTCTGGGCATTGTCGTGGTCAACTTTTTCGGCTCGCGCTTTGTCCGGGAGGAGCTGGTGGGATTGCATTGGGTTCTGGTGTCCCTCACCTATGCCTATGTCTTTTTGCGCCGGCGACGGCTGGCGCGGCAGTCACGCACCGAGGCGCCCGTTCCTCTGGCGGTGACCCTGGCGGCCGCCGGCCGTCAGGCCCCGGTTTCCTTGTTGCCCGATCGCAGATAATGGCCGCACCGGTTGCAATTGTCTATTTGACCGACAAGCTCACCCACGGCGGCACGCCGCTGCAAATCGTGGAGCTGGCGCTGCACCTCGACCGCCGGCAATTCCAGCCGCATGTGATCGCGCTCTCGCAAGCCGACCAGGTCTTGCGCGAGCGGCTGCACCACGCCGGGATTCGCGTGAACGTGATCGGGCAGGCGAATTGGGTGCAGCCGGGCGCGGTCGCGGCCGCCGGCAGGCTGTACCGCTGCCTGCGCCGCATTCGCCCGCGCATTCTGCACGCGTTTTTGGCGACCGGCAATGTGCTGGGCGCGCTGGTGGGCAAACTCGCCGGCGTGCCGGTAATCATCACCAGCCATCGCGACCTCGGCGGCTTCGACAGCGCGCGCATCGTCCGGCTGAACGATTGGATCGACCGCCACCTCGCCACCACCGTCACGGCCAATTCTCTCGCAGTGCGCGCCGCCGTGGTGCAGCGCTCTGGCCGGCCGGTGGAAAGGATTGCCCTCATCTACAACGGCATTGACGCCGGCCGCATTGCCGGCGCTGCGGACCGGATCACCAAGCGCCGCGAGCTGGGCATGCCGCCGCAGGCGCTCGCCATCGGCGTCATCGCCAACCTGCGCGCCGCCAAGGGACACCGGTATTTGTTGGAGGCCTTTGCGCTCATCGCCGGCCGCTTCCCAGAGGCCCTGCTCGTGCTGTGCGGCCAGGAAGCGCAAGCCGGACAATTGCGCGAACTGCAGGGCTTGGTGGCGGCCGCCAGCCTCAGCGACCGCGTGCGCTTCCTGGGCTCGCGCCGCGACATCGACGAGGTGCTGCACACGCTGGATGTTTTGGTTTCCCCTTCGCTGTCCGAAGGCTTTTCGAATGCGATCCTGGAGGCGATGGCCGCCGGTTTGCCGGTCATTGCCACCCGCGTGGGCGGGAGCACCGAACAGGTGGTGGACGGGATCACCGGCTTGTTGGTGGCGCCGGCACAGGTCACCGAGCTGCAACAGGCGTTGCTCACGCTGTTGGACTCCCCTGCGCTGCGGGCCAGGATGGGCGAGGCGGCGCGCGCACGCGTCCGGGAATGCTTCAGTGTCCAGGTCATGGCGGACAACCATGCCCGGCTTTACCATGATCTTTTGCGTGTGAAGGTTTGATTTGATTACATGACCCATTCATTAGGACGATTTCTACGCCACTCCTCCCACTACTCCATCGGTGAGATTCTCATTCTGCTCTCGACGCTGGTGTCGTTTCCGGTCACCACCCGCATCTTCGCCGTACACGAATACGGCCTGATGAATCTCATCTCGAATGCGCTGCTCGTGCTGGTGGCGTGCGCCAAATGCGGCCTGCAAAACAGCGTGGTGCGCTACTATGATGAATATGCCGAGCACAAGCAGCCGCACAGCGTGCAGACCTTCATCGCCTCGCTGCTGATCGGCGGGCTGACGGCGGCGGCGGCCTTCACCGCGTTGTGGATCGTGGCGACCACGAGCTTTTCGGAGTTCTGGTTCGGCGAGAGCGTGCTGCCCAGCCTGCTGTTGCTGAGCAGTGGCTTGATCTTTTTGCGCGCCGGCGAAAGCCTGCTGCTCGCCTTCCTGCGCGCGGAACAGCAAACCATTCTCTTCAACGGCTATCGCGTGATCGCGAAATATGTCACGCTCGCCGCGATTTTGGGCACGCTGTTCTTTATTGCCCGCACGCTCAGCGGCTTCTACAGCGCGCAGTTGTTCGCCATGAGTCTGGCATTTTCGACCCTGCTGGTTTTGCGCTTGCGCAAGTCGCCGCTGCACTGGCGGGATTTCTCCGCGACGGTGTTTTGGCAGGCACTGGTTTACGGTTTCCCGCTCATCGGCTTTGAGTTCTTTTCCATGCTGCTGGCCTACATCGACCGCTATCTGATTCACTTCTTCCTCGACGCCACCGCGGTGGGCCTGTACAGCGCCTCCTACAATCTGGCCGATTATCTCAAGGACATCGTGGTGCTGCCCTTTGCCAGCGCCATCATGCCGGTGTACATGCAGACCTGGGCCAAGAAAGGCAAGGAAGAGACCCGCAAGTTCTTGCAGAGCGCGTTGCGCACATATGCGCTGTTTGCCGCACCGCTGATCTTCGGCTGCGCCGCGGTCGGCAACAACTTCATCCGCGTGGTGGCCTCGGAAAAATTCGTCGCCGGCAGCGCCATCATTCCGTGGACCATCGTCGGTCTGATGATCAATGGCGCACTGCCCATTCTCGCTGCCAGCCACTACATCCAGAAGAAGACCCGGCGGCTGGTCGGCATCCTCACCGGCGCCATGCTGGTGAACCTACTCGCCAACTGGCTGCTCATTCCGCGGCTCGAGATTCTGGGCGCGGCCATCGCCAAACTGGTCAGTTATCTGTTCATGGCGGTCGTGGTCACCCTCCACACCAGGCGATTTCTCGGGTTGCAGATTCCCTGGGTGGCGGTGGGCAAGTATCTGACCGCGGGTGCCCTCATGTACCTGGCGGTGGCCAGCGTGCATATCTCGACGCCGCTGATCGATCTCATGGCGGAAACCGCGGTGGGCGCCATCGTTTACTTCGCGGTGGTGGTGACCATCGACGCGGTCTTTCGTGAGAATCTCAAAACCTATTTGGGCCGGCGCCTCGAGCTGTTGCGGCGCGGCTGAGCCAGCATTTCCGGTGAATGCAATGACCAGCTCCAGCAAGCAGCGAATCGCCTTTCTGCTCTCCCAGTTTCCCTGTTTCGATGAAACGTTCATTCTGCGTGAGATGACGGCGGTGGCGGCCGCCGGCCTGGTGTTCGACATTTACTCCATCAAGAAATCCCGGCAACGCCTGCGCCATCCACAGGCCGAAGCGCTGCTGCCCCATGTCATTCACCGGCCCTTCCTGCTTTCCTGGGAGGTGTGGCTGGCCCAGCTTTACTTTGTGGCGCGCCATCCGGCGCGCTATGTCCGCACGCTGCTGCGGCTGTGCTGGGAGAGCCGGCGCCGGCCCAAAACACTGCTGAAGAACCTGCTGCTCTTTCCCCAGTCGGTCTGCTACGCCCGGCTCGCGCAGCGCCGCGGCGTCACCCTGGTGCATGGCTTTTGGGCAACGTTTCCGGCAACGGCGGCCTGGATCATTCACCGCCTGACCGGCCTGCGCTACAGCTTTTCCGCGCATGCGCATGACATCTACGAAGACGACACCCTGCTGGTCAACAAGCTGCGCGCCACTGAATTCGTGATGACCTGCACCGCCTACAACCAGGTGCATCTCACCCAGCTTGCGCCGGAAAAGGGCGGGGACATCAAACTCATCTATCACGGCCACGATCTCGCCGCGTTTCGCGAAGATGCACAGAACAAAGACGGTCCGGCGGAATTTCTGCGCATCCTTTCCATCGGCACCTTCTACCGCACCAAGGGCTTCGATACGCTCATCGAAGCCTGCGGCGTGTTGCAACGCCAGGGCGTGCCCCTGCAATGCCGGATCGTGGGAGACGGTCCGGAGAAGGCGCGGCTGCAGGCTTTGATTCGCAGCCGCGGGCTGGAACGGGAGATCACGCTGCCCGGCTATCTGTCGCAGGAGGCGCTGCGTTCGCTGCGGCGCTGGGCGGATGTTTTCATCCTGCTGCCGCGGCCTTATCTGCATTGGGGCATTCCCAACGTTTACATCGAGGCGCTGGCCAGCGCCGTGGCGGTGATCGCCACACCGCTGAATGCGATCGGCGAATTGATCGAGCCCGGCCGCACCGGCTTGATCGTTGCCGCCGACGATCCCACCGCCGCGGCAGCCGCGCTGGCCCGTCTCTTTCGGGATCCGGAGCTGCGGCGCAATTTGGCGGCTGCCGGCCAGCAGCGCGTGCGGCAACTGTTCGACGAGCGCATCAACTCCCGGCGCGTGGTGGATCTTTTCATGGAAAAACTGCAGCACGAGAGCAACCACCGGCCGCGTCGTGTCGCGGAGGCCCCGCCGGTGAGCTAGTGGTCTGCTGCCTCCATTCGTGGAGCCGGGCCCACGATCAATTCTGCCGGCGACTCTGGTGGACGATGCGGGCCAAAACGGCTGCCGGCCGAAATGTTCATGGCAAATTCAAGAACAAAAAATTCCTCCTCCCCGCCACTCGGCGTCCTGCACCTCATCGAAGACCTGGAGCAAGGCGGGGCTGAAAAGGTGCTGGTCAATCTCGTCTCCGGTTTGAATCGCGGGAGGTTCTCGCCGCTGGTTTGTTGTCTGCGACACCAGGGCGCGCTGGCCGCGGAGCTGGAGGCGCGCCGCATTCCGGTGGTGGCGCTGCACAAAAAGGCCGGCGTCGACCTGGGTCTGCTCGGCCGGTTGCAGCGGCTCCTGCGCATCCATCGCGTCGCAGTCGTTCATTCTCATGTTTTCACCGCCAATTTGTGGGGACGGCTGGCGAGTCTGCTGGCCGGTGTGCCGGTGCGCATTTCGCACGAACATTCGACTTTTACCGTTGATGACCGGTTGCGCCGCCGCATCGAACGTTTGCTGGCGCCGCACACCAGCCGCATCATTGCGGTTTCCGAACAACTGCGCGGCCGATTGTTGCGCGAATGCCGGCTGCCCGCGGACAAAGTGGTCACCATTCACAACGGCCTGCGGCTGCCGCTCACCCGCAACCAGCCGCGCCAAACGGCGCTGGTGCGCGAGCTTGGCCTCGAGCGCTTCAGCCACCTGATCGGCGCGGTGGGCCGGCTGGAACCACGCAAGAACTTTCCGTTGTTGTTGCAGGCAATGGCGATCGTGCGGCAGGAATTTCCCCGCGCCGGCTTGTTGCTGGTGGGTGCAGGACCGGAGTCAGAACGATTGCAGCAGGAGGCGGCAAGCTTGGGATTGCGCGAGCAGGTTGTCTTTGCCGGGCAGCGCAATCACGCGCATGAACTGTTGCCGCTGCTGGCGGTGTTTTGCCTGCCGTCGCACACCGAGGGAATTTCCATGGCGATTTTGGAGGCCATGGCCGTCGGCGTGCCGGTGGTGGCCACGGCGGTCGGCGGCAATCCCGAAATTATTCCACAGCCGCGCTATGGTTTGTTGGTGCCGCCAGGCGAGGTGAATGCCCTTGCGGCAGCGCTTCGGGAGACTTTGCGCGATCGCGCCGCGGCGCAAGCGCGAGCGCAAGCCGCGCAGAAATTCGTGCAGCAACATTTCACCGAAGCAGCCATGATTCGCAACGTGGAAAAACTCTATGTCGAGGCGATGGCGGCACGGCGTCGATGAAGGGACGGTCCCGGCGCCGCGCCTGATCCTGCCAATCCTGTTCCTGCCGGCGATTGCCCTGGCGGCGCAGGCAGGCCGCAGATGGAAGGATTCGCGGCCAAGTGTCGCAAGGTCGTGACAAACGCGCCAATCTTGCCGGCAAGGCCGGGATATTTACTGAATAGCTGTCCGTATCCAGCATGGTTCTGATGTATCATAACATATCGGCAGGCCGGGAAAAAGTGGCATTTCGCGAATGGCAACCGGCCTATGACGTTGCCGCGGCAGAGTTCCAGGCGCAGCTCGAACTCCTGGCGCAATGGCGCCGGCCGGCACATCTCACCTTCGATGACGGCTACCGCAGCCTGCTGGACTGGGCGGAGAAACTGCAGCAGCTTCGGCTGCCAGCAACCTGCTTCATCACGACCGCGGCCATCGGACAAGCGGGGATGCTGCAAGCGGCGGAGATTCGCACCCTGGCGCAGGCGGGCATTGACATCGGCAGCCATTCCCATTCGCATCGGTTCCTGGAGGGCCTGACGCCCGCGGCGCTGCATGACGAGATTTTGCTGCCCAAAAAGATTCTGGAAGATCTGCTCGGCCGGGAAGTGGTGAGCATGTCCCTGCCCGGCGGCCGGTATGATCGCGCCACGCTGCGCTTTGCGGTGGCGAGCGGCTATCGGCAGATCTTCACCTCGATGCCGGGCCGGCCTCCGCAGCAAAGTGCAACGCCGGCGTTGGTGCCGCGCTGGGTCATCACCGCGGCCACTTCCCGGCAGGAATTCGAGAACATCGTGCGCGGCAGGGGCTGGCACGTGCTGAAACAACGCAGCCGCTATTTCGCGGGCAGATTCGGCAAGCGCTTCCTGGGCAGTGACAACTATCACCGTCTCTGGAGCAAGCTGCACCACCTGAAAACCTCATCCCTAGCTGAAAGGGACCAATCATGAAACGACACCTCCTTTTTCTTGTTCTCGTGCTCGCCGCGGCGGCAGCCGGCGCTTTCGCCCAAACTGCCGCCCCGCAAGCGCCAATGGCCGAGCCACTGAACAAGGCGGCGTATCGCGTGGGGCCGGGCGATGTGCTGCAAATCAGCGCCGGGCCTGCGGCCCTGCGCCAGGAGAGCTTTGCGCGCGCCGAACCCGTTGGCCCGGACGGCCGCATCTCCTTCGACCTCATCGGCAGCGTGTTCGTCGAAAACAAGACCGCCGATGAAATCGACGCCGAGATGACCCGGCTGCTGAGCGAATACATCATCGATGTGGAAGTGACCGTGGTGATCGCCTCCTATCAAGCCCGGCGGGTGTTCGTGCTCGGCGAAGTGGGCCAGCCGGGGCAATACGTGCTGAGCAAGAACATGTCGATCATGGATGCCCTGACGCTGGCCGGCACGCCCACCGTCCGGGCGAGCCGCGCCAAGATCAAGCTCATTCGCAGCAGCTCAACGGCCAGCAAACCCGCCATCATCAAAGTGGATTTAAACAAGATCACCAAGAAGGGGGAATTGGAGCGCGACCTGGCGCTGGCAGATGGTGACATCATCGTCGTGCCGCCCGATAACCTCTCGAAAGTCGGCTACTTTTTGGACAAAGTGCTGCGGCCGCTGCAACCGCTGTTCTACATCGGCGTGATCACCGGCCTCATCAATTCAGTCTTCTAGCGCGCGGACGCTGCGGCTGCCAAACGGACGGTGGCCGGGATATGAAGATGCCCTGGCAAACAACATATTCTGGTACCGTCTATGGCTCTGTTCTGGCAAGCCGTGGTCTGGCTGTGCATTGGCATGCTGGGCTACACCTACCTGGGCTACCCCCTGTTGATGTATCTCCTGGCGAAGCTGCGCCGCGTGCGACCGCAGCCCGCGCCGGACACCAATCACCAGGACTGGCCGTTCGTCAGCTTTATGATTCCGGCGTACAATGAGCAGAGCGTCATCCGGCAAAAGGTCGAGAATACGCTCAATCTCGATTATCCCAAAGACCGTCTGCGCATCACCGTGGTTTCGGACGGTTCGACCGATCAGACCAATGACATGCTTGCCAGCTACGGTGAGAACGAGATACAATGCATTCCCCTGCCCAAACGCCAGGGCAAGACCACGGTGTTGAACCAGACCATTCCCACGCTGCCCGGCGAAATCATCGTGCTCTCCGATGCCTCCGGCCTGCTGCAGCCCGATGCGCTCAAAAAACTGGTGCGGCATTTCGCCAATCCCCAGGTGGGTTGCGTCTCCGGCGTGTACATGTTCGAGACGGAAGACGACTCCCTGCGCAGCATGACCGAGCGGCTTTACTGGCAGTATGAGACTTTTCTGAAGAAGTATGAAAGCCAGGTCCACTCGGTGATCGGCGCGCACGGCGCGCTTTATGCCTTTCGCCGCGCGCTCTTCCTGCCGCTGGATCAGAAAGCCATCAACGACGATTTCATCGTGCCGATGCAGATCATCCGCCAGGGCTATCGCGTGCTCTACGAGCCGGAGGCGGTGGTGAGCGAGCGCGAATCCACCAATCTCAATGGCGAGTTCCAGCGCCGCATCCGCATCAACGTCGGCAATTTTCAGATGATCTATATGCTGCGCAGCCTGCTCAATCCGCGGCGCGGCCGCGTGGCGCTGCAGTTCATCTCGCACAAAGTGCTGCGCACCGTCAGTCCGGCTTTCATCCTGCTGCTGCCGGTTGCCTGCCTGCTGGCGGAGGCGCCGCTTTACCGCTTCATGCTCGAGTTGCAGGCGGCGTTCTATCTGATCGGCGTGCTCGGCTATTTGCAGGAATTCTTCGGCCTGCGCATCAGCTATCTGTACATGCCATTTTATTTCCTGATGGGCAACGTGGCTGCGATCTTCGGCTTCGTACGTTTCATTTTGCGGAAACAGTCGATTCTGTGGCGGCGGGTGTAGCGCGTCATGGCGCGCCCGGCCGGCACCATTTTCACTTCCGCCCCTCACTCGCAAGCCGCCCGCGCGCGGGCAACTGAGACGGAATTCCTGGGTGACTCCCGATGTCAGCAAACTCTCCTTGCCGCCAATTCGAGGAGTTGCGCACTTGTTGCGGCGCGTTCGACTGATTTCACCCGCGAATTACCAGGTCGTAATGCCGTACCAGTGCGAGGCAGCTTATGACTTGCTTCTGCGCACCGAAGGGCCGTGCTTCTCGCCGCCAAAGTCGCTGATTTGATTCTGGTTCCGGTTCCTGCCTGGCAAGCCCCTCTGGCCTGCTTTTGGCCCTGCACTCCGGGCATCGTTTTTGCCCAAGATGAGCTAACCGCGGCCGACTGCCGATTTGAAAACAAACTTTAACATTTGACCGTTGACATCACAGAAAGAAGTTTGGCTGTGTCGCAATATCAGCACTTCTTCCAGGGGTTGGCGAAAGCGCTCGCGCCCGTGCTGCTTGCCGGCGCGCTGGCCTGCAAGAGCGACGCCGCTGACGAAAAGCGTAATCAACCGGCGCGGCCGCAGGCCACGCTGGCGCACTACGCGCCGCCGCCCAACAGCCCGCTGGGCCGCAAGGTGCATCCGCGGCTTTACCTCACGGCCGAAGACCTGCCCAAATTGCGGCAGCGTTTGAGAACGGTGCATCGCAGCAGCTTCCAGACATTCGTGCAGGTGATGGACGCCAACTTCAACGAAGCGATGGAAAAGAAGGAAGGCGGCAGCCTGTTCATTGACATCAAGAACTATGCGTTTCTCTATTTGATCGATCCCGGCCAGTTGCCGGAGTTCACCTTTGGCCACACGCGCGAGCAATACGGCCGCCAGGCCATCGCCCTGGCCATGCTCGCCAAATCCAGCATGCGCGGCGACAAGCATGTTTCTTCGATTCTGCAAAGCCCGGAAGGTGGCTATCACAATCTGGCCCTGGCCGTGGCTTATGACTGGACCTTTCCGCTGCTGACGCCGGAGGAGAAACGCAGCCTGGCCGAAGCCTTGATCCGGCTCTATGAAATTCGCGACAAGGATGCCAACCCCGGCGCGTATCAGAAACTGTCGAATCAGGTGACGGGCTACATTCATCACGGCAGCGCCGGCGCGCTGGCGTTGTGGGGCGATGATTTTGGGCCGGACGTCAATGCCAAGATCGATGAGATGCTG
>JBBIKM010000134.1:8006-16843 GCA_037445455.1 bacterium | reverse complement strand
TAACCGCTGCCGGTGGTGGCAAGTGTGTCGATCATCAACGCGTGCGCGCCTTCTTTGATGCCGATCGAATCCGCGTGCTGCCCCCAGCGATACGACACCTCGTGCACGGTCAGCCCGGGCTTATTGAACACCGGCTTGAACAGCGCCAGATAGCGCCAGCCATAGATGGCCGCGGGCGTGAGCACCAGCTCGCCGTCTTTGATGGTCCAGTAGCGTTTGTCGTAGGTCCAATGCTCGCCGATTTCCGCCCGGTTGAAATCATCGCTGACGTGGATGGTGTCCACGCTGTTGCGGCTGGTGGCCCAGCGCACGCGCACGGCTTCCGGCAATTGCATTGCCTGCCGCAGCGAATCCACGTGGGGCGCCGGCAGCGTCTGGGAATGGAGCGCGGGTGTTGCCGGCAGAAATCCCAAGCCGAACAGAATGACCCACCTCCGGGCACCGCGCCGAACCTCGCAAAACATTTGTGATTGCCTTTCCCGAAAAAACTGTGGCCTCAGGGCAAGCCTGCGCACTTCCCCCGGCCAGCCCGGACAAAGCTGCGCAGTTGCTTCCCATTCGATTGATTGAATCGAGGTGAGAAAGAAGTGAGGAATCAGAGTCCCTTGACTCCTGGATGGTGTTGTTGGCCCGGCACCGGCGGCCACCACTGCTGGGAATGCGGTAGCCTTGCCGGCCGTGCCGCCAGCGTTGCGGGCGGCAGATGGCAAAGGTTGCGCCAGCCTCTCTCGCTGGCCTGGTGCTGCCGGCTTCTTCTTAAGGCGGCCAACCGGTCGTCGCCTTGGGCTGATATCACGGCAATTGCACGACCCGGCTTTGGCCCGCTGCGCCTGTGTGGCGTGGCAGGCGTGCACCACCTGCGTCTCTCGCGAAACATTGTTCGGAGTTGGAACGCACTGTCCAGAAGGTCGAAGTATTGTGAAAATGTCACAAGAATTCCGGCGCGCGATGGCATCTGTTCTGATTGACCGGAGAAACACAGACACTTCGCTTCGCCTTTCCTCCTCAGGGCCGCTTCACCGGGGCGGATACGAAAGCGCTCGGAATTCTCCAGCAACTCACACGTTCCCCAAGAACTTTCAAAGTGAAGGAATCACCACCATGGCCCAGACCAAAGACCTTATCCCGGCCTCCAAAATCCCCTGCTGCCCAGACCTGGAAACCGAACCGGTGTGCGACGTGATGCGCTTTGCCTATCGCCTCACGCGCAACACGGAGGTGATCATCAACGACCGCCGGCTGATTGTGCCGGTGGAAGTGACCTTGCGCGCCCGTTTCGAGCGCTGCGACGGTCCGCTGGCGCTCGGCGACCTGGTTTATTCCACCACCCTGCTGCCCGGCGAAAAAGTCCGGTTGTTTTCACAGGATCGCCGCACCCGTTTCAGTTTCGACAGCGAGAGCAAGCTGAGCTATCGCCACACGCAGATGTCGGAATCGCGCGTGTACATGAACATGGTGGCGCAATCGATGAACGATATCAGTGTCAACCAGAATGCCACTGACACGCATCAATCGCAGAGCGCCTTCGAAGGCCATGCCGACGCCGGCCTCACTTCGCTGTGGGGCGGCGAAGCGAATGCCAGCGGCTCCTACAATGCCAGCTCGATCAACACCTTTGCGCGGGAGCTCAGAAGCCACGCCCAGGCCTCGCATTCGCGCTCGGAACTGGCGACGCGCGCTGCCAGCTCGGTCTCGATCGGTGAAGTCTCCAATCGTACCCACAGCGAGGGCGAAACGCAGGATCATTTTGAATCGGCCTCGCGGGAGTTTTCCAACCCCAACCGCTGCCGCGCCATCACCTTTCTGTTTTACCAGATCAACAAGATTCAGACGGTGAAGTTCGAGATCGAGGCCATCACCCGCCGCGTCATCGATCCGGTGGACAACAGCCGCGTCAGCCCCAACCTGCCCATTCCGCGCACCGGTGTCACCGCTCTGCCTGAAAGCGTGCGGGCCACCGACGGCAAACGGCTGGAGCTCGAGAATGCGGCGCGTGCCAGCGTGATGGCCGAGCGCAACTTTGCCCTCGAGTTTCGCGGCCAGCGCACCGCCGGTTTCGCGACGCGGGCCGCGGTGTTCGGCGCCAACCTGCCGGCGGAAGAGCCTTTCGCTCCGGAAGTCCGCGCGTTGGCGTTACAGCAAGTCGATCAGGAATTGGTGAAGGAAGGTTTGTTGGACAAAGTGGGCGGTGATATTGCACCGGAAGCCAAGCTTCAGCTTTCCTTCGAATCGCGCTCTTCGCTGCCGACCCCCGGCGTGATCGTCAAAGGCTGTTTGGATGAATGCGACATCTGCGAACCGGCGGTCGATCGTGAGATCCAGCTCTCGCTCGAACGCAAACGCCTGGAGAACGAGCTGCTCAAAAAGCAGATCGAGCTGCTGGAAAAATCGCGGGAATATCGCTGCTGCCCGGCGGGCGAGAAGGAGGAGCCGGAAGGCGGGGAGGAATAAACCGGCGGTCGCGCCCTCCGGATGGGTTCTCCACCAGCGCCTCGTGTTGCAAGCGATCGCCCAATCTGCTGCAACAGTCAAAAGGCTCGCTGCCCGGAACGTTTCCGGCAGCGAGCCTTTTTTGTCGGAAGGGCTGGCGCAGAGTTTTCGCGGCACAGCGTTGCGCCGGCTTTTCACGCTAGGGCAGCACCAACACCTTGGCGGAATGCACGCGGTTGCCGGCCTGCACGCGATAAAAGTAAACGCCCCGGGCGGCGACGCGGCCGGTTTCATCCCGGCCATCCCAGCGCAGTTCATGCTCGCCCGCCGCGTGGAGCTCGCCGTTGCTCAGGCGCGCCAGCTCCCGGCCGAGCATGTCGTAGATCGCGGCATGCACCGGCGCGGGGCTGGTGATGCTGAAGCGGAGATGCAGGCCCGCTCCCGGGGCGGTGGCGTGAAAGGGATTGGGATAGTGCATCGCAAACTGGCCGGGAGTGATCGCCTCCTCTGCGACCTGCACCAGCGTGGGCCGGCCGCTGCCGCTCTTGATCATGGTGAAACGATCCTTCCTTTCCCCCTTGTCGTTCATCCATTCCCCGATCAACGTATCGCCGTTGATGTAGATGCTCTCGAAGCCGGTGACGTTGCCGAGTTGAAAGCCCATCAACGGGTGCGGATCGACACTGCCGGTTTTGCCGCCGGCGCCGGACACGACGTAGATCGTCCCGGGCTTGAAGCCGTCCTTGGGATAGCTGCTGAGATCCTTGTTCACGATGCGATGGTTGTTGAGCAGAAATGAGCGCTCGGCCACGTGGGAGTGGCCGCACAAGACCAGATCGACGCCGTGCTCGTCCATGATCGGCACGAAGTATTTCTGAATGTCCTCGTCGTCGCCGTGGGTGCCGGCGCTGTAGGGCGGCCGGTGCCACATGACGATGAGCCACTGCTGGCCGCGATTCTTGGCCTCGGCGAGATCCTTCTTCACCCAGTCCAACTGCTGCTGCAGATCGTTGCCGGAAAAGTGCAGCTCATCATCCAGCGAGACGATGTGGGCGTTGGCGTAGTCGAACGAATAGTAGTTTTCGACTTTTCTCGGATTGTTGGCGGGCGTTTCGAAAAATTCGAAATAGGCGGCACCGCCGTTGGATTTGATGTCGTGGTTGCCCAGCGTCGGCCACCAGGCGCTGTGGCGGATGAGGTCTTGATAAACCGGAAAGTAGTCGCTCAGATACTTGTCGCGCGAGCCGCTGCTGTAGATGATGTCGCCCAACAACAGCGCGAATTGATGACGGCGATCCTGTTTGATCAACTGCGCGGCGGTGGCCATTTGCGTGTCCGAGCCGTCGCCGAAATCGCCGAAGGCAAAAAAGCGGAAGGGCACGCGCGCGCCCGGCTTGGGATGCGTGCGAAAGAAATAAAGCTCACCGGTGGCATGCACCGCGTTGCCGGAGCCGACTTCATAGAAGTATTTGGTGTTGGGATTGAGATTCGTGATCTCGACGCGATGGCGCGTGCCGCTGGGCGTCGACACCGTGTTGAGCCATTGCCCCATCTCCCGGCCATAGCGCAGAAAGCCCGGTTGACTCGTGCTGGTGTACCAAATCACCACGGCCTGGTTGGTCGCGGTGTTCTGCACATAAGGCCGGATGCTGAATTGCGCGTGCCCGTCCTGGAAGGCCACGAGCAATGGCAGGAGGAGCATCCCGGCTGCCGAGCGCAGTATGCGAAGGTGCATATTGAAATCCTTTCAATAAGGTGAAAGCGAGCTGTTGTCCAATCCTTGTATCACAAGAATGATTGCGAATTTTCACGGCCTCGCAACAAATCAGCAGATGAAAAGGTTTTTGATCAGTTGGGTCGTTTCGATCCGCTGCTTGCTCTTCGACCAACGAATTCACGCTGCAGAAATATTGCGCAGTCTCCAGGCTGCAGGCGAATCAGGCAGGGAAGATGGTGCAGTCGCGCGGGTACGAATTACGATTCCGGCGGCGATTACATTCGTGGCAGAGCTGCAGCGCCGGCAGCCGGCGCAAGTTACTGCAAATTGAATTGTTCAGACGGCGCTCTCATGCGCCGCCGCCGATTTGTGCAAGGCGTGTGCCGCCGGCTTGTTGGTGGTGAGTTTTGCGGTGCGTCCACCTGCAGCAACCGGGAAGGGGGAGACTTGCGGAATTCTGTCCGGTGAGGGCGGGGTTATGCAAGGTGAAACAGCGAGCGCTCGACCGCGCGGCCGAGGTCGCCGTCGTAGAAACGGTGCAAGTAATCTTCGCTTTCGAAGAGATGCTGCGCTTGCGGCTGCTGGCTGCGGCTGATCAGATATTTCAGCTCGTCGAGGTTGCGCGACCAGCCGGCGCCGGTGAAGAATTCGGCGCCGCTAAATTGCGTCTTGTAGAGCGCATTGCGCGAATAGCAGCTTCCCAAGTAAAGATGCTGAAAGTTCTGTTCGGCAAAGTGCATCACCGCGGTGGTCATCATGTAGATGCCGAGGTTGCGGCGATAGTAGTTGAGATCGTAGAAGGCGTAATAGTACTGCGCCAAGTACGGCGGTTCGAGAAAGAGTGTCACCAAACCGATGTCGCGCGTCGCGGCGGGGTCGTGAAAGATCAGCAGGTGGGAGGTGATTTTCGAATTCATCAAATTGTCGAGGCGGGCGGCGGTCATCACCTCGGCGCCGAATTTGATGTCGGCATAAGTCAGACAGAAGTCCCGCCAGGCGGGCGTGAAGGTGAAGGCGCTGCGCGGTACCAGTTCGTGGGAGAGACCTTCGCATTTGCGTACGATCCGGCGGTTTTCCGAAGAGGGACTGAATTCCCGGAGGGCGACACGCAAGCTGCGGCAGAGATAGTAGCGGTCAAGATTCTTGGAGGAGGGCAGGAAGCCGCGGCTGAAGAAATCGCGCGGCGTTTCGCCCGCCTCCGGAAAAGCCCAGACGGCGTACGGAAAGATGTAATGCTGGTAATCGGGCGGCGTTTCGGAGAACAGGAGTTTCATGACGACGGTGTGCCGGATGATTCGTTGAGCAGCGATTTCAAATCCGCAAGCATGGCCTGGATCACCGCAAAACCGCTCTCCCAAAACGCCGGCCGGCGAATATCAAAGCCCATCTGCGCCGCCAACGCTTCCGGTTCCTGCGAGCCGCCGGCCTCCAGCAGCCGCAGATAGTGGGGAATGAAGGCAGCGCCCTCTTCTTCATAGCGGCGGAAAAGCGCCAGCACCAGCAGCGCGCCGAAGGTGTAGGCGTAGCAGTAGAAGCGCGTGTGAATGAAGTGCGGAATTGCCGACCAGAACCATTTTTGCTCGGGCAGAAAAGCAACGGTGTCGCCGTACATCTCCTGCCGGCGTTTTACCCACAGCTCGCACAGTTGCTCGGCGGACAGGCGTTCCCGCGCGCCGGCATGGTGGGCATCCAGCTCGAACAGGGTGTAGTAGTTTTGTGTGTGAATGGTGGCGAACAAATCTTCGAGTTTGCCGGTGAGAATCGCCAGGCGAAAGTCGCGATCGTTGACTTCCTGCAGCAATTTCCTGGTCAACAGCATCTCGGCAAAGACCGACGCGGTTTCCGCAGCGACGAGCGCGGGATGATAGTTGAACAGCGACTGGCGGCGCCGCGCCAGCAGGTTGTGCACGGCATGACCCAACTCGTGCGCCAGGGTGTAGACATTGTCGAGATCGTCGTTGTAGCTCAGCAAAATGTAGGGGTGATGTTGCGGAATCACGCCATGGCAATAGGCCCCGCCGCGCTTGTGTGGGCGGACTTCGGCGTCGATCCAGCGCCGCGTGAACATCTCCTCCGCCAGTTGCGCAATTTCCGGCGAAAAGCACTGGAAGGCGCTGAGAATGAGACCCCGGCCCTCCTCGAATGAAACGCGCCGGCGCTGCTTCACCACCGGCGCCACCAGATCGCAGCCGCGCGTCTTGGGCAACCCGAGCAGCCGGGCCTTGAGCGTGTAGTATTCCTGCGCGAGGGGATAATGCGCCGCGGTCACTGCCATCATGGTGTCCACGATTTCCGGCGCGAGACGGTTGCGCAAATGCGCCGGCGCCATCGGGCCGGCATAACCGCGCATTTCGGTTTCGAGCGCATGATCCTTGATGAGCGCGTTGAAGACATTGCAGAAGATGATGGCATTCTCGCCGTAGCGGCCGTCATAAGCGCGCTTGGCGCGCTCGCGCAGCCCGGCATCGGGATGGCGCAGCAAATGGCGCATCTCTTCCGCGGTCAGCGTCTTCTGTTCGCCCTCGACTTCGAGCTGCCAGGTGAAGGAGGCGGTGTATTCCGTGAAGAAGTTCACCAGCGCCTGCTTGCCGGTGAGATCCTTCTTGTTGATGATTTGCTCTTCCTTCTCGGACAGCATATGGGGCTGAAACAGGCGGATGCCGGTGAGAAAGTGCCGGTAGCCGGCCAGCGCCGGATGCGCGAGCAGCGCGGCAAAGGCCTGCTCCTCGAGCTGTTGCAACTCAAGCTCGAAAAACAAGACTTGGTTCTGCACCTTTGCCTGCAGTTCCAGGCACCTGGCGTACAGCGCTTTGCCGGCGTCGTTGGCCGTGTCGGCGGAGAAGGCAAGATAGGCATAGGCCTCCGCCCGCAGCATCATGGCTTGGATCTCTTCCAACTCGACGAGCGCCGTATGCAGCGCCGGCGCGCTGAGGCTGCCGGTCGCAATCTTGCCGTGGTAGTTTTGATTAAAATCACCGGCGCGTTGCAGCGCAAGCCGGAGGGTCTCGGCGAGGCGGGGATCATCCGCACCGGCGTAGAGATCCGAGAGATCCCAGCGGACGCCGGCGGCCTGCAGCGGAGAGGAAGTTGCGTTCATGCGTTCCTGCGTTCGAAGGTGGGCGGCCCGGCGGCCGCGGCTATTTCTGCCCCTGTTGGATGATCGCCACGATTTGCCGCGCGACGCTGTTGGGAATCGGTATGGACAAATTGTATTGCGCGATTTTCCATTCTCCCGCGATCTTGACCAGCACACCGCTGCCGCGGCAGAGGCCGTAGCTCGCGTTGTGCAGCAGTTCATCAAACCACGCCGTTTGCAAATCCGGGCCGAGTTGAATGTGGCGTGACTGCATGGTGTAGGTCCAGCCCCGGCCTTTTTCAAAATAGGGCAGGGCAAAGGCTTTGAATTCCGCCAGCGTCCAGCGTTCGCCGGGATCGGTGCCGAGGAAGACGGCGTGTGGCGCAAAGTGGCTGAAATAACGGGCGGCGTCAGCCTGGGCGGCGGCGGCGTGAAAGTCATCCAAAACACCGGCCACGCGGCTGCTGTCGCCCGAGGCGGCGAGGGCTGGCGTGCCGAGCAGGAGCAGGAACAACATCGTCATCGGCACAGCGTTTTGCAGTTGCATGAGGTGGATTTCCGGTTTGTTTCCCTCAGCAAGAATGACGTGAAAAGGCAGGCACGAAACCCTTTGGAGTTGCAGGTCACTAGTTGAGATCATGCTCCTCGAACTGTTCCTGCCCGCCGTGCTGGCCGCGATTCAAGCCGAGATACAGGTCGAGAAACGCCGGCATCAGGCCGTTGCTTTCGCTGCAATTCAACAACAGCGCCATGCCGACGTTGTGTTCCGGCAGCAGCGCGAGTTGGGCGACATAGCCGCGCAAGCCGCCGCTGTGAAAGACCAGGGTGTGGCCGGCGTAATCGAAGATGCGCCAGCCCAGGCCGTAATGCGCGGAGCGGATGTGGCCGTTCCAATGCGGCCGGCGGCGTTCGCGCGGCGTGCGCACCAGCGGCTTGGTCACCTGCCGGACGATGTCGGGCGAGACGACCTCCGGCCGCGCGCCGAGCAGCGCGCTCATCCATTTTGCCAGATCGGTGATGCTGGCGTTGACTCCGGCAGCGGCAGGCACCGAGTAATATGTGGGTTTGACCTCGACCACCCGCCAGCCGCTGTGGCGCCGCACATGCGGCGAAGCATGATTGCGGCTGGCAAGCAGCTCCTCGCGGCTGGTGGAGGCGTCATACATTTCCAGCGGCACGAACAGGCGCGTGAGCAGCAGGTGTTCATAGGTGTAGCCGGTGGCCTGGCGCAGCACCTCGCCGATCAAGCCATACATCACGTTCTGATAGCCGTAGCAATCTCCCACCCGGCAACTGCTGCGCACCTCTTTGAGGCGGGCGACGATGCTTTCGATCGGCACCTGCGCCTCGATGAGATTGTCGTAAGTGTGCGGCGGCAAGCCGGTGGTGTGATTCAACAGATGCGTCACCGTCAGCGCGCGGGTGTTGTATTCGTCGCGCAGCGAAAGGCGCGGCAGATATTTGATCACCGGATCTTCCCAGCGCAGCCTGCCTTCTTCAACGAACAGGGCGGTCAGAATGGCCGCAAACCCCTTTGAGACCGAGGCGATGCGGAAGACGGTGTGCGGATCGATCTTTTCCGGCCGGCCGAACTCGCGCACGCCGAAACTCTTC
>JBBIKM010000134.1:0-7996 GCA_037445455.1 bacterium | reverse complement strand
ACGCCGTACCCCCTGGCAAGGACGACCCTGCCGCCTTTGACGATGGCGATGGCCGCCCCGGGAATCCCAGCCTCCTGCAAAGTCTTCACGACATGGTCATCATATTGGCGAATGATGCGCTGCATCTCCGCAGTGCTGTCCGCGCCCGGCAGGGCGGAGGCCGGCGCGAGCAAAAACAGCAAATGTGTCAGCATGCTCCCCAAACAACAAACGGCAGTTCTCCTGTTCATGCAACCTCGTGTCCTCGCATGGAATTCCGATCACTTGTTGGGAATGTCCGCAGCCTGCCGCGCCACCTCCTGCGGGCGGGGCGGGACATGGACGGCGCAGCAGCCGGTGGCCGGCCGCCGGTTCAGGTGAAGAAAATTTTTGGGGCGGCAATGTAGCCATTCGAGCGGTTTCATGCAAGCCCGAAAAAGCCCTTGCTTTCGCGGATGCCAACGTCTATTTTGCGGCATGGCGCACTTGCATGAACCCAAGCCGGTTAAGCTGATTGTCGCAATGTTGTTCGCCCGGGAGGAGTTGCTGCCGGCGGTGCAGCAGGAACTGGTGCAGGCCTTCGGCGAGATCGACTACCTCAGTCCGCGCTTTCCGTTTGACCTCACCGACTACTACCATGCCGAGATGGGTTCTCCTCTTTACCGTCTCTTCCTTTCGTTTGCGCATCTGGTTTCGCCGCAAGCGCTGGCCGGCGCCAAACAGCGCTGCCGCGCCCTCGAACAGGACTTTGCCCACAGCGGCAAACGCCGCGTCAATCTCGATCCGGGTTACCTGGACACCGACAAGTTCGTGCTCGCTTCGTTGAAATATCACGGCTACAAAATCTATCTCAGCGACGGTGTCTGGGCCGATATGACCCTGCATTACGAGAAAGGGCATTTCACCGCCCTGCCGTGGAGCTTTCCCGACTTTCGCAGCGGCCTTTACGAGCCGGTGTTTCTGCGCCTGCGGGAAATTTACAAACAACAACTCCACGCCCCGGCCACCGGCGGAGCGAGTGATCACCTCAAGTGATGGCACGAATTGCGTACCAGTCCCCATGACCATGAGTATCAAGGACAAGCTGCGCGAGCTGGAACGCGTCCAGCGGCCGGCCAAAACCAGCGTGCCGCCGCCGCCGGCGCCGCTCGAACAACTCCTGGGCGGCAAAGAACAGGAGGGCTGCTTCGTCGTCGAGCAACGCTATGCCGTGCACGAGCCGTACGGGGCCATCACACTTGCCCGGCTGCGCGAGCTGCCCGGCGCAGTGCTCGGCATCGCGGCCAAAGATGACGCCGTCAATACCCTGACGCCCGACCAGGCGTTGTTCATTGACACCGAAACCACCGGGCTGGCGGGCGGCGCTGGCACGCTCGCGTTTCTCGTGGGTGTGGGTTATTTCGAGCAGGATCATTTTGTGGTGCGGCAATATTTTCTGCGCCAGCCGCATGAGGAACGCGCCATGCTGGCGGCGCTGCAACGCCACCTCGCCGAGCGCCGCGGCCTGGTCACTTTCAACGGCAAGAGCTTCGACATTCCCCTGCTGCTTACCCGCACGGTGTTGCACCGCCTGCGGGTCGACTTCGCCAGCCGGCCGCATGTCGACGTTTTGCACGCCGCGCGCCGGCTGTGGAAAGCGCGGCTGCAGGATTGCTCGCTCGGCAATCTCGAAGCGCAGATTCTCGGCCTCCAGCGCACCGAAGACGTGCCCGGCGCGTTGATTCCGCAAATCTATTTCGATTTTCTGCGCACCGGCAAAGCCGATCAACTGCGCGAGGTGCTGGCGCACAATCGCCAGGACATCGTGACCACCGCGGCGCTGCTGGGCTGCATCGGCCGGCTGGTGCAATCACCCTTTCAGTATGCCGCCTCGCGCCAGGAACTGCAGCAAGTCGGCCGGCTCTATCGCGAAGCCGGCGAGCTGGAAACCAGCATCCAATTGTTCGAAGAGCTGGTGCAACACCAGCAGCATGGCCTCGAGGATCATCTCGCGCTCGGCTTTTGTTACAAAAGCCAGCGCCGCTATGAAGACGCCAATCGCGTGTGGCAGCGCTTGATCGAGGGCTTTCCGTTTCATCCGCTGCCGTTCATCGAATTTGCCAAACATCTCGAGCACCGCCGCCGCGACTACCGCCACGCGCACGAAGTGGTGCAACGGGCTTTGCAGGCGCTGACGCACATGGAAGAACTGCACCGCCACAACAACCTGCTGGCCTACAAAGCCGATCTGACCCGCCGCGAAGCGCGGCTGCGGCAAAAACAAAAGACAACCTGAACTGGAGGGCGACATGAGCGCGCGTTTGGACCGCGTTGAAGTACTCATGCAACAATCGCGTTTTAAACTGGCGGAACAGGAGCTGCGGCAGGAATTGGCGGATGATCCGCACCAGCCGCACGCGCATGCCATGCTGGCACTTTGCCTGGCGGGTGAGAAAAAATACGCCGAGGCGCAACGCGAAGCCGAGGCCGCGGTTCATCTCGCGCCGGATCTTGCTTACGGCCACTCTGTCCTCGCCAGCGTGCTCGCAGACCAGGACCGGTTCGCAGACGCCGAACCGGTGGCCCGCGAAGCGTTGCGCCTCGATCCTGAAGACGCGGATTACTACGCGCTGCTCAGCCGCATTCATCTTGGCCGGCGGCGCTGGCCGGAAGCGCTGGCTGCCGCCGAACAAGGCTTGCAGTTGAATGCCGAACATGTGGACTGCACCAATCTGCGCGCGCTGGCGTTGATGAAACTCAATCGCCGGGCGGAAGCCGGCGCCACCATCGATGCGGCGCTGGCGCGCGATCCGGAGAATGCGGTCACGCACGCCAACCAGGGGTGGACGCTGCTGCAGCGCCATCAGCCGGAAAAAGCCATGGAGCATTTTCGCGAAGCGCTGCGTCTTGAACCCGAACTCGACTGGGCGCGTGCTGGCATCGTGGAGGCGCTCAAGGCGCGGCACCTCATTTATCGCCTTATGCTCGGCTATTTCTTTTGGATGTCACGACTGAGCCGGCGCGCGCAGTGGGGCGTGGTGATCGGCGGCTATCTCGGCTATCGCTTCCTGTACAGCTTCGCCCAAAACAACCCGGCCTATGCGCCTTTTCTCTGGCCGGTGCTGATTCTCTATTTTCTCTTTGCCGTGATGACCTGGATCGCGCAACCGCTGTTCAATTTGTTGCTGCGCTGCAATCGTTTCGGCCGCCTGGCGCTGTCGCGCGAGGAAACCCTGGCCTCCAACTGGGTGGGCGGCAGCCTGGCGTTGGCGCTGCTGTGCCTGGTGCTCTGGCTGGTCACGCGCAACTCGACGGCGCTGCTCGCTGCCCTGACGAGCGGTTTGATGGTCATCCCCATTGCCGGCACTTTTCGCGCCAGCGGCAAACCGCGCCGCACCCTGGCGATCTACACCGCTGTGCTGGGCGGCTTGGGGTTGTTGGCGATCGGCCTTAAGCTTGCGGATTCGCCGCTGACCGGCGCGCTGCTCGCGCTGGTGCTGTTGGGCATTTTTGCGTTTCAATGGGTGGCGAATGCCCTGCTCTCCAGGTAGTCTCGCCCCTCGTGCCGGTTCCCGCCCTGGTTGAATCCGTTTTTCGAGGAGCTTCGTATCTTTACCGCGCGTCGCAAAAAGAAGGCGGCGCGCTGACGCGTGCTTCCAACGTTGGGCATGCCCTGCTCGCACCAGCCGCTGCAGTCCGGAGCAATGCCGGTGGTTGCGTGCGCACGCTGCGATTCCATCTGTTACCCACTTACTCAACAGTTAAGGAGATGTGTGTATGCGGAAGTCTTTGATTGCGCTGTCTGCGCTGGTGCTGGCGCTGGCGTGGCTGCTGCATTATCAGGCGCCGACCATCGAGGCCTCCAGCCATCGGGAAGCGCCGTTGATTGCCAACGATCCGCTGGCTGACAACACCGATCTGTGGGTGTTCCGCTCGCCGGATGATCCCAACACCGTGACGATCGTGGCCGGCTACATTGGTCTGGAATTGCCCGAGGGCGGCCCCAATTGGGTGACCTTTGCGGAAGGTGTGCGCTACGAGATTCACATCAAGAACAGAACTTCGGTTGGCCCATTGGGCTCGGCGAAAGATGACATAACCTATCGTTTCACATTTCGCCAGGAAAACGAGGATCCCACCACCTTCTTCAACATCCGCCTGGGCAAGCAAAATCTCAAAACGACCTACACCATGGAAAAGAGCGTGGATGGCGGCGCCACCTGGAGCACGATGATCAGCAACGGCATCGTGCCGCCGAATCACATCGGCCCGCGCACGTTTGGCGGCAGCCCGGCGGGTTTGGGCAAAACCTATGAGCAAGTGGTGCAGGAGGCGATCAACACCAGCTCGCCCGACGGCGAGAAGGTCTTCTGCGGCCCGCGCGATGATGTCTTCTTCGTCGATCTCGGCGGCGTGTTCGATCTCGGCCAAACGCGCAGCTCGTATGGCGCCGACGAATCAGATCCCAATAACGCGCGCGATGCGGTGGCGGGCTACAACGTGCACTGCATCGTGATGAACATTCCGATCAGCAAGCTGCAGAAGGACGGCAAGTCGGTCACGCAGGCGGCCAACATTCTCGACGGCGATTTCGTGATTGGCGTGTGGGCCTCCGCCAGCCGCCAGAAAGTCACCACCCTGCAGCCGGAAGGTCCGGGCTCCAAGCCGGCGTACAGCGGCGAATGGGTGCAAGTCTCGCGTTTGGGCATGCCGCTCACCAATGAAGCCGTGATTCCCATCGGCATGAAAGATTATTGGAATGCAGTGACGCCATACAGCGCGGATGAGCAGAATTTCGTTCCCTATTTCGTGAATCCCGAGCTGGCGCTGTACATGGACGACAGCCAGTTTGGCGGCGCGGTGCCGGCGTTGTCCGCGCTGCGCATTCAGACGCAATCCTATCCCGCTGTCGGCGTGATTCCGGGTTACACCACGCCCGGCTTTGATTTTCGCAACGGCAAGGACGGCGCGTTTGCCGCTGCCAGCATTCCGGGGATTGACTTCACCGGCACCGCGCTCGCCGTGCCCACCGGCCCCAAACATCCTAACGTGCCGATTCAAACGGCGTTGGTGGCGCCGGGTGAGCCGCGGCGCGTTGACATTTTTCCCATCTTCTATTTCGGCGTGCCCAATGCCGTTCCCTATCAGCTCGCCACCGGCAAGACCGGCGGCCCGCTCAGCGCCGGCAAGCCGTTCATCAACAACTTTCTGCCGATCACCAATGACAATGGCGTGTTCTATGGCGGCGACATGCTGCGCCTGAACATGGCCGTGCCGGTGACCGCGCGCACCTCGGCAGAGTACAGCGTCAATGCGCGCTTTGGACTCGTGCGTGCTGCCGTGCTCGGCCTCACCACTTCGCCCTACAACACCAACACCAATCTCGAAGCCATTCCGCACATGGACGGCTTCCCCAACGGCCGCCGGCTGGAGGATGACGTGACCACCATCGAATTGCAGGCCGTCGGCGGTTTGGTGCTGGCCGCGGTGGGTCTGCCGTTTGATGATGCCCTGCAAGCAAACTACGCCGATCTGGCTTCTTCCAAGCTGCTGGCCGAGCTGCTTTACAACGCCGGGCCGACCAAGAACGATTTGCCGATCTCGACCGCATTTCCGTACTTGCCCAATCCCCATCGCGGCTATGACTATGTGAAGAAGCTGGTGGCGGATGCCCCCAATCTGGTGCAGAGCCGCGGCTTGGGTATCGGCGTGCCCAACGGCTTTCTGCTCGAGCAGAACTACCCGAACCCCTTCAATCCCTCCACGCAGATTCAATATCACGTCGCCCAGCGCGAAGTGGTGAAACTGAAAGTGTTCAACGCGCTCGGCCAGGAAGTGGCGACGCTGGTCGACAAGCTGCATCAGCCAGGCACCTACACCGTGTCGTGGGATAGCAGGGGCTTCGCCAGCGGCACCTACTACTATCGCCTGGAAGTCGGCAACGAAGTCCTGCCCGCAAAGAAGGCAATTCTGGTGAAGTAGCCGGGGGGTGTCCTCCTTCGCTGCTTCTGCACTTCCTCCTCCTGCACCTGCTCTTACTCCTACTCATACTCCTCCTCTTACTCGCTGAAATCGGCTAGGAGTAAGAGTAGGAGTAAGAGTAAGAGCGGGAGCAAATGCTGGCCCCGCATGAACTGGAACGAATGAGTTTGTTATGCGCCATTGGAGCAGAAAACAAAAAACCGCAGCGGCGCTCGTCGGATTTTTGGCACTTTGGTTGGGCGCTTACTTCCTGTATCGGCAGCCCGCTGCGCAACCGCCGCTGCCCGGACTGAGTCCGCGGCCCGACGTCGAGTTCTTGAACGCCAGGAAGGCGGTGGAATACTATCAATACGAAATTCGCCGCCGGCCCGACGTGGTGGAGAACTACGTGCAGCTTGCGCAGATCTTCTTGCAGGAGGCACGCGTCACCGGCCGGCACCACGAGTATGTGCCGCAAGCACAAACGCTGCTGGCCGAGGCGTTGCATCGCGAGCCGGATCACTTCCTCGCGCTCGCCACCAAAGCGTCGCTGCTGCTGACGCTGCATCAGTTCGAAGAAGCGCAGAAGCTGGCGGAGCAGGCGCGCGTGCGCGCGCCGCAAACCGCCTTCATCTACGGCGTGCTGTGCGATGCGCTGGTCGAACTGGGCGATTATGCCGGCGCGGTCAAAATGTGTGACGCGATGCTCAGCCTTAAGCCTGATCTCCGTGCTTATGCGCGCGCTGCCCATCTGCGCGAACTGCACGGCGACCTCGCCGGCGCCTGCCAGGTGATGAAAATGGCATGTGACGCCGGCGTGTTTGGCCAGGAAAGCCGTGCCTGGGTGTTGTATCAATTGGGCAAGCTCTACTTCATCCAGGGCAAGCTCGACACCGCGGCCTATCTTTACAACGGCATTTTGGAAGAGCGGCCGAATTATGCCTACGCGCTCGCCGGGCTGGCGCAGGTGCAGGCCGCGGACGGCCGGCGCGAGCAGGCGATCACCACGCTCAAGCAAGCCTACCACGAAATTCCGGATCACGGTTTTCTCGAACAGCTTGCGGTGCTCTATCGCGAGCAGGGCGACGCGGCGAAAGCCGAAGAAATGATTGCCAGGGTGCTGGAAAATTTCCGGCAGCATGAAGCGCAGGGCTGGAACGTGGATCTCGAATTCGCGCGCTTCTGCCTCGAACATGATTTGCGCCGGGAAGAAGCGCTCGCGCGCGCCCGCCGCGAGTTTGAGCGCCGGCCGGCTCACCTCGAAGTGCTGGCTACTTACGCCTGGGCCTTGCATCTGAGCGGCAAAACTGCGCAAGCCCTGCCGTTGATGGAACAGGCGCTGCGCCTGCGCACGCCGCGGCCGGAGTTCCATTTCCGCGCCGGCGTGATGGCGGCTCGCCTGGGCCAAAACGAGAAGGCAAAGCGCCATTTCGAATCCGCTTTGGCGCTGCCCACCGGCTTGGCCAGCAAAGACCGGCAATTCGCGCAGCAACAACTCGCTGACTTGCAGCGCGCCAGCAAAGTCAGCTAACCATCGTCCGAAATCGCCACTGCCCAGGCGCTTTATCCTGAACAAGAGCAAGTTCTATTCGACTTGTGCACGCTTCAGGGCCAAGCGTCCGTGCGGTTTCTTGGTTGGTGGACGGACACGAGGCAACTTCCTGCAACTGCTTGTGGAAGACTCTGCCACGGTTGTTGTTTCCAATAGCGAGGCAGAGTTTTTCATTTTCAAGCCGCCCAAGTGGATTCCTGTCTGCCCCACGCGCCTGCAACCTCCTGCGCCGATGACGTTTTTTTGCCGACGCCAGTGAGGGCCACCCCAGGCTTGGAATGCCTCAGTGACTGGGGGTGTCATATTGATCAGTGACGGTTGCACCGTTGCTTTTGGCGCGTCAGATGGGGCGCAGATCAACCGCCGTCGAGAGATGCCACGGCACAGCGGTGGCAGATCATCCGCCGCCGAGAGACGCCACGGCACAGCCGTGGCAGATCATCCGCCGCGAGAGATGCCACGGCAGAGCGGTGGCAGATCAACCGCCGCCGAGAGATGCCACGGCACAGCCGTGGCAGATCATCC
>JBBIKM010000133.1:15875-16921 GCA_037445455.1 bacterium | reverse complement strand
GCAAGGCACGCACGCAAAGCCCCGCCGACTATTCATTCACCGACAAACTGTTCGGCAAACACTTCTCCTTCACTCCCAAGCCGGATGAGGTCATGATCCGGTTTGCCGCCCCGCCGAAGAAACTGGACCAGAACACCGTACAGGCTGCAACGGCGCAAGCCGGCCTCACCCTGCTGCACGAGGCCATCGCGCAGCATCATTTCGGGGTTTTCCGACTGCCCGCCGGCAGCGATTTCGAATCCGCCACCGCCCGGCTGCGCGCCAGTGGCGTGGTGCAAGCCGTTTGTCCGGTGATGATCGATCAAGACGGCTATACGCGCTATTTCATGCCGGATGAATTCACCGTGCAATTCGACCGGCGTCTGCCCGAGACCGAGATGCTGGCGATCATCCGCGACTTCGGCAGCCGCATCGTCAAAGAGCAATGGACGCCGGGCTATTACACACTTGCTCTGCCGCCAGGCAGGGAGTTGTTCGAGACCATCCGCGATTTCATGCGACTGCCGCAGGTGCAATTCGCCGAACCCAGCTACATCGGCTTCAATGATTTTGCCTTTGATCCCAACGACGCCTCCTATGCCCAGCAATGGGCGCTGCGCAACACCGGCGCCAACGGTGGCACCGTCGATGCCGACATCGACGCACGCGAAGCCTGGGACATCGAGCGCGGCGACGCCAATGTCGTGGTGGTGATTATCGACACCGGCGTGGATTGGGACCATCCCGATCTGCGGCCCAACATCCTGCAGAATCTCGGTGAGGATGCGGACGGCGACGGCCAGACCATGGCACTGGTCGCCGGTAACTGGGTGCTCGATCCGGGTGATCTCGACGGGATTGACAACGACGGCAACGGCCTCGAAGACGACCTGCTCGGCTGGGATTTTGACGATGATGACAACGACCCCAACGATGAAGGCAATCATGGCACCGCCTGCGCCGGCATCGCCGCGGCCGTGACCAACAATGCCACGGGCGTGGCCGGTGTGGCCCACAACTGCCGCATCATGCCGCTGCGCATCAATCTCACCGCGGGTATGAATCAA
>JBBIKM010000133.1:0-15842 GCA_037445455.1 bacterium | reverse complement strand
CAGCCAACTATGACGGCATGGTGTTGAGCTGCAGTTGGATCGCCAGCGGCGACGTCACCGCGCTGCGCAGTGCCATCGTCAACGCCAAAAACGCCGGCGTGGTCGTGTGCTTTGCCTCCGGCAATTTTGATGAAACCTCTGTGCGGTTTCCGGCCCGCGTTGAAGCGGCGATTGCCGTGGGCGCCACCAGTGAGTGCGACGAGCGCAAAAGCCCCACGAGCTGCGACGGTGAAAATTGGTGGGGCAGCAATCGCGGCGACAGCCTGGACATTGCCGCGCCTGGCGTGCACATCTTTACCACTGACCGCGCCGGCGCCGCTGGTTACGATCCCACCGACTACGTCAGCGATTTCAACGGCACCTCCTCCGCCACGCCGCACGTGGCCGGCGCAGCCGCCCTGCTGCTCTCCCATGATCCCTCCCTCACGCCCGATGAAGTGCAGGACATCTTGCAAGTCAGTGCCGATCGTGTGGGTGGTTACAATTACAACCATGACGCCACCCGGCCGGGCCATTCGCTGGAGTTGGGCTATGGCCGGCTGAATGTCAATCGCGCGCTGCAGGAGCTGATTGCCCGCAAAGTCATCATCCTGCAACCGGAACCGGTGGACATTGCCCTTTCCATTGACCGCTCCGGCAGCATGACACCGCCCAAGCTGAACGCGGCCCGCAACGCCGCCGCACAAGTCGTACGTCTCATGAACAGCGGCGATCGCGTGGCGGTCACCAGCTATGATCACAACGTGTTCGTCAATTTCAATCTCGCCACCATCACCTCGGAAACGGTGAAGGACAATGCCATCAGCGCCATCCATGCCATCACCGCCGGCGGGGCCACTTCGATCGGCGGTGGTCTGGTCACGGCACAGGGCCAGTTTCTGCTCGCGGTGCCGCCGCATTACCCGCAGGCCATCATTCTGATGTCGGACGGCATGAGCAACACCGCGCCGTGGGTGCGGCAGGTGACACCGCTGCTGCCGGGAACCACCGATGTTTACACCATCGGGTTTGCCACCTCCGGCGTGGACATCGATGAAGACTCGCTGCAATACATGGCCAGCACCACCGGCGGGCAGTATTTCTTTGCCGGCGCCGATGGACTTGGCGCCGCGCCGGCTCCGCAGGGCAAGCAAGAGAACCCCAATCTCATTACCAGCGTCACCGGCGGTTTGGAGTTGATCAAGAGTTATCAAGCCTCCCTGAATATCGCCTCGGGCCGGCAGATGATGCGGCATGTTTCCAGAAAATACCAGGACCAGTACAGCGACAGCGTGTTTGTCGATGCCTCAGTGGATGAAATGCGCTTTAGTTTTCTGCTTGACAGCAAACCGGCGACTCTGTTGTTCGAGCTGCGCACACCCGGCGGCAAGACGATTGATCCCGGCGTCGCCGCGGCTGATCCTTTGATTGACTATCTCGAAGACGCCACGCTCGCCTCCTACACGGTACGCAAGCCCGAGCGCGGTTTGTGGCTGGTGGTGGCCCGTGCCGCGCGGGTGGAGAAAATGTTTCTCTCTGCCTCCGGTTATTCTCATCTCCGCGGCCTGCTTTCAATTGAAGAGTTTGGCCTGGGCGTGCCGATGGTGGTGCAATTGCGGCTGATCGAGCGCGGCCAACCGGTGCTGAAATCGAAGGTCACAGCGACGCTGGGAGTGCCCAACAACCAATACCTGTCGTTTGCGCTGTTCGACGACGGCAAGCACCGTGACGGCCTGGCCAACGATGGCATCTACGGCAACACCACCGAGCGCATCGGCCAGGGCGGAAGCTACACCGTCGAGACGACGGCCACCGGCTTCAGCAACCTCAGCGGCGATTTCTATTCGCGCTACAACGTGGCTTCCACGTTCGTGCAGTTCAAGCAGGATCGCAAGCCGGTCAGAGTGTCGTTGCCGAACAGCCTCGCGCTGCCGGGACGGTTGGTGCGGATTCCGATCTTCGTGAACAGCGACGTGTTCGGCCGTGACCTTGGCGCATTTGCCGCCAGTCTGAGGTTCAATCCCAAAATTCTCCGTCCCACCGGCAAGCTCGAAGTTGACAACACAATGAGCGCCGGCTGGAACGTTGATATCAACCTCCCTGCCGCTGAGCTGATGGAACTGAAGGCTTCCGGCCCGGCGCTGCAAGGCAATGGCATTCTGGTCACTCTTTTGTTCGAAGCCGTGGGCAACATCGGCGAGAGCTCACCGCTCGAGTTTGGTCATTTCGAATTCAACGGCGGATCGGTGCCGGTGGAGACCAGCAACGGATTCTTCACGGTGGGCTCCACCTTCCTGGAGCGCACGGTGACGCTGAACAAACCCAAAGGCTGGAGTCTTGCTTCGCTGCCGGTGGAAAGCATTGAGCCGGCGCTGCGCGGGGTGTTCCCCCAAGCGCAGGCAGCATTCAAGTTTGTGCCCGGCGAAGGATACAGAGCCATCGATCAGCTCGAACCGGGCATGGGTTTCTGGCTGAGTCTGTCCGAGGCCGGGGCTGGCACCGTTACGGGATTGCCGGTGGCGGAAGCGAGCTACCGGCTGGCCAAAGGTTGGAACTTGATCGGTGGACTCTTTGATCAAGCGGCCAGGCCGCAGACCAAGCCGGCCAATGCCATTCAAGCGATGTTTCGCTTCCTCCCGCAAACCGGTTACGTTGCGACCGGCGAAGTGCTTCCCGGTGAGGCCGTGTGGGTGAGTTGCGCGCAGCCCTGCAGTCTCTGGCTCGCGCAAGCAAGCCAGGCGGCGCAGGCGCAACCCGGTGCTGCCGGCGAACCGGCGTGGGAGGCCACGATTACTTCCACCGGCGAGGAAGTGGGCGTGGCTGCGAATGTCAGCAGCGTGGTAATCGGCGCCGCGCCGGGCGGACCCACGGCGCTGCCCGCGCCGCCGTCTGTTCCGCAGTTCACCACCAATCTGCAATTGTGGGCGTTGAACTTCGCCAGCGGTCCATTTGCGAAGGACACGCGTGGCATCAACACGCCGGAATCGAAATGGGTGCTGGAAGTCGATCCGCATGGCAACGTGCCGCCGCCCACTCCGCGCAGTGCCACGGTGAGCTGGGAGCCCAGCCAACTGGGCGCCGGGACGTGGGAGCTGCGCGACGGCTTCGACGGCAACGGTGTGATTCGCATCGCCGATATGAAAAGCACCACCTCCTTCGTGGTAACCGGCAACAGCGCGCAGTACTTCACCATCATCTACCAACCGGTGATCACCGGCGTGCAGGAGAACGACGAGGGCGGTTTGCCTGACCGCTTTGCGCTGCACCAGAACTACCCCAATCCTTTCAATCCCGAGACCTCCATTCGTTACGACCTGCCGGCTGCGACGCATGTCACGATTCAGCTTTACAACCTCACCGGCCAGCTTGTGCGCACTTTGGTGTCCGGCGAAGTTGCCGCGGGTGTGCACATGGTGCGCTGGGACGGCCGCGACGACCACGGCCAGCGCGTGGCCGCCGGTGTGTACTTCTACAGCCTGAAAGCGGAGGCTTTTCAGCAGCGCAAGAAGATGGTGCTCTTGCCCTGAACGGCTGATGCGACCCAGCCTGTCTCCCCGCCGGTCTGGACCTCCGGGAAAACGGAATTCCCGGCGGGGCGTTGCGAGCAAAAGGAGAGGAGCTCCCAGAACGGCGGCACTCGGAGAGTGCCGCCGTTTTTGCTTTCCCGCCGCATGACCGCGAATATCTTTGCATTTCTGCACGCTGCCCGCTATTTTCCCGCCATCCTTTTGCGCCGCGCCGAGGCTGCGGCATGATCACACCTTTTGGGAGAACATGAATATGTTGGGCCAGCCCATGCAGCGCCTGCTGCGGATTGCGCATCAGCCGGAACGAATCGTCATCGGGCTGAATTCCGGCACTTCAGCGGATGGGATTGACGCGGCGTTGGTGCGGTTCGACGGCAGCGGGCCGGGCGTGCGATTCAAGCTGCTGGCATTCGAGCATTATTCCTATCCCGGGGAAATTCGCGAGCAACTCTTGCGCGCCTCCCTGCCGGGGCAGGGCACGGTCGATCAAATCTGCCGGTTGAACGTGGCAGTGGGGGAATGCTTTGCGCAGGCTGCGCTCGCGCTGGCGGCCGCCGCGGGAATGGCCGCCGCGGAAATCGATTTGATCGGTTCGCACGGCCAGACCATTCATCATCTTCCCAATGCCGGGGCGATTACCGGCGTGACGACGCGCGGCACGCTGCAAATCGGCGAGCCCAGCGTGATCGCGCGGCGCACCGGCATTCTCACCATCGCGGATTTCCGGCCAGCCGACATGGCGCTCGGCGGCCAGGGCGCGCCGTTGGTGCCGCTGCTGGAATTTCTGCTGCTGCGCTCGCCGGAAAAAACGCGCGGCATTCTGAATCTCGGCGGCATCGCCAATTTGACCTTGCTGCAGAAGGAGGGCGGCCTGGAGCAGGTGGTGGCCTGCGATACCGGCCCGGCCAACATGGTGATCGACGGCTTGATGCAGAAACTGTTCGCGCGCGAGTTTGATGCCGGCGGTGCGGTGGCGGCAGCCGGCAGGGTTTCACCGGAATTGCTGCAGCAACTGTTGCAGCATCCGTATTTTGGCCGGCCGCTGCCGAAATCCACCGGCCGCGAAGAGTTTGGCCAGGCGTTCGTCGAGCAAGTGATCTTTGGTGGAATGCAGCATTTCCTCTCGCATGAGGACATGGTGGCCACCGCCACGGCGTTAACGGTTGAGACGATCTGGCGGGGCGCCCAGCTTCTGCAGGAACAGGCCGGCCCCATCGAGGAGCTGGTGGTGAGCGGCGGCGGCGCGCAGAATCCCGTCATCATGCAGGGCTTGCGCGAGAAATTTGCCGGCATAAGCGTCATCACCTCCAGCGCGCTGGGCATGCCCAGTGAGGCCAAGGAGGCGATTTTGTTTGCGCTGCTGGCGAACGAAACTGTGTCGGGCCACGCCGGGAATGTACCTGCAGTGACCGGCGCGGCGGCGGCGACGGTGCTGGGGAAGATTTGTTTGTGAGCCGGGATTCAAATCGCTGCCTGATCCTAGTCTGCAATTCAAATCGCAGCCCGATAGCTCAAGCCGGCGGAGGGCGGCTCGGGACGTTGGGAGGGAAAATGGTGGAGGCGTTGATTTGTTTTCTGTTTCAACTGCGATTCAGATTGCAGCCTGATCGTAGATTGCGATTCAAATCGCAGCCTGATAGCCCAAGCCGGCTGAAGCCGGCTTGGGATGTTGGGAGGGGAAATGGTGGAGGCGTTGATTTCTTTTATGCTTCAACTGCGATTCAGATCGCAGCCAGGCAGCAGTGTGCAATTCAAATTGCAGCTTGATCGCAGTCTGATCGCAGTCTGCGATTCAAATCGCAGTCTGATCGCTCAAGCCGGCGAAAGCCGGCTCCAGTTGTTGTTGACGGAAAGGCCAATGGTGATGATCTATGTCTCTCCAACTCTGCGTCTTTGAAGATGAGTCTTGCAGTCAGCTTCATCCACTCAGCCTCACGCGGCCGGCGTTTGAGCTGCGCTGCGGCATGACTTCCTTGCTTGAAAAAATCGTGCGGCATTATCCGGGCGCCGGTTTGCATCTCTTCGTGCGTGCATATCTGGCGGAATTGGTGCGGGAGTCGCGGCCACAGGCAAGGGTCAATCAAGCGCCGTCCGGTCCGTGTCTTTTCGTGAATGGCCGTTTCTTGTTTGAGAGCTGGCCGGTGGCGGAAGGCCGGCCGGCAATTTGGCGCCATGCCGGCAAAATCGTCGCCATGTGGTTGCCGGAGGGGCTCTCGGATGCGACGGTGTTGGCCGCCTCTCCTCTTGCGCTGCCCCCTGCGCCGGCCAGTGCCATGGAACGGGATATCGCGGGACGCTTTGTCGATTACCCCTGGGATTTGGTCAACAATAATGCCAGGGAATTGGCGCGGGATTTTGTAGAGGCGAATCTCGGCGGACAGCTTCTCGGCAGCATTTGCCCCGGCGTCACGCTGCTCGATGAAAAGAACATCCACCTCGCCGCCGGCGCGACGATCAAGCCCGGCGTTGTGCTCGATGCGGAAGAAGGCCCGATCTACATCGACGACGGCGCCACGATCATGGCCAATGCTTCCCTGCTGGGACCGTTGTATGTCGGCAAAAAATCCATCATCAAAATGGGCGCGAAGATTTATGAAGGCACATCCATCGGGCCGGTGTGCAAAATCGGCGGGGAGGTGGAAGAGACGATCGTGCATGGCTTCAGCAACAAACAGCATGAAGGGTTCCTCGGCCATGCTTATCTCGGCGAGTGGGTCAATCTCGGCGCCGACACCAACAACAGCGATTTGAAAAACAACTACGGTACGGTGAAAGTCTGCATCAATGGTGCGATGGTGGACAGCGGCTCATTGTTCGCGGGTTTGTTCATGGGCGACCACGCCAAGACCGGCATCAACACGATGTTCAACACCGGCACGGTGGTGGGGGTGATGAGCAACGTGTTCGGCGCGGGCTATCCGGACAAGTTCATCCCCTCGTTCACCTGGGGTGGCGTGCAAGCGAGTGAAACATATGCCCTGAACAAGGCACTGGAGGTTGCAAAGCGGGTCATGGCCCGGCGCAAGCAAACACTGACGCCGGCACAAGAGAGCGTGTTGCGGACCGTATTCGAGATGACGTCGCAGGAACGCGCGGACTTCACTACCGACTAGTGGTCTGTTACCTTGAAATGTATGGCCATCATCCATGTCATCCTGCAAGGATCCTGTGAAAATTTGATCACAGTGCCAAATGCCTCACAAGATTCCCTCTGAATGACACCCGGAATCACTTGTACAAATCAAAGTAACCGAGCCAGCACTACAACGTCAGGTCGAATTCTACAGCCCAGAAAACCAGCCCCAAGGGGGCGAAAGGTGGCAGCGAAGGGCACCGCCCTGGGAACGGCGTCATTAGGAGAAATCACCAAGCCCCACCGGGGCGCGAGAGAACCACTTCCGAAATACCGCCCCTGCAGGGCTGGAGGCGACAAATTCCATCAGTTCCCAGGGCGCTACCCGTGGGCTTTTGCATGCGACGCCGTCGGCGTCAAGCTGGCTTCCAATAGCGATGAGAGGGCTTGCTTGCCACTGTAGGACTCGTGGTCTGTTACCTTGAAATGTATGGCCATCATCATGTCCGCCTGCAAGGATCCTGTGAAAATTTGATCACAGTGCCAAATGCCTCACAAGATTCCCTTTGAATGACACCCGGAATCACTTGTACAAATCGAAGTAACAAGGCACTAGTGTCTCGTCACGTTGATTTGCATGACTGATCCCGCGTGTCATTCGGGAGCCTGTCCGGTGCCCGGCACCGTGCTCAAATGGTCCCGGCGTCCTTGCTGGATGACAGTGGTGGGGCTATACCTTTCAAGCGAATCGACCAGCCGCGCACTGGAAACAAGAATTCGCGGGCATTTCTCAATACAGCCCGGCACGACATGTTGGTGCCGGGCTTTTTCATTTGGCAGGAATGTCCATTGCCGCCGGGACGGGCGGAAGGGAAAAAGTGGATTGCCTCGCGTTCGAGAGGCTGGAGGCGGAACGGAAAATGGCGCTGGCAGCCCTGCCAGCGTCTGCTTTACTTCGAGGCTGTCGTCCGGGGCGACACCCGCGGCGTTGCTGCGTTCGAAGTCGTGGTCGTTGCCGGGCCGGCGCCGGCGGTGCGCACCACAACCACATCGCCGGCCATCGCATTCAGGCTGTCAGCCGCGCTGTCGAGATTGCGCGCCAATTCCAAAAAGCCTTGATGATTCAGAATCAAAATGAAAGCGCCCCGGGCAGCCGCGCCGCGACGCTCGACGAACGTCGCCGGAACGATCCGGCCTTTCACCTGGCATTCCAGCGCCATGCCCGCACGCCAGCCTGCCTTGGCCAGCATCGGCGCCTGGATGTTGGTCACCAGATTGCCGTAGTGGTCGCGATGCAAAATTTCCCCGCTGATGCCGGTGTCCGTGAAGCTCGCCGGCGTGCGGTCAAACTGCACCGGATCGAAAATTTGCTTGCCGGCATCGCTGATCTTTTTCCCCTTTGACAGATGCGCAGCCGCCGGGCCGAAGATGTCGCGGCCCTCGAACGTGGTGGAGGTGACACCGCGGCGGTACCACAAGACATTGCTGATCTCGACAGCGCGTTTCAGCCCGGAGGTTTTGATGACGTCGGTGAACACGCCGTTGTCCGGGCCGACGAAGTACTTCTTGTCCTGCGTTTCGACGATGATGCGCCGGCGGCTGCCGCCGGCATCCGGATCGACCACTGCAAGGAAGACCGTGCCCGCGGGGAATTCATTGGCCACGGTCGCCAGCATGTAGCTCGCTTCCCGCACGTCATAGTCCGGCGCCGCATGCGTGATGGTGGCCAGCCGTGCCTCGGGGTTGATTGAGAGAATGGTGCCATACAACGCGCCGACATAGGGGTCATTCCAGCCGTAGTCGGTGAGCACGGCGATCGTCGGCGGGGAGCCGCAGCCGTAACCCAACAGCAACGCCATTACCCCCGCCGGGAGAATTCGGGATAACATGTTTTCCTCCAGGATGGTGGATCCCAGGGGCGGCTGCGCGGAACTGGCGCAGTGCGCCCGGCTGCCGGCACCGGCCAGCGCATGGCTGGCCGCGCGTGCCGAAATTCAGGCTCGTTCCCGTGCCGTGTTGTCGTGCTGAGCTGTGGTGGGGAAGGGGGAGCATTGGCGATTCCGGCCGATCTCCGGAATCGCGGCACAGATAGTCGTCAAGAGAGGACAGCGGCGCTGCACCAGTTGGAGCCGGTGGTCAGCGCAGGAATTTTTTCAACAGGATTTCCTGCATGAGTTGCTGCAAATCGAGCTTGCGGTAATCCGCCGGCAGCTCGAATCTCGCCGCCGCCACGGCTTGCGGCTGGATGCTGGTGATTTCGAGCACATGCATGCCGCCACGCTGCGAGATTTGTTTGGCGAGAATCGGCACGCCTGCGATCGTCTGAGGCCACCAGGCCTCACTCTGCCAGCCGGCGAGATCGCCGAGTTTCATCTCGCCGAGCAGCGTGTCGAAGGCGCGGCGCAATCCGGGATGTGCCGCGGTTGCCCAGAGTTCGGCGGCTTGTCCCGGCCCTTTGGCGAGATAGCGCAGGCAGGGCAGGCCGTTGATCGTGGCCTGTTCGCCGGTCTTCTTGAATTCCGGCAGTTCCTCGGCGCCGGGGGAGGCTGAGCCTTGCTGCGCCAAACCCTGCAGCACGTCTCTGGCTGAAATGAGCACGGACTCGCCTTCTTCCGCGCTCAACTCCAGGTAAGCCTGCTGCGCCGGCAGCAGCACCCAGCTCTGTTTCTGCTGCGGCCGCGCCAGGTAGATGATCTTCTTACCGAACAGGCTGTGGCCACTGTTCAAATCGGCCTCCACCCGCACGCCGCTCTCGCCAAAATAGTAGGTGAATTGATCCGCCGCCAGCATTGCCCCGTTCTTTTTTGCCGCCGCGCGCAACTGCTCGAGCGGCTGCCGCAGCACCTGGGCGGGCGAGAAACCGAAAGCTTCCTCCTCCGGCGTGGGCGTGCCTGCAATGCCGCCGGCCAGCGTGAACAGAATTTCGCGCGGCACGGCAAAGTGGCGCTGTTGCACGATGCCGGTGAAGGTTTGCGCCTGCTGTGCCGAGGTGAGACCGGCGGTCAACATCAAGAGGGCGAAGCAGCTTGTCGCTCGCATGCAGCACTCCGGCAAAGTAAACTCCTGACGCACGAAAGGCCAGCGCGGTGGCCTCGCTGGCCTTTGGAATGAATCACATCGTTGCGGGGCGCATGGCGCCGGTCAATTCATCGTCTCCAGGACTTTCTTGATGCGCTCGAAGGCCCAGTCGAGATCTGCGCGGGTGATGACCAGAGGCGGCGCGAAACGAATCACGTGTTCGTGGGTCTCCTTGCAGAGCAGGGCTTCATAGCGCAACGCTTCGCAGAAGCGGCGCGCACCGCCGGCCTCGGGCTTCAATTCCACGCCGATGAACAAGCCGCGGCCGCGCATTTCCTTCACGTGTTTGCTCTTGATGGTGCGCAGGCGTTCGAGGAAGTAGTGGCCAAGCTCGGCCGACCGTTCCACCAGTTTTTCCTCCTGCAACACCCGCAGCGCGGTGCGCGCCACAGCGCACGCAAGCGGATTGGCGCCGAAGGTGCTGCCGTGATCGCCGGCGCGAAAATTTCCCAAAATGGCTCTGCTTGAAACCACTGCCGACACCGGGTAGAAACCGCCGGACAGCGCCTTGCCCAAAATCAGCACGTCCGGTTTCACGCCGGCTTCGTGTTGATAGGCGAACAGCTTGCCGGTGCGGCCCAAGCCGGTTTGAATTTCATCCATCATGACCAGCACGTTGTTCTGCCGGCAGATCTCCTGCACTTTGGTCAGATAGCCCTTGGGCGGAATCAGGATGCCGCCTTCGCCCTGAATCGGTTCCACCAGGAAGGCAGCGGTGTGCGGCGTGATGGCCCGCGCCAGGGCCTCACTGTCGCCATAGGGCACGAACACGAAGCCGGGCGTATGCGGCCCAAAATGCTGGCGGTATTGCGGCTCGGAGGAGAACGAAATCACCGTGGTGGTGCGGCCGTGGAAATTGCCGGTGCACACAATGATTTCCGCCTTGTTGTCCGGAATGCCCTTGCTCATGTAACCCCATTTGCGCGCGGTTTTCACCGCGGTTTCCACCGCCTCCGCGCCGGAGTTCATCGGCAGCACCATTTCCATCTCGCACAAATCCGCCAGCTCTTTGTAGAGCAGGCCGGTTTGATTGTTGCGAAAGGCCCGCGAGGGCAGCGTCAACTTCTTCGCCTGCTCCACCAGGGCCTGATAGATGCGTGGATGGCAGTGCCCCTGGCTCACCGCGGAATAGGCACTCAAGAAGTCAAGATAGCGGTTGCCCTCGACGTCGTACAGCCACACGCCCTCGCCCCGCTCCAATACGATATCGAGCGGATGGTAAATATGGGCGCCATAGTTCTCTTCCAACTGAATGTATTCTTTTGCCGTCACCTTGAGCTCCTTTCTGTCTTGCTGGTTCGCCACCATCCCTCTTCCAGTCTTGCCAGGTGCACCGCCTCGCGGGCGCGCCCCAAGCCCTTGGGATTGCCCGAATTCCGCGCGGAGACAGTGTTTTTTAGGCCGATCAATGTAAGGCAAGCGGCCGCAAAAAGCAAAGAGGAAAATGCCCGCCAGTTATGCAGACCGGGAGCAGCGCAGCAAATTCGGTCCGGCATTTTGTTGCGCTGCATTGAGAGACTATGCAGGCAGGCTGCGGACATCCCGCGCGCCGGCTGGTTCTTCAGTTCCCCAGCGCGCGATCGATGACCACATAGATGGTCGCCACTTGCGCCATCACCGTGATCACCTCGCGCAGTGTTCTCCAGGCGCTGCCTTCGCCGCGCGTCGGCACCCAAATGGTATCTCCGCTCGCGAGCGTGCCGGCAGCTTCCGGCTCCACGACTTCGCCGGTGGCGCGCACCACTTTGATGCGGTTGCGGCCGGCGTTCCAGCCGAACCCGCCGGCGCGGGCAATGTAGTCCTGCACGCGGCCGCCGGCGATCAGCGGTACGCCGCCGGGCTGTCCCACCGCGCCGGTGACATACACCAGCCGGCTCGCGCGCGGGAACTCGATGAGGTCACCCGGTTCGAGCAGAACATTCTCACGGTCGTCAGCCGCGTGCAGCAGTTTTTCGAAGTTCACGCTGATGAGCCTGGCCGCCTTCTGGTTGAATTCGAATTTCAATTTTTCCTGCTCGAAGGCCGTGAGCATCTCCACCGGAATCGGACTCGCGACGGTGCTCCCGCCCTGCGGGCTGTTGCCGCGGCGATGCAGGCGCGCTTCGCGCAGCGAGGCCTGCGGCGTCGGGCCGCCGGCACGGGCGCAAATTTCCGCCAGCCGCGTTTTCCCCCAGGTGATCGCGTAAAAGCCGGGGAATTGCACTTCACCGCGCACTTCCACCAGCGGACTCAGGCGCCATTCCGGAATGCGGCGGACAAAGACCTGATCATCCGCGCTCAAGACTGGATCAGGCGTTGCCAGGCTGTCGTCTTTCCTGGTGAGCGTGATCGTCTCGTACTGCGGCGGCTGGCCGGGATCAATGCGCACCACCTCGGCCTCCAGCAAATACGCGGCGCGGGTCAGTCCGCCGGCGCGCTTGATCAAATCACCGACGCGCAAACTCTCTTCAAAAGCGTACACTCCCGGAGAATTTACCTCGCCATAGATGGCAACGGTTGCGCGTTCGACATCCTGCAATTTTGAAAAGATCATGACGCGATCGCCGTGGCGCATGCGCAAACCGCCGCTCGCGGCCAGAGCGATCATCCGCGTTGCGCGCCGGCCGTCCGATTCCAGGCGGCTCAACTCAACCTGCTGCAAATTCGCCAGGGCAGTGGTGCCGCCGGCCAGTTCGATCAGCCCCGCCAATGAATCCGATGCATCATCGCGCAATTCGAAGATGGCCGGCCGGTGCACCTCGCCGGCAACCGCGGCCCAGCGCTGTGCCGGCGGCACGAACAGCCGGTCGCCCGCCTGCAACAAACACGGCGCCGCCGGTTGCAAGTGCAGAAGAGTCTGATAGAGATCGGCGCGCGTTTCCGCACCCAGCCGGTTTTGCACACGAATGTTGCGCAATGAGCCCGAAGGCAGCACACCACCCGCAAGCTGGATGGCATCGAGCACGGTTTGCAGGCCGCTGAGCGAATAGCGGCCGGGATGGCGCACTTCACCGGCCACTTCCACCACCACGGTTTTGGCTTGCAACAGCGTGGCGGCAAACTCGCGCGTGTTGAAGTAGCGCGACATCTGTTGGCGCAGCCTGTCACGCGCCTGCGCCAGGGTCAAGCCGGCGACCTCCACCAGTCCGGCGGTGGGAATGTAGACCGCGCCTTCCGGCAGCACCGGCACTTCGAAATCTCGCTGCGCCTGGCCGAGCAAATATATTCCCAGCACATCGCCCGGCCCAAGACGATAACTCTCCGGCAGCAAAATTTGGCCGAGCGCCGGCGGCCGAATAGGCGCCGGAGAGAAAAGATTCCCGCCAAAAATTGCCAACTCGCCGCCGGGATTCAACCCCATGCCCGCCAGCCGTTGTGTTAGAAATTCACGCTGCGGAGGTGAAAGGGCCGAGTCTTCTCTGGCAAAGGGAGATTGTGCCTGAACGGCACCGGCCAGCCCGGCCGCGGGCAGGAGCAACAAGATTATGCGCAGCACACCAACGTGGCACCTGGAGAGTCGCATGGCAACTTTTCGAGAAAGGTGATCCGGAGTTTCGCGCGCGCGGCGCCCGCAGCCGATTCAACGTGCTTGGGCAAGCACCACCACCGCCGCATTGCCCGCCAGCACGTGGCGATTCTCGCCGGCCGGCAGGAGATTCTTTTCGCCGTACAACGTTTGATGGGACTGAAAACGCGCCGGCAAAACCACCTCTTGCGGCGTGAGCACGCGATTGAACAAACACAAAATGCTTGCGCCGCCGTGGTTGCGGCTGAAGGCGACCACATGTTCGCTGCCGCCGGCTTCCTCAAAGCGGCAATCACCGCGGCGCAGCGCTTCCTGCCCGCGGCGCAGCGCCAGCAGATTTTGGTAGAAGTCGAACATGTCCCAATCGAAATAGACCAAATCCCCGGGCCGTTCGCCGCCGTTGGGCAGCGCCTGCTCCGGCGCGTAGATCAGATCCGGCCACACCATGGGCTTGCGGTTGTCGGGATCATCCGCGCCCCACATGCCGGCTTCATCGCCGTAGTAAATCATCGGCGCGCCGGGATAGAGCATCTGAAACGCGATGAGCAGCTTCTGCGTCTCGCGCTCTTCCGCGGTGGGCTTGCGCGTTTGAAAGTTGGGATGGCGCTCCACCCCGCTGTCATGATCGATCACGCGATTGGGATTCACCACCATCGTGGCCAGCCGCTCGGTATCGTGGCTGCCCAGCAGGTTCATCATTCCCGCGCTCACCGCGGCCGGATAATCCGTGAAGATCTGCTGCAGATGCGCCTGCAAATCCCGCGTCGCGTAGCGGTGGTGCGTGTCGACGAAATACCGCAACGGGCCGTCCGCAAAGCGGTAGTTCATCACCGCGTCGAAGATATCGCCTTGCAGCCAGGGCGCGGCGTTGAACATCTTGTTTTGGCCGTAATCCTCCCACCACACTTCGCCGGTGAGATAGGCCTCGGGATTGAGCGCGCGCACCCATTGCCGAAACTCGCGCCAGAAGCCTTTGGGCACCAATTCCGCAACATCGAGGCGCCAGCCGTCAATGCCGTCGGCGGGATCGCCGTCGCCGTTGGGATCCATCCAACGCCGCACCACGGCCTGAAAGAGCCGGCGCGGCCCGGGTGCGAGATTGTCGCCCTCGCGCCGCACTTCCGGCAGATCTTTCACGCCATTCCAGCCTTGATACTCGAATTCGTTCGCGGGTGTGGCCGGGTCATCCCAGCGTTTGATGATGAACCAATCGGCATAAGGCGATTGTTGGCCGTTTTTCATCACGTCACGAAAAGCCGGATGGGTCACGCCCATGTGATTGAACACGCCGTCGATGATCATGCGCATGCCGCGGCGATGCACTTCCCGAATCAATCTGAGAAACAGGGTATCCGCCGTGCTCCACTGCCAGGTGGCGGGATCCGCGAAGTTTTCGCTGGCCCAGAGGGCACGATCGCGCTCAGGATGCGGACCGAAATTATTGTCGATGTGATGATACAGCTCGGTGTTGTATTTGTGCAGCGTCGGCGATTCGAACATGGGATTCAGATAAATCGCGGTGACGCCCAGGCCGTGCAGGTAATCCAGTTTGTCGATAATGCCCTGCACATCGCCGCCGAACCGGCGCCGGCCCGCGTTGTAATTGAAGCTCCGCCCGTTGGCTGCCTCCCACGGTTGAAGTTGGTACCAATCCGCAGTCCACGGACTGCGTTGCCACGCCGACAGCGTGTCGTGCGGCCACGAGCCGAAAGTATCACGAAAGGTGGGATCATTGGCGGGATCGCCGTTGCGAAAGCGTTCGGGAAAAATTTGATACCACACTGCGCCTTGGGCCCATTCCGGCACCTCGGGACGAACTGGCGGTTTGTGGGATTGGCAGGCAACCAGCAGAAGGCTCAACAGCAGGAACGCGGCGCGGTGCAGCGGGCGTGCGCGCCGGCAGCGGCAAAAGGCGGGCATCGGTCAACCCTCCGGCGTGATTTCATCCGTGAAAAATTTGCCCTCAAGATATTCAAGCAGCATTGAAAATGCAACGGCAATGACGGCGCCGGCAAGCGCCGGCACGCGCACGGCCGTGAGCGCAGTTTGCCGCGACTGCCGGTAAATATTCTGCAACTTCCCACCGCCGCAGAAGCGCACGGGCAACCGATGGCCTGGCCTTTGGCAAGCGATTATCTCTGGACACCGTCACATGCGAACCCGACTCACGCTGCAAACCCTCGTTCCGGCGGGAGATCCCCGGCCGGTTGCATTCGGCACGATCGTGACGGGCCTGCTGCTCGCGCTGTTACTGGCAGCGCCCGCCGGCCGGAGCCAGTCTGTTTCACTCACCAAGCCGCAGATTGCGGTATTGAACTTGGAAGGCCGGGGCGTTGACGAAAACCAGACCGCCACTTTGAGCGACCGACTGCGCAATGAATTGGTGAAAACGGAGGCCTTTGTAGTGGTGGATCGTGAGTATATGGATCGGACGCTGGCGGAGCAGGGCTTTCAAATGACGGGTTGCACCCTGCAGCAATGCGCGGTCGAAGCGGGCCAGATTCTGAACGTGAGAAAGATCGTGATCGGGTCGATAGGCAAGGTGGGCGGCACCTATGCCATCAATATTCACCTGATCGATGTGGCCTCGGGCCGGATGGAGCAGTCCTTCAAGCAGGACCATCGTGGCCGAATCGACGGCTTGTTGCCGGTGCTGGAAAAACTGGCCGTCGAGATGGCA
>JBBIKM010000132.1:0-17029 GCA_037445455.1 bacterium | reverse complement strand
AACGGCTGCGGCATGAGTCGCGAGGATGCGCAAATGGCGTTTCAGCGCCATGCCACCAGCAAGATCGCGACCGCCGCAGATCTGGAGGCCATCCGCACGCTGGGTTTTCGCGGGGAGGCGCTGGCCAGCATTGCCTCGGTGGCCCAGGTGGTGCTCAAAACCATGGAGCCGGGGGCCACGGAAGCAACCGTGGTGGAGTTGGAAGGCGGCGTGCAAACCAACCTCACCATTGCGGCGGGCACGCCCGGCACCAGCATCGCGGTGAAGAATCTTTTTTTCAACACGCCCGGCCGGCGCAAGTTCGTGAAGTCGACGACCACTGAATACCGCCAAATTCTGGCGGTGATCAACCGCTTTTGTGTCGGCTATCCCGGCGTCTATTTCACTTTTGTCCACAACGACGAAGTCATTCTCGACATGCCGCCCGCCGGCAGCCTGGCCGAGCGCGTGTTCACGCTGTATGGCAGCCGCATGCGCGACGCCCTGGTGACGCTGCAGGATCGCGGCCCGGCTTGTGAGATCAGCGGCGTGCTCGGCAAACAAAGCACGGTGCGCAGCAGCCGCGGTGAGCAATTTCTGTTTCTCAATCAACGCTATATCTCCGATCGCTCATTGCAGCATGCGGTGCTGTCCGGCTACGGCGAGATGCTGGCGCACGGCGGCTTCCCTTTCTTTGCGGTGTTTCTGCGCGTCGATCCCACCCGCGTCGATGTCAATGTGCACCCCACCAAAATGGAAGTGAAGTTTGCCGATGACCGGCTGATCTATGCGCTGTTGCGCACCGCGGTGAAGCAAACGCTCAACACCAATGCGGTCATCCCGGTGGCAAACGATTTTGCCCGTGCCGTGCCGGTGATGACCTGGCCGGCCGCGCCGGAACGGCCTGCGCTCGAGGGCGATTCTCCTGCAGCCGCGCCGGGGCCGCGCAATTTTGCACCGGCCGACTTTCGCGTCAAACACCCCGGCCGGCAGCTTGGCCTGCCGCTGCCGCCGCCAACCGCTCCCGCCAACAGGCCGGTGGAGCTTGTGCCGGAGGCGCAGAGCCGTCTCCACGAACGCAACAACGTTTGGCAAGTGCACAACCGCTACATTTTTTCGCAGATCCCCAGCGGACTGGTGGTGATCGATCAACACGTGGCGCACGAGCGGATTTTATATGAACAGGCACTCGAGGCCTTCACCAAGCAGGAACCGGCCACCCAGCGTTTGCTCTTTCCGGTGGTCGTTGAGTTGAGCGCAGAAGACTATGATATCGCCTTCGAGATGCTGCCCTTCCTGGCCAAAATCGGCTTTGCGCTCAAGCCCTTTGGCCATCGCACGCTGCTGCTGGAAGGGGTGCCGCCCGGCACGCGTTATTCTACCACCCTGCAGGACAGCAAGGTCATTCTCGACATGGTCGACGAATACAAACGCGGCAAGCGCGAGAAGTTGGAGATTCGCGAGAACATTGCGGCCTCGTTTGCCTGCCACTCCGCCATTCGTTCCGGCGACCGTTTGACGCTGGCGAGCATGAATGCGCTCATCGATCAATTGTTCGCGACCAAGTCGCCGTATTTCTGTCCCCACGGCCGGCCGGTGGTGGTCAACATTCCGCTGGCCGAACTGGACAAGAGATTCGGCCGCACCTGAGACACCGGGCGACAGCCATCAGGCTGCGCTGCGGCTGCCGGAACCTCGACCAGCGCCAGCAGGCGCTGCCTCCATCAGGTGGAGTCTCTGCAAGAGAACAAGGACTTGTTCGCCGGGTGCAATTTCGATCAGTATTGATGCCGGTTTCCTGACGGGGTCGCTGGAAGCCTGCCGTCAAGTCTCTTGATGGCGCGCCTCTGCGTCGGCGTGGTGTTTCGAATCAGACAGGCACGTTGCTTCCCGCGGCCATCAGCGAGCAGCTTGTCTGAAATCCCGCATGGCGCATTCCTGATGGACAAAAGAGCGCAACCGCAGAGCTTTTCTTCGAGCTCGGTTCGATGGCCGTCCGGCAGGCTGCGTGACGTTTTGCCAGCGGCTTTTCTGGTTTGGATTTCTTGATTCGCGACATGAATTGCCCATGAACCACAGACCCGCTCCTCCCACTCATCCCGACCGGCTGGGCCGCCCTCTGCGTGATTTGCGTATTTCCGTTACCGACCGCTGCAATTTTCGCTGCGTCTATTGCATGCCGAAGGAAATTTTCGGCAAGGATCATCATTTTCTGCCGCGCGCTGAATTGCTGACCTTCGAGGAAATCCACCGCCTCGCCCGTCTGTGCGTGGATCTCGGCGTCCGCAAGATTCGGCTGACCGGCGGTGAGCCGCTGCTGCGGCATGACTTGGAGCGGTTGATCGCCCTGCTGGCGGCTTTGCCCGGCCTCGAATTGACCTTGACCACCAACGGCTCCTTTCCAGCGAAGCGGGTGCAAGCGCTGAAAGACGCCGGCCTGCACCGCATGACCGTGAGTCTCGATTCTCTCGACAATGCCGTCTTTCAAAAAATGAATGACGTGGACTTTCCGGTCGAGCGCGTGCTGGAGTGGATCGCGGCTTCCGCGGCGGCAGGATTGACCCCGGTCAAAATCAACATGGTGGTCAAACGCGGGGTGAACGAGGACAGCGTGGTGCCGATGGCGCGCCATTTCAAAGGCTCGGGGCACATCGTGCGCTTCATCGAATATATGGACGTCGGCAGCAGCAACGGCTGGCGCATGGATGAGGTGGTGCCCGCGTCGGAAATCCTGGCCGCCATTGATGCCGTGATGCCAATCGCGCCGGTTGATCCCAACTACACCGGTGAAGTGGCGGAGCGCTATCGCTACCGCGACGGCAGCGGCGAGATCGGCATCATTGCCTCGGTGACGCACGCGTTCTGCCGCGACTGCACGCGTGCGCGCCTCTCCACCGACGGCAAACTCTTCACCTGCCTGTTTGCGGCACACGGTCATGATTTGCGCGCCTTGCTGCGCCGCGGCGCCTCCGATGCCGAGTTGACCGCGGCAATCGCCTCGGTTTGGCGGCAACGCAGTGACCGGTATTCGGAGATTCGCAGCGCGGCCATGGTGGCGCTCCCCAAAGTGGAAATGTCCTACATCGGTGGTTGAGCCGGCAACATGAGTGATTGGCTGTATCATCCTGATCGGCTGCGCTGGAACGAAAAATTCCAGCGTCGCGGCATGGGCCTCTTTGGCCATGAGCCGGCTGAGTGGCTGGTGGCGCATGCCGCGCTGCTGCGCCGGCAGCCGTGCGGCCCGGCCCTTGATCTCGCGTGCGGGGCGGGGCGCAATGCCTTCTTCCTGGCGCAGCTCGGTTTCAGCGTGGAAGCGGTTGACATTTCGGACGTCGCAATCACCTGGCTCACCGAACAGGCGCAGCAACGCGGCGTTCGCATTCAAGCTGCCGTGCTGGATCTCGCCAGTGCGACGCTGCCGGCGGCGCATTATCAAGTCATCGTCAACTTCAACTATCTCGAGCGCCGCCTCTTCGCTTCCATTAAAGAGGCACTGCTGCCCGGCGGCCTGCTCGTCTTCGAAACCATGACCAAAGACCAGCTCGAGCTGACAGGCGGGAAATTCAATCCCGAGTTTCTGCTCGATCACAACGAACTGCTGCAGGCTTTCTCCGAATTGCGCATTCTGCATTATCGCGAGACGGTCATCCGCGGCTGTGCCGATTGCGATGAACGAGCAGTCGCCAGCCTGGTGGCGCGCAAAAGATGAATGACGCTTCCCTCCTTGCCCACGCCCTCGTGATCGCCGGCCCCACCGCCGTGGGCAAAACCGAGGTGGCGCTGGCGCTCGCCCGCCGCCTGCCGGCAGAAATCGTCTCGGCTGATTCACGGCAAATCTATCGCGGCATGGACATTGGCACGGCCAAACCCAGCGCGGCGCAGCTCCGGCAGGTGCCGCATCATTTCATCGACATCCGCAATCCGGATGAGTGGTATACCGCCGGCGAATACGGACGCGCGGCGCGCCAGGTGGTGTTGGAGATCATGCAGCGCGGCAAAACGCCGATCGTCGTGGGCGGCTCCGGCTTTTATTTGCAGGCGCTGCTGGAAGGCTTTTCTGCGGCCCTGCCTTCGGATTTGCGCTTGCGCGCGCAGCTTCAACAACGCTTGCTGGACGAGGGCGCGCCCGCTTTGCACCGCGAGCTGGCGCAGATTGATCCGGCGGCAGCCGCGCGCCTGCATCCCAATGATGGCCATCGCCTCGTGCGCGCGCTGGAGGTTCATCGGCTCAGCGGAGTCACGCTCACGGAGTTGCAGCAGCGCGCCAGCGAGCCGCCGGCCTTTCGGTATCGTTTTTTCTGCCTGGTTCTGGAGCGCCACCGGCTTTATGAGCGCATCGACCGGCGCGTGCTGGCCATGTTGGAGGCCGGGCTGCTCCAGGAATGCCGGCAATTGCTGGCGCGCGGCTATTCTCCTCATTTGAATGCGTTGCAGACCGTCGGCTATCAGGAAGCCTTTCAATTCTTGAAGGGAGAGATTTCACACCAGCAAATGGTCACGCTCATTCAGCGCCATACCCGGCAATATGCCAAGCGGCAATTAACCTGGTTCCGCCGGCGGCCGCATTGTGAGTGGCTGGCCGTCGAAGAGAGCGATCTTCCCGAAAGAGCCGCGGAATTGATTTTGCAGGCAATGGCCGGCGAGAGCGTCCGATGAACCCCTGTGCAATGGGCGAATGACCAGGGCCAGATGCCAACCAGGATTTCGCTGAAAACATTGCCATTCCGCTGGCGAAGTGAACATCATTTGCTCCGGCAAAGAGGTGCGCAGCGGGCGGCACGCGGGGTCTTTTTTCCTCTTGACTTTCAAACAAAGAAGCTTATTTTACAGGCCGTTTGCCGGAACAAGCGAATGTAGCTCAGTTGGTAGAGCATCGGCTTCCCAAGCCGAGTGTCGCGGGTTCGATCCCCGTCATTCGCTCCAGAATTGACCAATTCCACCAGTCAATGCCTGCCTGTGGCAGTACCGCTGTCGGAGGAGGAATGCGGCATAGCTGTGAGCGACGAAGGCGGCTTTGGCCCAAAGGACTTCCAGCATATGAATGAAGCGGCGGTTTCTGAGCCCGGCAGTAATATTCGAACCATCTCACCGTTTTGTCCTTTTCCATTCCCGATCTGCATTCCATACCATTCCTTGATGCGTGGCGGCCTCGATCAATTCAATTTCACCAAGCAGAATTCAAACGTTTAACCACAATGCTTTTGCATGGAGGAAGAACTATGTTCACAAATCAAACGCGGCGTGCGGCATTGAGTCTGGCGATATGCCTCCTGTTTGCCGGCAGCGTGCTGCAAGCGCAGGTTGTGCAGACCGTGGGAACGAACGGCGCCGTGGATTGGAGCCAGCAGAAAATCCGCGCGACGGGAATCGCAGCGCCGAATCCCAATTTGCCGTTTGGTGCGCAGCGCCCGGCCGCGTTGGAAGCCGCCAAGCTGGTTGCCCTGCGCAACTTGCTGCAAACGGTGAATGGCATGGCCATCACTTCGGAATCGACGGTCAAGAATATGGTTCTGGAGAATGATGAAATCCGCACGCGGGTCGAAGGCTATGTGCGTGGCTTCACGGTGGTGGATACGCGCTACATGAGCGACACTTCAGTGGAGGTCGACGTCGAAGTTCCGCTCGCCGGTTTGGCGGAATTGCTGCTGCCGCCCGGCAAAGTGGTCCCGGTGGGCGGCACGCCGGTTGTCCCCGGCACGGTGGGCTATCCCAGCACGCCTGCGGCGGCGCCAGCGTCCGGAGCTGCCACCGGCTTGATCATTGACGCCAAGGGCTTGTCAGTCACGCCGGCGATGGCGCCCAAAGTGCTCGATGAGGACGGCAACGAAGTCTACGGCTCGAAGTATGTCGATCGCGAATGGGCGGTGAAGCAGGGGATGGTTGGCTACGCGAAGGACGTGCCTTCGGCGCGCACCAATCAACGCGTGGCGCCCAATCCGCTGGTGGTGAAGGCGATCAAGGCCGTGGGCAACAACAAAGCCGATGTGGTGATCTCCAATCAGGATGCGCAAATGCTCAAGCAGCGCGCTGAGAGCGAAAGCTTCCTCACCAAATGCCAGGTGATGGTGGTGGTTGACTGAGCCGTGGCCTCACTGCGGAAAAGCCCAGCCAGCGGTCAACCTGCGGACCGCCGGGATGCAGGTTTTGCGCGGTGCGGCGAGGTGCGATCATACGACACGCCAATCATGAAGACATCAACACACTCGAATCATGAGGAGGGTTTATGAGGAGTACTTCCGTACGCCGGCTCACGGCCTTGTTCGTCGTGGCGTTGCTGGCCGGCCAATGGGCCTGCGGCCCCAAGGCCATCAAGAAGGAATCGGTGCTGGATACGCCCGACAATCATTTCAGCATCGGCATGCGCCGGCTGGACAGCGGCAACCTTGCCGAGGCCAAACAGGCATTCACGCGCGCCAAGCAGCTCGATCCCAAATACGCTGAGGCCGACGCCGGCCTGGGTCTGGCGTACGCCTATGAGGGCAACTTCGACCTGGCGATGAAATCGGTCGATGAGGCGCTGGGCAAGAACGACAAGTCCATCGAATCTCGCATCATCAAGGGCCGCATCATTACCATGCGGGTGGCCGCGTTGCAGAGTGATCCCGAGAAGAATCAGGAGAAGATCAGCGATTGGACCAAGAATGCGGTCGAGGAGTTTGACCGCGCGCTGAAAGTGAACCCCAACAGCGACAAGGCGCTCTTTTACAAGGGCGAAGCCTACAAGACCGCGTATCAATTCGGACCCGCCGCCGAGGCCTACAGCAAGGCCATCGCGCTCAAAGGTGAGTATGCCGGCCGCGCCGATGCCGAGTATGCCACCATGCAAAAGATTCAGCGCGCCGCGCCCGGCACCAAGATCGGCATGAAGATCGCCCTCATCCCGGAGATCGACCGGGCGGACCTGGCGGTGCTGTTGCTGGAAGAGTTGAAGCTCGAAGAAGTCTTCAAGAAAAAGCAACAGCCCACCTATGACACCGGTTTCAAAGCGCCCACTGACCCGACCAAGATGGAACAGCCCAAGGCGGCAGCGTTGCCCGCAGTGACGGACGTCGCGAATCATTGGGCCAAGAACTGGATTGAGGACATTGTCCGCATCGGCGGCATGGAAGCCTTCCCGGATCACACCTTCCATCCGGATGTGAAGATCACGCGCGCCAACTATGCCCAGACCATGCAATCCATCCTGATTGCGGTTACCGGCGATCAGTCGCTGAAGACCAAGTACTTCGGCGGCCAGTCCCGTTTCCCGGACATGCGCAGCGACCACTTCGCCTACAACGCTGCCGCCTTGATGGCAGAGCGCGGCATTATGAACGCCGACAAGATTACCGGCGCGTTCCAGCCGGATGGCCACATCTCCGGCGCGGATGCGTTGCTGGTGATCCGCGAATTTCAGAACGCCCTGCGCATCACCTTTTGATTTTCGGCGTTCGCTGCTCAGAAAACCTCGGCGGGAAGGAAAGTCCGGCTTGGCCTCACCGGCGGGATTTGCTTTCGTCCGAGGTTTTCTGCTGTTACCACCTTCCGGAAACGGGAGCACCGGCTGCGCCCTATCCATGAGAGCGGGTGAAACAATTCGCCGCAGGCAATTGGGCGGCGGAGGTCAACCTGCGAACACTATAGAGCAAGAGGGATAACCGTGCCAACACAAAACTGGATGACCAAAGCGATCCTGGCGCTCGCGCTGGCGGGCGTCACGCTGGCGGCTTGGCCGCAAGCGGCGCGATCGCAAACTGCCGAGATCACCGTGGTCGGCTTGGGCGCGGTGCTGGCGGGCGACATGGCGGCAGCGCGCGACAAGGCCATTGACGACGCCATGCGCAAGGCCGTGCAACAGGCGCTCGGCACCAACATCAAATCCGAAACCCTGGTGCAGAATTACCAAATGGTCGAAGATCGCATCCTGGCCTGGTCGGCGGGCTACGTCAGCAAATACGACATTCTGCGCGAGGGCGCCGGCAAGTACGACACCTACGAAGTGGAGATGCGCGCCACCGTCAATCTCAGCGATTTGAAGAATGACGACAGCGCCCTGGCGGAGCTGCTGCAGAAGGAAAATCCGCGGGTGATGGTGATGATCGCCGAGCAAAACATCGGCGAAAGCGACCGCTGGTATTATTTTCAGGTTGACATGACCGCGGCCGAGACCGCGATCATCGACGCGTTTCGCAGCAAGGGGTTTGAAGTGGTGGATCCGGCACAGGCCAAGGAAAACCAGAATCGCGATCAGGTGCTGGCGGCGATCGAGGGCGACGCGCGCATGGCCGCGGCCATCGCCACGGCGCAACAGGCGGAACTAATCATCACCGGCAAAGCGGTGGCCACGGTGGCGAAGACCACGGTGAATCTCGGCGGCATGAAATCCTGCCAGGCCAACATTACCGCCAGGGTGGTGCGCGCCGGTGATGCCCGCATCATCGCCACGGCCAGTGACAACGCGGCGGTCCCGCACATCGATGAAGTCACCGGTGGCACCAAGGCGATTGAAAAGGCCGCCAAAAAAGTCAGCGAAACCCTGCTCACCAAAGTCCTGGCCGAGGCACAGAAGAACTTCTACAACGAAAATAACATCGGTCTGCAGGTGCGGGGATACCAGAACTACGCCGAGCTCCAGCAGTTCATCAGCACCATGAAGCTCAACATGCGCGGTCTGCGCAATGTGTACGAGCGCAGCACGGCCGGCGGCGTGGCGATGCTGGATGTCAAGATTCTCGGCACTGCGGCACAGCTTGCCCGCGAGCTGGCCAACAAGGATCTATCGCCTTTCACCGTCGATATCGTCAAAGTCATGCCCAACCGGATCGACCTCAAGATCAAGCAGCCGGCGCAGGCCGGCGAGCCGGTCGAGGCCGCACCGGATTCATCGAGTTACTAGAGGGCAGGGGAAGCCGGTGCGTCCTGCCGGTGTGATGGCCGGCTGGCACCGGCTGTGCCGGCGGGATAATCAGCCAGGCGGGCAGGAAGCGTCTACCCGGCCCTGGGCGAACCAATCAACCTTCGCAACTCTCAACCACATGGAGTCATCATGAATGTTCAACCCCTGAAGCGCACCGGCATCATTTTGATGTCGTTGCTGGCGGTGGCACTGGCCACGGGCAGCGCGCAGGAAAAAACCGGCGGCAAAAAACGCGTGGCGGTTTTTTCGTTTGAAGACAAGACTGATCATCGCAACCATTGGTACTGGTGGACGGGGCAGTCGGTGGGTGAAGGCATGAGCGACATGCTGATCACCACCCTGGTGAAAAGCGGCAAATACCGCGTCATGGAACGCGCCGAGATGGACAAGCTGCTGCAGGAGCAGGGCCTGGGCATGTCGGGCGTGGTCACTCCGCAAACTGCAGCGCAGGCCGGCAAAATGCTGGGCGTTGAGCTTGCCATCATCGGCGCGGTCACGGAATTCGGTTACAAGAAAATGTCGACCGGCGGCGCCTTGAAGAAAATCGGCATCGGTGCCAGCGTGGGCAAGCAAAGCGCGGTGGTGGCGGTCGATGTCCGTTTTGTCGACATCAGCAGCGGGGAGATTTTGAACGCGGAAAACGTGCGCAAGGAGAAATCCAAGACCGATGTCGGCGTCGATGTGCCCGATCTGCGCTTTGAAAGCGAAACCCAGTTCGACCAGTCGCTGGTGGGCAAGGCCACCCGCGAGGCGATCGATGAGATCGTCAAGCTGCTCGGCCAACAGGGCGGCGGCGTGTGGTCGGCCAAAGTCGTGACGGTGAAGGACGGCAAGATCATCATCAATTCCGGCAAGGAAAACGGTGTGAATATCGGCGATGTGTTCGTGGTGGTGCGGGCCGGTGAAGAGCTGATTGATCCGGACACCGGCGAGTCGCTGGGCGCTTCCGAGGAAACCGTCGGCGAGATCAAAGTGACGGACAACAACTTCGGCGGCAAAGGCCGGGCCTCGGCCTGCATCACAGTGAAGGGCAGCGGCTTTGCGGCCGGCGACATCGTGAAAGAAAAAGGCAAGACCAAAGACTAAAGCAGTTGTGTTCCGGGCCGGCTGCGCGCCGCAGCCGGTCCGCCCATCTTGACTCGTGGAGGGAGGCAAGACAACCAGCCGCTTCGTATTTCATCCAACCCCAGGAGTGCCTCTCATGAAAGTCACACGTTTCTCCACCTTTCTCAGCATTTTTCTGCTCCTCCCTGTTCTCGCCTGGTGTGCCAGCCCGGGCGTAAAGCACAGCACCATCACCACCATGAAGTTTCACGGTTTCATGGGCACGATGATGAAGATGGCCGGCGCTGACAAGCCGCATGCCAGCACCACCTACGTGCAGGGCCATCAACAACGCACCGACCAAATGGACGAGAAGGGCACCCTGATTCGTTCGACCATCATCGATCTCGACCGCGAAGTCTACATCACCATTGAGCACAAGAAAAAAGAGTACAGCGAGATGACTTTCGCGGAATTCAAAGAGATGATGAACAAAATGAAAAGCCAGCTCGGAGCGCCGCAGCAGCAACCCGGCCCAAAATCCGCGGACGTGAAAGTCGACTTCGATGTCAAAGTCGACCGTACCGGCGAAAAGAAAACCATTGCCGGTTTCAGCGCCGAGAAAGTCATACTCACCATGACCGCCGTCGGCGAGAAAGCCGCGACCGCAACGGAACAGGGCGGCACCGGCAAAATGGTGGTCACGTCGACGATGTGGGTCACCAAAGATGCCAGGGGTTACGAGGAGCAGATGGCGTTTTGGCGGTTGTTCGGCGAAAAGATGGGCATGGACATGAGCGGCGGCCAGAACATGATGGCAGGTCTGCAGGCCAACCCCCAGCTCGCAAAAGCAGTCGCGAAACTGGCGGAAGAAGGCCGCAAGCTGCAGGGTTTCGCGGTGTTGGTGGAAAGCAAGTTTGAAACTCAGGCGGAAGCCGGCGCGCCGGCAGGCGAGGCGCAACAAGCGCCCCGGAGCGGCGGTGGCGGCATGCTCGGCGGTTTGGGCAAGAAGCTCATGAAGGTCCCGGCCTCTGACGAACCTGGCAGCGGCGGCGGCGTGCTCTATGAGAACAGGATGGAAACCACGGCGTATGAAACCGGCAGCTATCCCGCCGACTTGTTCACGGTGCCTGCCGGCTTCAAAGCGGTCAAATCGCCGATGATGCGCTAACCCTTTCGCTCAGGCAAAGATCATGCGACGACAACTGGGATACTCAGCAATTGCCTTGGCGGTGGTGCTGCTGGCCGGTGGCAGCGCCGAACCACCTGCGGCGGACGCCGTTGGTTCGGTCAGCTTTATTCTCGGCAAGCCGGAGGAAGTGACGGTGTTGCGCCGCGAGAGCGCCAAATGGCAACCGGCGCAACTCAGGATGCCGCTGCAATCCGGCGATCAAATTCAAACGGCGGCGGAAGCGCGCTGCGAAGTGAAGCTCAATGACGGCAGCCTCGTGCGCCTCGGGGAGCGCTCGCATTTCACTTTCGATCAAGCCCAACTCACTGCCGGCCACCGGCAGGTCGAGGGCAGCCTGCTGAGCGGCAAGCTGTGGGCCTGGGTGAGCAAGCTCAAATGGGGCCGCGACCGCTTCGAAATCAAATCACCGACCGCGGTGTGTGCGGTGCGCGGCACGATTTATCGCATGGAAGCCGACAGCACCACGCGCGTCGCGGTGTATGACGGCCAGGTCGACGTCGGGCCGAGCGCAAATTTGCGGCAGCGCCTGCAGCAGCCCGCGCGGCCGGCCGGCCCGCCGCAGCCGGTGCCCGGCCCCACGGAAATTCCCGGGCCATATGAAGTCTCCCTGGACCAGTGGATTCGGCTGGTGGCCGGCTTTCAAATCGAAATCCGCGACAACGGCCGCTATGCGAAAGCGAGCATCGATTCCACCGCCGAGGCCGGAAACGACTGGGTGCAGTGGAACCGGCAACGCGACCGCGAGCTGCAGCGCTGAAGTTTTGGTTTGACTGCAACAGGGCGAATGCTTATATTGCGCGCGCTCGTCAAGAAATTGACGAGCGTTTTATTTTAGGCCCGCCGCGTGCTCAACGCGACGGCGAAAGCAGCCGGCGGACCGTCCGGCAACTCACGGCGACACTGATACCGACTGCCTCAGCGCGCCGCTTGCTCTCATTTTCTGCAGCCAAAACCAACGCATGAAAATAATTTCCCTCGACCCGGCCAGCACCGGCGCAGAGCTGGGCCTGCAACCCAACGATGAAGTGGTGCGCATCAACGGCCAGCGCGTGCGCGACCTGCTCGACTACCGCTTTCTCATTACCGCAGACGAAGTCGAACTCGAAGTCAGGCGCCAGGGCGAAACCATCATTTATGAAATCGAGAAGGATCAGGACGACAGTCTCGGCCTCAATTTCGAACCGTTGAAGATTCGCGGCTGCGGCAACGATTGCGTGTTCTGCTTCGTCGATCAAAATCCCAAAGGCATGCGCCCGTCGATGTATTTCCGCGACGAGGATTTCCGGCTGTCGTTTCTCGCCGGCCACTACGTCACGCTCTCCAACATTGCCAACGCCGACCTGCGCCGCATCGTGCAGCAGCGCATGTCGCCGCTGTTTATCTCGGTGCATGCCACCGACCCCGCCGTGCGAAAATTCCTGCTCGGCATTGACTTCGACGACCGGCTGCTCGACAAGATCACCTATCTCACCGGACATGGCATCGTGCTGAATACCCAGATCGTGCTCTGCCCGGAGGTCAACGACGGCGCCGTGCTGGACAAGACCCTGAAGGACCTGGCCCAATTCCATCCCGCGCTGCGCAGCGTTGCAGTGGTGCCGGTGGGACTCACCAGGCACCGCGAGGGGCTGACGCCGATCAAGCCGGTGACCGATGAGTATGCCCGCCAGACGTTGCGCCTGCTCGACCGCTATGCCGCGGAATTCCTTCCGCGATTGCACACACACTTCGTCTATGCGTCTGATGAATTCTACCTCCTCGCCCGGCAGCCGCTGCCGCCGAGCGAGCGCTACGACGCCTTCGATCAAATGGAAAACGGCGTCGGAATGTTGCGCGATCTGCTCAGCGATTTCCACAACCGGCAGGCCGGCCGTTTGCCGCGGGCCTTGGCGCAGCCGGTCAGGGTAACGCTGGTGTCCGCCACTCTTGCCGGCGGCTTCCTGCAGGAGAACATCCTGCCCCGTCTGGCGCAGATCAAGAATTTCACCGCCGAGCTGGTGGTGGTCGAGAACAAATTTTACGGCAAGAGCATTACTGTCACCGGCCTGCTCACCGGCCAGGACATTTATGGCGCGCTGGCTGGGCGCGACCTGGGCGCCGCCGTGTTTCTGCCCAAGAGTTGCTTGAACGACAACGAGGTTTTTCTCGACGATTGGAAGCTGGACGACCTGGCGCAACGGTTGGCCGTGCCGGTGGTGGCCTTGCCGAATGATTTCAGTCAAATATTTCCGGTATTGGCGGCGCAAAATGCCGCGCGGCCGCCACAGCAGCGGCGCCGCAAGGCCGGGGCTGCAATTGCATGAGCCGCTGACCGGGCAGCCGGCCGAGCCGGGCCTTCGCATGAATCAATTCACGCCCTGATGAACACAAAGAAAAAGCCGGTGGTGGCGATCATTGGCCGTCCCAATGTCGGCAAGTCCACCCTGTTCAATCGCATCGTCGGCAAACGCGTGGCGATCGTGCACGATTTGCCCGGCGTCACGCGCGACCGCAACTACGCCGAAGCGGAATGGTCCGGGCATGAATTTGTATTGATCGACACCGGCGGCTTTTTTGCGGGCAGCTCGGATGTCATCGACCAGGCGGTTCTGCGCCAGATTCATGATGCCGTGGCCGAGGCGCACAGCCTGGTATTCGTCACCGATGCCCGCAGCGGCATCACCGCCATGGATCAGGAGATTGCGCGCATGCTGCGGCACAGCGGCAAGCCGGTGATGCTGGCGGTGAACAAGATCGACGACAACAGCCATTTGCCGGAGCTTGCGGAATTCTATGCCCTCGGGTTGGGCGAGCCGTATCCGATTTCGGCGGTCTCCGGCACACGCGTGGGGGATTTTCTCGATTTGCTGGTGGAGAGTTTGCCGCCCCACGGCCGAAAGCCGGCGGAGCCGGAAGCGGTCAGCACGGCCGAGGGCATGCCCGGCGATTTGCGTCTGGCCATCGTGGGCCGGCCGAACGTCGGCAAATCCTCGCTGGTGAATGCGCTGTTGGGCCACGAGAAAGTGATTGTGACCGACATTCCCGGCACCACGCGCGATGCGATCGATACCGTGCTGCGCTACAAGAACCGCAATCTCATTCTGGTCGATACGGCCGGCTTGCGCAAAACCTCACGCGTGAAGGAGGCCGTGGAATTCTACAGCACGGTGCGCACCCGGGACGCGATCCGCCGCTGCGACGTGGCCGTGGTGGTGGCGGATGCCACCGAAGGCATCACCGAGCAGGAACTGCACATCATCGCAGAGATCGCGCATCTGCACAAGGGCATCATCCTGGCGATCAACAAGTGGGACTTGGTGGAAAAAGGCGCCCACACCGCCAGCGAATTTGCCAAAGCGATTTACGCTGAATTACGCATTTACAACTATATTCCCTTGCTGTTCATCTCGGCGCTGACCGGACAACGCGTTTTTCGGCTGCTCGAGCTGGCCCTGCAAGTGCAGGCGGAGCGCGGCCGTGAGGTGCGCACCAGCGAGTTGAATGCGTTCTTGCAGGAGGCGATACAACGCTACCAGCCGCCGGCCATGGATCAGCGTGAAATCAAGCTCAACTATTGCACCCAGGTGAAAAACAATCCCCCGGTGTTCGCGATTTTTTGCAACCATCCCACCTCCATCGCGCGCAGCTACCGGCAATACCTGGAGAAGAACTTCCGCGCCCGCTTCGGCTTTCAGGGCGTTCCGATCACATTCACGTTTCGCAAAAAATGAAGACGCTCATGCCCCGCCTTTCCGCTCTCGTGCTCGCGCTTGGTCTGCTGGCATTGCCGCTGCACGGCCAGTCGCGTCTGGAATTGGAACAGCTCTTGTCGCAATATCAACAGGCGCGAGCCGGCCTGAGCATTGAACCGGTGAAATGCGGCTTTCCCGCAATGGCCGCCTTGCAGGCGGCGCGCCAGGCGGATGGCCAGTGGCAGGCGCTGTGGAAAACCGCCAGCGCCCGGCCCTCCCTGCCGCAAAGCTATGTCACTGCCGACGGCAAGTTCCGTTTTCATTACGCCACCAGCGGCCCGAATGCCGTGAGCCCGACTTCAACCAATCCCGCCGGCGTGCCGGATTTTGTCTATGAGGCCGGTTTGGCCGCGCAGCAGGCACATCGCCTGCTGGTGGAGGAGCTGGGCATGCAGCCGCCGCCCAGCGACAACGGCCTGGACGGCGCCGAGTATGATTTCTATTTGCTCGACTTGGGCAATCTCTACGGCGACACCAATCCCGAATTCTCCGGCGGCAGCGGGCCTTCCTTCATCCGGCTCGACAATGATTATGGCCCGGGCTTCTACAGCCGTGGCCTGGATGGTCTGCGCGTGACCGTGGCGCATGAATACTTCCACGCGGTGCAATTGAGCTACGTGTTTCGCGGCGAGGACATTTTCTTTTTCGAGATGTCTTCCACGTGGTTCGAAGAGGTGGCCCACCCGGAGGTGAATGACTACTTCCAATACCTGCGCTATTGGTTTCGCAATCCCCAGGTTCCGCTGAATGCCACCGGCAATTATCACGAATACGGTTCGGCGATCTGGCTGCACTACCTCACCAAACGGCTGCAGCCCGGGCTGGTGCGCGAGTTCTGGGAGCGCATGCTGCGCGAGCCGGCCATCTTTGCGATTCAGAGTGTGCTGGGCGCGGGCAACCATCCCATCACGTTTGGCCAGGCCATGCAGGAGTTTTGCAGTTGGAATTTCTTCACGCAGGAACGCGCCGACCCCGAACTCTACTATCCGGATGGCGAGGATTATCCGAGAATTCAGATGCAAGCCGTGCAGACCACCGCCCGCGACACAACACTTTCCGGCCGCCTGCCGCCGCTGGCGGCACACTACTACCAGCTTGTGCGCACGGCGCGCAGCGCGCAGTTGCTGCTGGAGGTCGACGCGGATCCCGGCCGCTGGGCGATCACGGCCATCACTGGCACGCCGGACGAGGGTTTCCGGCTGCTTGTGGATCAAGCCATGGCACCGGTCACACTCGCCGCCAGCGCCAATGAAGACACGATCAACATTGTCGTCGCCAACGTCGGCGGGCCGGCGTCACTGGGCCAGTCTCCTGCTGCGAACTATGCCTTGCAGGTGAAATATGGTGTGCCACCGCAATTGGAGAGCGTGCTCGAAAGGCCGCGGCCGAATCCCCTGCGTTTGAGCAGCGGTGGCGTCTTGATTTTCCCCTACCGGCTGGCGACGCGCGAGCGCGTGAAAGCTGCGATTGTTCGGGAGGACGGCCGCGTGATCAGGGAATTCGATTTGGGTTCGCGCAGCGCCGGCTTTCACACCGATTTGATCTGGAACGGCCGTGATGCCTCCGGCGAGGCCGTGAGCAGTGGCGTCTATTTCCTGCGGTTTCGAGCCGGCGCGTTGATCGAAACCGCGAAGGTCGTGGTGATCGCCAATTAGTCTCGCTCCGCCGGCGCCAACTCTGAAGAAAACGTTCCTGCAACGGCCTGGCCGTTTGCTCAGAATTCTTGCGGGTCCCACGCCCCCTGGAGTTTTGCCAACCTCGGCTGCGCCACGGCTGGAGCACTTCCGGCCCGACACTCACCCGGCCCCGGCGATCCCGTCCGTTGACTTTGGGCGGGAATTTTCTTATACTGCGACCGTTTGCAGCAGAAACTCTGCTCAAAATCGCATCATCGCATCTTCCACTTTCATCTGAATCGGCGTATGGCACGGGGTCGAGACTGGTTGTTGGGATTGTTGCTGCTGGCGGCGGCGGGAATTTTTCTCTTCTTTGTCGCCTCGCTCTTTTTCTCCGGCTCAGGCCGGGAGGATGGCTTCGAGATTCCGACCGGCAGGCGCCTCGGGTTGATCGAGATCAAAGGCGTCATCTTGGAGTCCGAAACGACGGTCAAGAATCTCGAACGCTTTGCTGACAGCAAGGACATCGCGGCCATCATTCTTCGCATTGACAGCCCGGGCGGCGGCGTGG
>JBBIKM010000131.1:0-17119 GCA_037445455.1 bacterium | reverse complement strand
GGCGTTGATGAGCTTGACATACTGATACAGAACCCGGCCGGCTTGCGGACCAATGATCGGAAAGTTGCGCGCGCGGGCGAGGGCTTCCATCTCCAGCAATTTGGGATGGCGTTCCGGGAGGAGGGCATCGAGATAATGGTTAAGGGCGGGGGGAATGATTTCCATGTTGTCATTCTGTGGCGTCATTCAAGTGTTTTAAGAAGGCGATAAAGTTTTGCACCGCCAATTCGAACTGCGCAAAGGTGTCAGGAAGCCGATCAACTTTGTCGCGCAACTCCTCCCACTCCAGGTCGAAGCTGTAGCTATGGCGGAAAAGATGACGGAACTCGAGATAATCGTGCAGAGTTTTGGCAAGCTCAGCGCTCAGCAGAGGCGGGCGCAAGCCTTGGATCTCGAGGGTCATTTGTTTCAGCAGCACCCGATGCCAACTTGGGCCCTGCGGTTCAAAGTCATCGAGATACTCTGCAATCAATTTAAAGATATTCTCCAGGCCGTTGCAGAAACTGTGAAGGTAGCCGGCAAATCCCACCACTACGAAGTCATCGATTTGGCCTTCCCGGGTTTCTTGCCGTTTGTTCGCGACACGGCGCACGATTTCCCGCAGTTGATTCACCTCACTCGTGATTTGCGCTCGTAGCGTCGCTATTCCGTTTTGCCGCATCATAAAGCACCTCGCCAAATTCCGAAATGATCTCATGGAAGCCGGGCTTAATGCGCTTGAGATTCACGAGATCGATGGGAAAATCCAAGACTTCGCCCAGCCGGAGATGCCAATTCCACCAATTCTCAGCGGGCATGACAACTGCCAGATCGAGGTCAGAATCCAAGTCGAACGTGTGATCCAAAATGGAGCCGAACAGGATAATCGTTGTTGCACCATGCTGTTTGAGTATGTCAACAGCTTGCGCTGCAACTTGGCGGGCATGAGCGCGGCGTTTCTCGATTGCCGCCCGCTCGCGTTGCCGGCGCCGTTTCCAGCCGGCAATGTAAGAGGAATAATCAGGCATGCCGTAATCTAATGCCGTGCTGCCGGCCAGGCAAGAAAAAAAATCGGGCACAGAACTGCTGCCGTGCCCGATTCGAAAGGCAACTGTTCCCGCCTGGCCGCGCTTATTGCTCAACCACTTTGCCGTGATACTGCGGCTGGGAGAGCAGCAGCAGATCCATCACGATATGCGCGCTTTCTTCGAGTAGCGGGTCGGGGGCGTTTTCGATGGTCGGAGCTTTCTCGCCTTTTTTCAGCGGCGGCAAGCCGCGAATGGCGCGCCGCCGGTTGATCAGGGCCAGCTCCTCGTCTTCCTGGGCTTCGCGCTCGCGCAGGCGCCGGCTCTCCTGCAGCGAAATGGTCGTCTTGGCGCGTTCACGCTGATAGCGTTCGATTTCTTCTTCCATCAACCGGAATTCGGGATTCCTGGCGGTGCGTTGCTGCGAGCGCGCGCGCAACTGGGGGAGGAACTGCGCCACCACGTTCCAGCGGCTGAAACCGGTGGGCTGGATTTGATCCCAGGGCAGCGCGTTGCGTTCCGCGCTTTCGCCGGTTTCACTGTCTCCCGGGTCGCCGGGGAAGATCAGGTCCGGCGTCACGCCCTTGTGTTGCGTGGTGCCGCCGGCGATGCGGTAGAATTTGGCGGTGGTGAGCTTGACCTGGCCGAGTTTGGCCTCCGCCGAGGGGATGAAGCGATCCAGGCTGATGAGCTGCTGCACCGTGCCCTTGCCGAAGGTCTGGCTGCCGATCACCAGGCCGCGATCATAATCTTGAATCGCGGCGGCAAAAATCTCGGAAGCGGAGGCGCTGCGGCGATTGACCAGTACTGCCAGCGGCCCGTCATAGGCCACTTCGTTATCGTGATCCTTGAGCACTTTCACCGAGCCGTCGCTGTTGCGCACCTGCACCACCGGGCCGTTGTCGATGAACAGGCCGGTGAGCTCGACCGCCTCCTGCAGGGCACCGCCGCTGTTGTAGCGCAGATCAATGATCAAGCCGTCGATATTCGCCTTCTTCAGTTCTTCTATCTTCTGGCGGACGTCGCGCGTGGTGCTCTTGTAATCCTTTTCATCGCGCGCCTGCGCCGCCATGTCGGAATAGAACGTCGGCAGACTGATGACGCCGATGCGATAAGCGTGGCCCTCATGGGTGATTTCCAGCGTGTCGCTTTTGGCTTCGCGGTCGGTGAGCACGATCTTGTCGCGCACCAGGGTGAGTTTCTTCGGCGGGCTGCCGGCCGGCGCCTCGGCGGGGATGATTTCCAGGCGCACGGTGGTGCCTTTTTCGCCGCGAATCATTTGCACCACGTCATCCAGCCGCATGCCGACCACATCGACCATCTTGCCGTCGCTGCCCTGGCCCACACTCACGATCTTGTCGTTCGGCCACAGCTCACGGCTGCGATCCGCCGGGCCGCCGGGCAGAATGCGCACCACCACGGTGTGTTCGCCCTCGGTGGTCAACTGCGCGCCGATGCCCTGCAACGACAGGCTCATTTGAATGCCAAAGTTTTCCGAGGCGATGGGTGACATGTAGGAGGTATGGGGATCGTAGGCCTCGGAGATCGCATTCATGAAAATCTGAAACACGTCTTCCGAAGTATTTTGTTTGACGCGTTTTTGGAAATTGGTGTAACGGCTGGTAAGCGTGCTGGTGATGCCGGCGGCATCCTTGCCCGCGAGTTTCAGGCTCAACGCCTCGCTCTTCAGGCGCAAGCGCCAGATCTCATTCAGCTCGGCCGTGGTTTTGGGCCACGGCGCGGCGCTGCGATCGGGCTGGTAGAACTCCTCCACGCTGAAATCGAATTTCTGGTGGGCGGGATTGAGGGCGTAGGCGATGCGGTCATCGACGCGATGGATGAAGGTGTTGTAGATCGCGAAGGCCGGCTCCAATTGCCCGCCGTTGACCGCGTCATCGAGCTGGTAGCGGTATTTCTCGAAAGCCGCGAGGTCGGAGGCCAGAAAAAAGCTGCGATTGGGATCGAGCGCCTGCAGGTAATAGTCGAACGAATGGCTGGAGGCCGAATCATCGATCGTCATTTGGCGATAATGATGATAGCTGAACAAGCGCGCAATCACTTTGCTGACCACCGGATGCTGCCGCTCCGGCAGCAAATCTGCCGCCCAGGCGAGGCTCGCGTAAATGACGGTCCAACCCAGCCAAAAGATCATGTTCATGGTTCCAACCACGTGTCGAGAAGTTCTGTTCATGCTGCCTTCGTCCTTTCAAGTGCAAAGCCGCTGCCGCTGGTGCTGGGAGAGACTTCGACTTCGGGTAAAACGTTCACCGGCTCGCCCTGAGCTTTTGCAGGAAGATCCTTTCCTCCACGCGATACTTGCAGGCGAGGCGGCCGTTGATCCACACCAGCGGAATGCGCGTGCCATATTCCGCCAGCAGCCGCGCATCGGCGCTGATGTCGACCTCGCGCAGCGCAAAGCCATGCCGGCGCTGCAGCCGCCGGAGTTGCGCTTTCGCCTCGTCGCAAAGATGGCACTCCGGTTTGCCGTAGACTTCGACCACCACCCCGGCGGCGTTGTTGCGCCGCAGCCCCCGGCATGCCGCCCAGTGCTTGAGAAAAGCGAACACGCCGTGCCTCAACTCTTGCGCTGGTTCAAGAATTCCTCATACTTCATGCTCTTGTAATGGCCTTCCGCCAGGAATTCGAGAATCGGGAGAAACTGGTCCGGCGCGATGAACCCCGAAACCAGCGTGAGGAACTCGCCCTCCGGGCTGATGAAAACGGTGGCAGGATAACCGCGCACGCCAAACGCCAGCGCCAGTTGCTGGTAGGTCATGCTGCGATCCTTGTAACGCGTCAGCGCCCCGGATTCGGCATTGACTTTCGCCATCACCAGCCGCGCCCTGGCATATTTGACCACCTCGGCGTTGGCATAGGTGTCGCGGTCCATCACTTTGCACCAAGTGCACCAATCCGTGTAGAAATCGACCACCAGCAGCCGCCGTTCTTTTTTGGCGGTGGCAACGGCCTTCTCAAACTCGAGCCAGGCGATGCCGTCCTTCTTGTTCTTTTCATCTGCCACCAACAATGAGGCAGTCAAAGTCAACAAGCTGAGCGTGAGGCCGGTGCGCGCCCGGCTGCGCCGTGAGGAGATTTTCATTTGTGTGGTGGACATGAGCAATTCTCGCTGTTCAACTCTTGTGCCAAAAAGCGCGCCGCAGTCCCGGCTCTTGCAACACACCTGCCGTCCTGGTGGTCCTGGTGAAATGATTTGGTGAGCCTCAAAATCGCGTTCAGCGCTGCACCACCAGCTTGCCCAGTTCTTCTGCATGCAGCGTGCCGCCGCTGCCGTTGCCTGCGTGCGAAGCGATGATCTTGTAGAGGTAGACGCCGTTGGCGACTTCATCGCCGTCCTGATCGCGGCCGTCCCATTCCCAGCGGTTGAAGCCGGCGATGACGGCGGTGGGCGGCATCTCCAGGGTGCGGATCAGGCGGCCGGCGAGCGTGTAGATTTTGATGTTCACCTGCGCCGCCGGCTGATTGATCTCGAAGGTGAATTGCGTTTCATTGCGGAAGGGATTGGGATAGTTCATGACTTCGCGCAGCACCAGGCGGTCGGCCGGCGCAATCACGAATTCCGCCGCGGCGGTGTTGGAGTTGTTGAAATTGTCCCACGCCTTCACCTCCACGGTGTGGCGGCCTTCCGAGAGGCCGGCAAGCGGGTACAGGAGAGTGCCGGCGGTAAAATCACCGGAGTCGTAATTGAAGAAATCCGTCACGTCGATCTTGTTGTCGCTCTTGCCGTCCAGCGTGAGCGTGATTTTGTGGCCGATTTCGCCGGCGATATTGATGCCTGATATACTGTCTTTCAGGGCCACTTGCAAAACCGGGTCCGCGCCCACGTAGCCACCCGAGACGAAATCTCTGACGCCCTGAAAGCCCACCTTGATTTCCGGGCCCTGGTTGTCGGCAAAACCGGCGGCGGTGCCGCCGATGGCGACATTGTTGCGATAGCCGTTGCCGTCGGTGGTGTCATTCCAGAAATACACGCTGAAACGGCCGCGCGTGCCGCCATAGGTGAGGTCTTTGGGCGCGATGAATTGCAGGTCAAACCTGCCATTGGTGACCCGGGCTTCGCCGCGGAAGAGGGAGTTGCCCGGCAGCGTGTAATTGATGCTGAAGCTTGGGCCGCTGCGATAGGTGACGAAGCGCTCGGAGTCGAACGCTTCCACCCGCACCGTGCCGTTGAAATCCTGCCAGCGCTGGCCGTTGCGCAAAACCGTGCCGCTCACCGTGGCGACCGCCAACGCCTTGATGGTGTCGGGTGTGGTCAGTTGTGCGCTGTAGCGCGGAATCGCCAGCCGCATGCTGGGATCGCCATACACATGGAATTTCTCATCATTGACGGTATAGCGGGTTTGCACGCGCGCATACACCAGCGCCGTGCCCAGGGCCTCGGAGACCTGGCCGGAGCGAAACAGCGAGCCGTAGTACGCCTGGTTGAGATTGGCGTTGGCATTGGCGTACACCTGGCGCGAGGTGGCGAGCACGGCAATGGCGCCGCGGCCCGGCACCAACAGCAATTGCTCGCCGAAGCTCTGGCGGTCGATCAGATCGAACTGGCCGAAGGTGCAGGTGGCGGCAATCCAGACTGCCTGCAGGTCGCCGTTTTGGATGCGGTCGAAATCCGAGGCGTATTCCAGCAGGCGTTCGTGCGCCCACACGGTGGGGTTGCCGTGGCCGGCATAGTTGACGATCAGCGCGCCGCGGCGCAACTGCTGCATGAACGCGTCGGTGGCGGCGGGCTTGCGGATGCCGGAGATCGAGGCGCTTTGCACCGCGGGAAATTCCGTCAGGTAGAGCTTGCGAATATCGAAATAGTCGGGCGTGCGCAGGTTGATGAGATCTTCAATGTCGTTGATGTGAAACGCCTCCAGGCCGTAGGGCGAGTTTTCATCATCCGCGACCATCAGCAGGCTGTTGCGCCAGGCGCCAAACACCGGCGCGGTTTCGTATTTGACCAGTTTGTTGACGAATGCTTCGGCATCGGCCAGTGTGCGTGCCGGAATGCGGCCAATGGCAAGATCCATCACGGCATCGTTGCCGCGCACGTAGGTGAACCAGGCATCGGTGGCCCGGCTGTCGTCGATGTTCAGCTCGTCGGTGTGATAGGTGGGGATCCAGTTTTTGTCGCTTTTGTTGCGCAGGTTTTTGGGATCGTAGTCGCTGTCGCCCATCAACAGGACGTAGGTCGGCGCCTTGCGCCAGTTTTCGTAGGCATATTTCAGAAAGTCGCGAATCGCAACCGGGTCATACATGCCGCAGGAGAATTCATCGAATACGTCCTGGATGTTGGCGACTGCCACACTCAAGCGGGAGGCGGCGCTGCCGGGCTGCCAGTTTTCGCGCAGACTTTCCAGCCGCAGGGCTTGTGAGAGAAAATCCTCATGGGTGATGATGATCATGTCGGCTTCCTGATCCGGCGAGCGCCAGTTGGAAGCGGCATCCTTCACGATGGCCTGTGGTTCGAGGTTCACGAAGCCGGCGGCGGTGCTGACCGCATAACGCCGCGGCACCGGGGTGGTGGCAATATCCGCAAACGTGAGTTGACTGCCGCTCACCTGCCAATTCTCCGAACTCAACAAGCTGACGCTGCTGAAGTCGGAAATATCAAACAGCCACAAGCCGTTGGGATTGGCGTTTTCCAGGCGGTAAGCCACCGGCCCGGCGCTCGGCGTGCCCGAAAAGATCAGGCTCGCCCCCGGCAGGCGCAACTGCCGCGGGTAACTCAGCTCGAAATAGTCGATGTACATGTTGGCGGCATCGCCGCTGCCGGTGTAAGTGAGCAGCAGCTCGTTCTCACCGTTTTTCAGCACACCGGTGCGCTGCAGGGTGTAGAACTGGCGGCGCGAACCGTTGCCGGGTATGACGAACTCGGTGATCGGCTGCTGGTTGAAGGTCACGGCCATGCGGTGGGGAATGCTGGAGAAATATGGCGCATAGAAACCGAAGTACATCCGCGCGGTGGCATCGGTGACGGGATCGGGAAGCTGCAGTTTGTAGGTCTTGGTGCTGTTGCCGCGCGTGCCGAAATTGAAGCCGAACCACGATTGGGTGGATTCATAGAGCGGGTTTTGTTCCTCTTCAACAAAAAGATACTGCTGAAAGCTGGTGGCGACGGTCGTGGCATTGGCGACCGGCAGCGGCGCGCGGCTGGCCATGCGTTTGCCGGTGCTGCCGTCGCTGGCGGGCGCGACCGAGAGGAAATAGTAGTTCTCGTAACCGTATTTGTTGAGATAATGCGCGGCCGAGCCGTTGGTGGAATCGAAGGTGAAGCCGTCCACCCCGCGGCCATAGAACAGAATGTAGTCACTTACATCAAAGCGGCCGTCATTGCCGTCGGCAACGTAGATGGCGTTTTCGATCAAGCCCTCAGGCCGCGGCGCCGTGAGACTGCGCGGCAATTCCCGGCCGCCATTGTTGTACAGGCGAATCTGCGCCGGTTGCACGGCGGCGAGATCGATGCCGGCGCTTGCCAGGGTTTGGCCGGTGAGGCGATAAATGCCCTCATTGCGCACCGCAATTTTGTAAAATGGTCCGGTGGCCTGCGGCGAGCTTACTTTGCCCAGCGCCTGGCCGGGGCGCGGCAGGCGAAACGGCCGCGCCGCTTCGTAGTTGAAAATCACCCCGCGATAGAAGGACTCTTCCACCGCCGCGGCCGGCGTGACGGCTGGCACGTCGAATGATGCGCTGCTCACCGCCCGGCCGGGGTGCCGCACCACCACTCGCACTTCCCGGTAAATGCGCAGCGTTTTTTGCACGGGATTATATTGCACCGGCGCCACCACCACGCGCACGATGCGCTGCTGGCGCAAATACGCCGGCGGATCGACCGTCACCAAGTCCGCTGGATAATGAGCATCGTGGCCGTAGATCTCTGGCTTGGGCAAATAGACCGCGCCGGTTTCGCCTGCGCTCACTTGCTCGGTCGGAAACGGGGACACATTCATCTCCCGCATGTCCTCGAAAGCGCCGGGCATGGCCACAGCCTCGACGGTCGCGCCTTCCGGCACGCCGAGCACAAAGACGCGCACCGGCAGATTGGGGGCACCGGCTTCCGCCAGGGAGAAACTGTTGGAGAATTTGGGAATGACGCTGTTGGGGCTGCCGGCGAGGTTGAGCGTGTCGAGCTTGAGTCCCGTGAGCTTGAAGTCGATGACGGTTTGCTGAGGGGTGGCTTGCACGAGGTGAGCATCAGTTTCGGCGGAAAACAGCGGACAGGCGGCAAACAGCAAAGCCAGCGTGCAAATGAATGGTCTCATAAAGGACAGGGATGAGAGGTGTACGGCCAAAGGGTGATTCAAGATCATGCTTCGTGACGTCGTTGGCGCAGGAGCAACGCGGTGACCATGATGATCCCGGCATAGCCTGCAATGAGCGGCCAGCGCACCGGCTCGACTTTGATGAGTTCATATCCAATGCCAAACAGGCTGATCGCGACATACAGCAGCCGCAACAGAGTCTTGGCGGGAAACTTTGCGCGTGTTTGCTCTAACATGCCAGTGCGGGGGCGTCAAAAATCCAAGCAGCCTGATGCAACAGCCAAGCCGTTGCGGGAAAATTTGGTCAACAACACACAACTTTAAACGGATACAATCCAGAATCTGACTCAGAACCTAAAACGCCAACCGCACAGCTTCACTGGGTCCAGGACAAGCGCAGTCGCAATGTTGCCAGTGAACATAAAATCCCTCGCCGAATGGCGCCGTTGTCGCGTCCCCTTAGTCTGAGCTTTCTGCCGGGGAGTCACAGCCAGGGCCTGCTGTTGATTTTCTGCCTTCTGGCAGGATCATCGCGCTGCGAAGCCGCTGCCCAACTGCTTCCGCCATCAAACGCAGTAAGTAAACAAGATTCTGATTTTAAATGTTCCCTCGCGAAAGCATTGGCGCCGCAATATAGCCAAAATGTGGGATTTTGGGCAAGTGAAAGTTCGTGTATATGGAAGGCAATTTTTTGCGAAGGCAGGAAATGTTCTCCGGTTGCAAGCCCTGGCTTCTCACCTCAGCTTGCTTCTGCAGGAGAAATTGCACACAAGTTATCCACACTCGTTTTCCTGGGCTTTGCCTCCTGAAAACGCCGTTTGGTGATTTGCGGAAAGCGAGCAGAGGAAAATTTCAGCCCAAAATACATTGGGTTGTGTGTCACCGCTCGGTAACCACAACGAATAGATATGGCAACAGAAGTCAGACGCAAAATGTTGATTTTAAAAATATAATCCGGTTAAGATGTTTTTAACAAAAAGGCATGAATTGCAGCAACGTACCTTGACGGAGGCCCTGCGGCGCGAAAACAGCAAAGTGAATTTTCTGCAACAAGGCGATTATGATTTTCGGCAACTGCACTGCCCGAAAGTTATCCACATTCTAATCACATTCGAATCTCGCAACAACTCGGCCGAAGGCTGGTTGAAAACCGAGCCCACGGCACAATTTGCCACCTAACTTGTGTATCTGGGCTGGCCGGCGCACTGGAAAAACTTGTGAAAATTACTTTTGTTCACCACAGCAAGCTGCTGCCTGCAGCAGAATCTTGAGGCATTCGGTCAGCTCATCTTCGGTCAAACAGAGTGGCGGGGCCGCGCGCACAACCGTGGTGTCATGCAGGGTCCACCCGATGATCAGTCCGCGCTCCCGGCACTCGGCCACAAACCGTTGGGCGCAGGAGGCGTCGCGAAACTCGATGGCGAAGAAAGCACCCAAGCCGCGAATGTCCGTGATGAATTCCGCGTGTTTCAGGCCGGCGCGCAACTCCTGCAGGCAGCGGGCGCCGATGTGCGCGCTGTTTGCGATCATGTTTTCGGTGAGCAGCACTTCCAGAGCCGCCAGGCCGGCAGCGCAACTCAACGGATGGCCGCCGCAGGTGGTGACATGCGCCAGCGGCGGATCGTGCGAGAGCGTTTGCATGATTGCGCGGCGGCCGATGAAGGCACCGAGCGGCAATCCGCCGCCCAGGGCCTTGGCGAGACAAAGCAAATCGGGACGCACGTTCCAATGCTCGCACGCGAACAACCTGCCGGTGCGGCCGAAACCGGTCATGACCTCATCGGCAATCAGCAGCGCGCCGGTTTCGTCGCAGCGTTGCCGCAGTGCAGGCAGAAAATCCGGGGCGGGCACGCGCACCCCGGCCTCACCCTGCACCGGCTCGAACAGCACGGCTGCGGTGTGGTGATCGATGCGCGCGAGGCCGGCGGGATCGTTGAAGGGAATAAACTCGAAGTCACCGAGCAGCGGCTCGAAGGGGCGGCGATAGTATGCGCTCGACATTGCCGACAACGCGCCGTAGGTGTCACCGTGATAGCCGCCGGCGCAGGCAACGTACTTCTTGCGGCCGGTGAATTTGCGCGCGGTTTTGAGCGCGCCTTCAATGGCTTCGGCGCCGCTGTTGCAGAAAAAGACCGTGCCCCCGGCCACCGGCGCGAGTTCGGCGAGGCGCCTGGCATAGTTGACCTGCGCCGCCTGCACGTATTCGCCATACACCATCACATGCAAGTGCTTTTGCGTTTGCGCCGCGATGGCAGCCTGCACCTTGGGATGGCCGTGGCCGATGTTGGCCACGCCGATGCCGGAGATGAAATCAATATAGCGCCGGCCCGCGGGCGTGAAGAGATAAATGCCCTGCGCGCGCTCGATCTCCAGCCCCAGCGGCGCGGGTGAAGTCTGGCAGACGCAGGTGAGAAAATCTTGCAGCAAGTTCATGGCTTTGATTGGATCATGGGTTTGGCGCAAACTTCCAGCTTGGCGGCAGGCAGCCTACGCTTCGCCAATGCGGTGAATTTTTGTTGCTTGGAAACTTGTAGCGCAGGCATCCAGCTTGCCCGCGCATGCAGACTGGAAGTCCAATGGCACTAACTTTTTGGGCAGGCAATGATAGAAAAACGATTGGCAAAGAAATTTCACAGCTTCCTGTTGCTACGATGACCATTTCTTCGATAATTGCAAACCAAATATTTATGACAGCCATTTTTGTCATTGCTTTTGCCCCAGCAAGCTTAACCTTATCAGACTACCCCACTCATCTTGACAAACAAAGGCAAATAGCTGGAGAAATTTTTGATCGTCATGCCTTCAATTGTTTTGCCTTGAGGGAAAAGTTGGTGACAGTGGACTGGAAATCTGCGCGACACCAGCTCCCCGCGTCAGGCGCGTAACCTGAAGCGATTGAATGATGCTTCAGCCCTGCTCGGACCCGCGCTGCCTGGCGGCCGGTGGTGTGGCGCTTCCCCAGCGCGCCGGGCTTATCATGGTTGTGGCTGTTCAATTCAGATAAATCACAAACTGCGTCGGCCGGCCGGGCGGGGATTCGAGCGCGAATTCGAAGCCGTGCTGGCTCAGAATCTCCTGGATCATGGTCAAGCCCAGGCCCTGGCCGTTGGGTTTGGTGCTGAAGAACGGCGTGAAAAGCTGTTGCCGCACTTCCGGCGTGATGCCGCTGCCGCTGTCCTCGATTGCCACGAAGGCTTTGCCGTTCTGCCAGCCGCCGCGCACCGTGATCACGCCGTGTTCGCCGATCGCCTCCATCGCATTCTTGCAGATGTTGATGAAAACCTGCTCCATCTGCTGCTTGTCCATGGCGCGCGGCGGCAGGTTCTGCGCAAAATCCCACTGCCAGCGAATGTCCCGCTGCCGGCTTTCGGCCTGCAGCAACAGCGCAATGCCCTCCAGCAGCGGGCGGAGCGCGCAGGGCTGCAGGTGCGGCGGCGGCAGCTTGATCACTTCCGCGAAACCGCACATGAAGGTGTTGAGATGGTTGATGCGCGTGATCGCCACGTGCAGCGCGTTTTCGTAGTCCGGCTGGTCGCCCGGCTGCAGTTGCGGTGTGTAGGTCAGGCAGGAATGCAGCAGTGATTGCACCGCGCCGGTGGAGTTGTTGATCTCGTGCGACATCATGCGAATGAGCTTTTCGTAGGCGGCTTTCTCGGAGCGGCGCAATTCCTCGGTCAGTTCTTCCAGCATGAAGCAGGCGCGCGGGAATCCTTGATCGAAAAACTGGGAGCGCTGGCATTTCACCCGGCGCCGGCCCTGCACTGCCAGCACCTCTGACTCACCCGGCTGCAAGCGGCTAAGCGCCCCGGCCAGCCGGCTGTCCAGCTCCGGGAGTTTTTTGCCCAACAAAGCGTCCGCGGGCATCTGCAGGATTTTTTCGCTGGCGGGATTCACCAGGACGATGCGGCCGTCAAAGTCGCAGGTGAGAATGCCGGAGGGCGAAGCCTGCAGGATCCGTTCGAGAAAAAAGTGCTGCTCCGCCAGGCGCGTGCGCTCTTCGCGCAACTCGTCGATCATGCGATTGTAAAGCGCGATGAGCTGGTCCGTTTCCTGCTGGCCGACGGCACGGAACTTGGAAGAGAAGTCGCGCTCTTTCAGAAAGTCCGCGCCGGTGACGGCCAGCGCGAGCGGCTGGACGAGATTGTTGAGCAGGCGCACCGCCACGAAAAACGAGAGCGCAAAGAACGCCTCGACCGCCAGCAGCCACGGCCGATGCTGCCACAGGCTGAAGGCCGCCAGGCCGGCAAACAGCAGGTGAATGGCAAGGAGATAAAGGATGAATTTGCGGCGCAGGCTCACAGGGGGATTCCGAATTTCTCGCAGCGGCGATAGAGCGCGGCCCGGCTGAGGCCGAGCGCCTCCGCGGCTCTGCTGATGTTTCCGCCATGATGTTGCAGCGTCTTCGCGATCATGGCCTTTTCCATTTCTTCCAGCGTCATGCTGCCGACCGCGGGCAGACTCTCCTTTTCAGCGGCAGCCGGCTGCATCTCCAGGGCGGAGCGGAAGTCGGCGGCCGAAAGGGTGTCCGGGCCGTGCATCAACACCGTGCGCTCGATGACCTGGCGCAACTGCCGCACGTTGCCGGGCCAGGGCTGCGCAGCCAGCCAGGCCTCCGCGTCCGCGCTCAGGCGCAACTGCGGCCGGCGGTAGACTTTGCCGAGCGCCTCCAGAAAATGATGCGCCAGCAGCGCAATGTCGCCCGGCCGCTCGCGCAGCGGCGGCACGTGCACGGCGATCAGATTCAAGCGGTACAGCAAGTCTTCGCGGAACTCGCCGCGGCTCACCATTTCGGCGAGGTTGCGGTTGGTGGCGGAGATGACGCGCACCTCGACGCGGCGGCTGTGGCTGGAGCCCAGCGGTTCGAAGGTGCGATCCTGCAGCACGCGCAGCAGCTTGACTTGCGCGCTCGGCTCGAGGTCGCCGATCTCATCGAGAAAGATCGTGCCGCCATCCGCCAGCTCGAAGCGGCCTTTGCGATCGTAGCGCGCATCGGTGAACGCGCCCTTGACGTGGCCGAACATCTCACTTTCAAACAACGCCGGTGAAATGCCGCCCAAATTCACCTTGACGAACGGCCCCTGGGCGCGGCTGCTGTTGCGATGCAGCGCTTCGGCGAGCAACTCCTTGCCCGTGCCGCTTTCGCCGGTGAGCAGCACGGCGGCCTCGGTGGCGCTCACCCGGCCGATGATTTCCAGCACGCGCAGGAAATTGGGCGCGCGGCCGATGAGGCCGTTGAAATCATAGCGCGCCTCCAGGTCTTCCCGCGCGAGCGTGCCGCCGGCGCCGGCCGCGGACAGCGCCAGCGCGGTTTGCACCGACTGCAGAAGCTGTTCGTTCGACCAGGGTTTGGTGATGAAATCGGCAGCGCCGGCCTGCATGCCGCGCACCGCCAGACCGATCGAGCCCCACGCCGTGATCAAAATCACCGGCACCTGCGGTTGGCGCTGCTTGAGCTCACGCAGCAAAGCCAGCCCCTCCTCGCCGCTGGTGCTGCGGGAGAAATTCATGTCCTGCAAGATGAGATCGAATTTCTCCTGCGCGATTTTCTGCAGCGCCGCGGCGGGCGCCGCCGCGGTGTGCGAGGCAAAGCCGGCCTGCTTGAGCAGCAAAGCCAGCGAAGCCGCGATGGAGAAATCATCATCGATGATGAGAACCATGGGCATGTGGGATTACTCGCGGCGCGTGGCAGGAATCGCCTGCCTGCCTCCAGGCGGTTCCCAAACCGATATTCTTCCGAAGCTGTTTCACGCCCGGCCCATCCGAGTTTTCCACAACTTCGGTTGGCGTGGACATCCTGCCTGGATCACACCGGCAAGCTAAAGATTTTCGCGGGAATATGCAACGCCGGCGTCACTTCGACGGCGGGGTGGAGGAGGACTGGGCGGGCGCACTTTCCGGCGATGGCGGTTCGACCGTGCCCGCCGGTGCGGGCTTCGGCATTTGGTATTTGCCGTTCACCGCGGCGTTTGGTGGCGCGGGAGCGATTGCCACTCCCGCCTGGCCGGTGGCCGGCTTGGCGGCGGCGCGCCGGGCTGCCACCGCCGGGCGGCGGCGCCACAGCGAAGCCGCGATGGAAATGGCCAGCGTGAGGCCGATCACGCTGAGCGAGACCCATTCCGGCAGTTTCACCACGTCCGCCATCAGCATTTTCACCGCGACGAACAGCAGGATGAAAATGATGCCGGGTTTGAGATATTCGAAATGCCGCGCCATGCCGGCGAGCACGAAATAGAGCGCGCGCAGGCCCATGATCGCGAAGATGTTGGAGGAGAACACCAGGAAGGGATCGGTAGTGATGGCAAAGATGGCGGGAATCGAATCCAGGGCGAAGATCAAATCCGAGCTTTCGATCACCAGCACGACGAGCAGCATGGGCGTGGCGTGCCACACGCCGTTTTCCCGCACGAAGAAGCGGTCGCCGGAGTAAGTGGTGGTGACGTGCATGAAGCGCCGCAACAGCCGGATGAGTTTGTTGTTACTGGGATCAAAGGTCTCGCCGTCGAGAAAGATCATTTTGATGACGGTGTAGAGCAGCAGGCCGCCGAAGACGTACATCATCCAGTCAAAATGATGGATCAACGCCGTGCCGGTGGCGATGAGCAGGCCGCGCATCACGATGGCTCCCAGAATGCCCCATTTCAAAATCCGCGGCTGATGCTCCGGCTTGACGTTGAAATAGGCAAAGATCATGATGAACACGAAGATATTGTCGGTGCTGAGCGATTTCTCCACCAAGTAGCCGGTGAGAAACTCGGCCGCCGGTTTGGGGCCGAGGAAAAACCCGATGCCGACATTGAACAGCAGCGCCGACGCGATCCAGATGATCGACCAAATCGTCGCTTCTTTCATCGAGGGGGCGTGTGATTTGCGATTGACGATGCCGAGGTCGATGAGCAGCATGACGATGACGGCCACGCTGAAGAGTCCCCACATGAAAATTTCGGAATGTGGTGTCATGATACTTCACTTCGGTGAGAATACCGCCTCGGCTTTCCGCCGGTTTCGGGCGGGCCGCCGGCCCAATGCTTTCCAAAACTGTACCAGCAAACGCCGCGGCTGCGGTTCCCGGCGCAAGCCGGTGGAAATGATCGAATTGCCTTCGCGAAGTTGCAGCCGGGCGGGATGGGAGAGATGAGGTGATTTTATCAATATTGGGATGCGCTGCCTGAATCTGTTTCATTGTTGAACACGGCACGACACCGCGGGCCTGCGACGCAGATCCAACTTGAGAGTTCAGGCAGACTCTCAAGCTGGATTGACGGAGGCCTCAGAATATCTTCTTGTGTCTGTTTCTCGCAACGAAGAAACCGGCCGGGCGCGTGCACCAGTCGAACCAGACAGGCCCGTCCTGATGACGAAGCACCCGGGCGGTAGTGCTTTGAGACGGACCCTATTTCGCCGGCGCCTTGGTCAGCGCCACCACGCCGGGCAGGTCCTTGCCGCCGAGGAACTCCAGCGAAGCGCCGCCACCGGTGGAGACGTGGGAGATCTTGTCGGTCAGCCCGGATTTGGCGAGCGCAGCCACGGAATCGCCGCCGCCCACCACGCTGAAAGCGCCCTTGCTGGTGGCCTCCGCCACCGCCTGCGCCACGCCCAAGGTGCCGGCCGCGAACGCGGCCTTCTCGAACACGCCCATCGGGCCGTTCCACAGGATGGTCTTCGCCTGCAAGATCAGCGCGCGGTAGCGTTCCAGCGTCTTCGGGCCGATGTCGCCCGCCAGTTTGCCGGCGGGAATGTTGACTGCGGCGAGCGGCGCGGCATCGGTACCTTCCAGGTTGCTGGCGATGACATGATCGCTGGGCAGTTCCACGCGCAGCGGCTTGCGCGGATTGTGATACTCCGCCACCCGCAACACGTTTTTGGCCACCGCGAGCTTGTCCTCTTCCAGCAGGGAATTGCCGATTTCATGGCCCTGGGCTTTGAGAAAGGTATAGGCCATGCCGCCGCCGATGAGCAGATGCGAAACTTTGGTGATAATGGTGTGAATGACTTCGATTTTGTCCGAAACTTTGGCGCCGCCCAGAATCGCGACGTAGGGCTTGGGCGGATCGCCCAGCATCCTGCCGAGGGCGCTGATTTCGGCTTTCATCAAGTAGCCGGCCACCGCGGTGTTTTTGAGGATTTTCGCGATGCCCTCGGTGGAGGCATGCGCGCGGTGGGCGGAACCGAAGGCATCATTGACATAGACCTCGCCCAGCGCCGCGAGTTGCCTGGCAAAGGCGGGATCGTTTTTCTCCTCTTCGGGATGGAAGCGGACGTTTTCCAGCATCAAGACGTCGCCCGGCTTCATCGCCTCCACCATCTTCTCCACGTCGCTGCCGACGCAATCCGGCGCCATTTCCACATTCTTGCCGAGAAGCTGGGTGAGACGGTTGGCCGCGGGCATGAGGGAGTATTTCGGGTCAGGCCCGCCCTTGGGCCGTCCGAGATGTGACATCAAGATCACTTTGGCGTTGGCTTGCAGCAGCTTTTGAATGGTGGGGAGGGAGGCGCGAATCCGCGTGTCGTCGGTGACCACACCGTTTTCCAGAGGCACATTGAAATCAACCCGCACCAAAACCCGCTTTTCCTTCAGATCAATATCATCAATCGTCAACTTATCCATGGAAATCATCCTTCTGCATAATGGGAATCCATAACTGCAACTTGCGCCTTCGCGCTGTGACGCCCGCCGGGCTTCGCCGGCGGCTTCGGGACTGGCAACAGATCATGAAAAATAGGCTTTTTGACCTGAATGTCAAGCCATTCTTCTCCGGCCCGGTCATGCCACAGTTATCGGCGGTGTCATGTTGATCAGCAACGGTTTGACCGTTGCTTTTGTCTGATCGCGCCGGGCGTAGTGAGGCCACGGCC
>JBBIKM010000130.1:0-17141 GCA_037445455.1 bacterium | reverse complement strand
AGCAGGGATTGTGCACCAGGCTAAACAGCATGAGATTGACGGCGGTCATCGTCGTCCAGCCGGCCGCGTTGAACACGGCCATGTAGGCGGAAGCGTCTTCCAGCTCGAACATCACACCGGCGCCGGCGCCGTAGCCCGCGATTTTGGCGGTGAGCACCGACAGCATGAGAATCGTGGGCACGACAATTTCGTTGGCGGGAATCGCGATGACGTACGCCAGCAGGATCACGCCATTCAACCCGATCAGCAGGCCGAAGGGATTGAAGAAGCGAATGACGTGCTCGGCGAGGCTGGCTTGGCCAATGGTGATGTTGCTCATCAGCCAAATCACCGCGCCGGCCGGCACCGCAAACACCACCGCGCGCCAGAGCACGAAGATTGTGCGATCGATCAGCGAGGTGTACAACGTTTTCAGAATTTGCGGCGGGCGATAGGGCGGCAGCTCCAGGCTGAAAGTCGAGGCTTCGCCCTTGAGGATCGTGCGCGAGAGAAACCAGGAGGTCACGAATGTCAAAAAGATGCCCAGTAGCGCCACGCCCACGACCGCGGCCGCGGACACCAACCCGGCCCAGGCGGCCGGCACCATCGCGCCGATGAAGAGAGAAGCCATGAGAATCTGCGTGGGCCAGCGGCCGTTGCACAGGGCAAAATTGTTGGTAATGATGGCAATCAGGCGCTCGCGCGGGCTGTCGATGATGCGGGTGGCAATGATGCCGGCGGCGTTGCAGCCATAGCCCATGCTCATGGTCAGCGCCTGCTTGCCGTGCGCGCCGGATTTGCGGAAGAGATTATCCAGGTTGAAGGCGATGCGCGGCAGGTAGCCGAAATCTTCCAGCAGCGTGAACAGCGGGAAGAAAATCGCCATGGGCGGCAGCATGACGCTGACCACCCAGGCGGCGGCGAGATAGACGCCGTCGAACAGCAGGCCGTCGAGCCACCACGGCATGCCGATCGTGGTGGCCAGGCCTTTGAGCATCGGGTGAATCGTGTCGATCAAGAACGAGGCGATCAGCCCGGAGGGCACATTGGCGCCCGCGATGGTCAGCCAGAACACCAGCGTCAACAGCAGCAGCATGACAGGCACACCGGTCAGGCGGCTGGTGAGCAGCCGGTCGAGCGCGCGGTCCCAGTTGAATTTCGGTTTTTCGCCGATGGGCGTGACCACTTTCGCTGCGATGCGCGAGGCCTCCTGATAGATCGTGTCCATCAGGGAATCATGCAGATATTCGCCGACCTCCCAACGCAGGTGGCTGGCGGTGGCCAGAATGGTCTCGGAGGAGACGGGAGCGGGTTTGTTGTCGGTGTTCATCAGGATATACTGTGTCAAGATGAGTGTGGGTTGCCGGTGCCGGCGCGAGCGGCGCGCCTGCGATTTGCCTTGCGATCACCGCGCGCGTCGCCGGCATTTCAGGTTTTTGCCTGGGCGGCCGCCGGCTGCAGTTGCTGGGCTTGGGCCAGGGTCGTCATCTCACCGCTGCGCACGGCTTCGATGATGCGCGGATCACCTTCGAGCAGCCGCAATGCCACCCAGCGCGCGTTGGAGAGTCCCGGGAATCTCGTGGCGAGCATGGCGGTCAATTGTTCCAGCGCATGTTTCAGCCCGCGCGACTCGCTTTTGATGCGGCGCGGCTTGCACACATATTCGCCGGTGGCGACCGCATGCAATTGCTGCAGCAGTTCCGGTATTCCCAAGCCACGGCGCGCGGCCGTCGGCACCACCGGCACGCCCAATTCCTTGGCCAGCAGCCGTTCGTCGATCGTCAAGCGGTGCCGCCGCGCTTCGTCGATGAGATTCAGGCAGACCACCGCGCGATTGGTGATTTCCAGGACCTGCAATACCAAATTGAGATTGCGCTCCAGCCGGGTGGCATCCACCACAATCACCGTGACATCAGGCTGGCCGAACAGGATGAAATTGCGCGCGACCTCCTCATCGGTGCTGGTGGACAGCAGCGAATAGGTGCCCGGCAAATCCACGATCTTGTAGCGCTTGTCCGCATAGACGAACCCGCCCTCGGCGCGCGTCACGGTCTTGCCGGGCCAGTTGCCGGTGTGTTGCCGCAGGCCTGTCAGGGCGTTGAACACCGTGCTCTTGCCGGTGTTGGGATTGCCCGCCAGCGCCACGACGTAGTCGAACGATTCCATGTTCACGCCGAGCTTGATCAAATTCGCCGTGTGATGCACGGGGCAGGTTTCGCAGCCAGATTGTGCCACCGGCAGACTCATGCCTCCTTCTCCTTTCGCTGAATGTAGATGAAGCTCGCCTGATCCTTGCGCAGCGCGATCAGCGCGCCGCGGACGTTGTAGGCCGTGGGGTTGCCGCTGGCGCTGGCGAGCTCAGCGGAAACCGTGGTGCCCGGCACGATCCCCAGGTCCATCAAGCGCCGGCGCTGCTGGCCGCGGCAGTTCCGCGAGATGCCGAGCACCACGCCGGCCTCGCCGGGTTGCAGCGCGCTCAGGGACTCGAACGGGCCTTCCATCTCATGGCCGTTGGCGAGTGGCACCACACTCACGTTGGCGGCTGCCACCGGCGCCAGTTTGATTTCCTCGCCATTGGCGATGAATTGAATGCGCTCGGGCGATTTGTCCAGCACGCGGATGACCATGCCGGGATGCAGGCCCTGCGCAGCCAGTTGCGCGTAGATCACCGCCGGCTCATCTTCAATGTGCACGATGCGGCCGAGCGTGCCGGCCTCCAAATCAGTGAGCGGTTGATCTTCCTGGCGCGGCAACTCGCCGCCCACGGTCGGGATCGGATCGCCGTGCGGATCGTGCAGCGGATTGCTCATCTGCCGCGCCAGTTCTTCCGCCTCTTCCGCGGTGGTGATGTGCTCGCGCTTTTCCGCCTCGTTGTGCCACTCGGTGGCGGCCAGGCCGGTTTCATCCGCAAAATAGCGTTCCCACAAGCGGTGCACGCGAATGATGCGCAGGGCATCGGAGCGGCCTTCCGGCGTCAGGCCAAAGCCGCTTTGCTGGGAGACGATCAGACCAACGGTTTCCAGTTTGGTGAGCAGCCGGGCGGCATGGTCACGGCTGATGCCCAGCGCGCCGGACAGGCTCTCCAGTGTGGCCCGCCGGCCCTTCTCTTCTTGATGATAAAGATGCTTGAGCGCGTCCTCAATCAACACTTTTTGCGTGGTGCGCTTGAGTTTGTGCAATTGCGCGAGTAGACCGTAGGTGGGCCAGAAGACTGTTCCCGCCAGCGCCAACAGCCCGAGAGCTGCCAGCAGGGCAAATAATGGATCTATCATAATCTCATCTCCGCATCGTGTTGCGTCTTACCAGCCAAACGAAGCAGGATAATGGAAGAATCTCTTGGCAGGTTTCTGATCGTTGCCTGCTCTGCCTTCTTGGCGCCAGAGACCTTCACTTTGGACTGCGCGTTTTGCGCCGATCTGAGCGCATTGAATAAATTGCCTAAAATAAAATTTAGGGGTGTCTAACAATAATGCTTATCGCAGAAACAAACAAGACAATTTTCGATGCAATTGACTTTAGAATTGTGTTACCGGTTTCATCGGTGGCATGCGACTGACGCACGCCGTGAAGCCATGCCTGCAGGCATAATGCTGGTGGCGATGTTGGGGGCGGATGCGGCATTGTGATCGCCGTGAATTTCCGCTTGACATTACGCCCCTGCCTGACTACATTCGGCTTCCAATTTTTAACATATCCTGCATCAGGCTGCTCCCCGCAGCCCGTCATTTCAGACTAACTGTGAAAGTCGCGCTATCCCGCGTGCGTGTCGCCTGCTTGATTCTATGTCTCATGTCGATGTGGTGGTCTGCCTGCAGCGGCGACGGTCAATCAGTTCCAATTCCCAAACCTGAAACAGCGGTCACGGTGCCGGCCAAACCGGCGGCGAGTTTTATCTTCGGACAGGTGCATTTTCAGGGCGAAGCGCCGGCAGCGAAAGTCATACGCATGGCAAGAGATGCTGCCTGCCGGCACCCAGGGTTCTCGGAAATTGTGTCGGACGAGTTCGTGGTCAACGCCAATCAGACGTTGCGCCACGTCTTTGTCTATCTCGCCGAGGGCGTGGAGCAAGAATACCCGCCGCCTGCCGAACCCGTGGTGTTGAATCAGATCGGGTGCCAGTATCAGCCGCATGTGTTCGGCATTCAAACTGGCCAGCCTTTGCAGATTTTGAACAGCGACGACACGATGCACAACGTTCACGCGGCCTCGCGGCACAACCCACCTTTCAATCTCGGCATGACGCGTCACATAAAGCAATTGACGCGCACCTTCACTGCCCCCGAGATCATGATCCCCTTTCGCTGCAATGTGCATCCGTGGATGTCTGCCTACGCCGGCGTGTTGCCGCATCCGTTTTTTCAGGTGACGGACACGACCGGCGGCTATCGCGTGGGACCGTTGCCCGCCGGCGACTACCTGGTCGTGGCCTGGCATGAAAAACTGGGCCGCCGTGCCCAGCGGATCGCGCTGGGCGACTCGGCGGCGGCACGCCTCGACTTTGTTTTTGCTGCAGAGTAAGCCGGCGCCCGTTGACCGGCCGGCGCACTTCACCACTCAACCTTGTCAAAGGGAGGAGAGTCGCCATGCTTGACTGGCTTCCGGAGAATGTTTCCACTTACGGCAGTCGGATCGACTTCATCTTTCACGTCATCTACTACCTGACGGCCTCGGTGTTCGTGCTGGTGTCGGCAACCATGATCTACTTCCTGATCAAGTACCGCCAGCGCGAGGGCCGCCCTGCGACCTACACGCACGGCAATGCCACGCTCGAATGGGTGTGGACGAGCGCCACCACCGTCGCGATGTTTGCGCTCGCGTTTGCCAGCAAGCCGCTGTGGGGCGAGATCAAGCAACAGCGGCCGCCGGCGGAGGTGGAAGTGCGCGTCACCGGCAAGCAATTCAACTGGCAGATTCTTTATCCCGGCCCCGACCGCCAATTCGACACCGCGGATGACTACCAGATTGACAATGACCTGCATGTGCCGGTGAATGCCGTCGTGCACGTGCATTTGAATTCCCTGGATGTGATTCACAGTTTCTTCGTGCCACAACTGCGGCTGAAGCAGGATGCCGTGCCCGGGCACAACATCACCGCGTGGTTTCAAGCCACCAAGCCGGGAGTCTATGAGATTCCCTGCGCCGAGCTGTGCGGCTTCGGCCATTCCGGCATGAAGGGCACGCTTTACGTCGATACTCCGGAAGAGTATGAGGCCTGGAAACTGCAAACCTGGCCGCCGGCTCCCGCTGCCGAGGCCGCGCCTGCCGATTCCGCCGGCGCCGCCAACCCCCTGTGATGGCAACCCACCCACGATCTTTCCGATGGAGAATTCAGAATGGCACACGCACACCCCATCTCTGCTGATGAGCTGAAACAACGGCGTTTGTTTGGAGAGATTTTCAGCGCGGTCATGATCGTGACGGGCATGCTGTTTGTCCTGCTCACGCTGCTGATCCGGCCGGAAAGCGGCTTGCTGGCGCGCCTGGCATTCGGCGTGGCTGCGCTCGTCAACGGCATCCTCACCTGGCGCAAGCCGCAGAAATGGCTCGGCACGCTGCCGCTGCTCTACGGCACCCTCTGGGCCGTGTGGGGATTGCAGCAGGGCATCAGCACCCCCTCGCTGCTGGGTTTTGCCGACTTTCTCGTCGGCTTCTTCTTTCTGGTCGGCGGCTTGGGCAACCTCGCCGAGCATCATCCCCACGGCTTCATCGGCACTCACCTGATTTCGATGGATCACAAAATGATCGGCAAGCAGTTCCTCACCCTGGGCTTGCTCATGATGATCCTGGGCGGCGGGTTTGCCTTGCTGTTCCGCTGGCAGCTTGCCTACCCGGACAAGCCCCTGCCGCTCATCGGCGCCTCCGCCCAATTCCTCGAATCCGGCGAGCCGAAAACCGGCATGGACAAGCTTTGGATGGAGTGGCTGCAAAAGGATGAAAGCGAGCAAAACTGGCTGGCGAAAAACATGCCGATGGGTGCGGTGGCGCCGGCCTTCTACAACTCGCTGTTCACCATGCACGCCACCATCATGATCTTTTTCGTGGTGATGCCGATTCTCATCGGCTGCTTCGGCAATTTTCTCATTCCCCTCATGATCGGCACGCGCGATATGGCGTTTCCCGTGCTCAACATGCTCTCCTTCTGGGTGGCCGTCGCCTCCGGCGTGGTGATGCTGGCCGGCTTCTTCGTGCCTGGCGGCCATGCCGCCGCCGGCTGGACCTCCTACACGCCGCTCGCTGCCAACGCCGCCTGGACCGGCGTCGACATGGGGCAGGTGTTATGGTCGTTCAGCCTGATCGTGCTGGGCGTCTCCTCGCTGATGGGCTCGATCAACTACATCACCACCATCATCAACATGCGCGCGCCCGGCATGACGCTGTTCCGCATGCCGCTCGCCATCTGGTCGCTGTTTATCGTTGCCATTCTCCTGCTGCTGGCGCTGCCGGTGTTGACTTCCGCGCTGGCCATGCTGCTGTTCGATCAAACGCTGGGCACCAGCTTCTTCAATGTCGCCGGCGGCGGCGAGCCGTTGCTCTGGCAGCATCTCTTCTGGTTCTTCGGCCATCCGGAAGTTTACATTCTCATTCTGCCGGCGATGGGGCTGGCCTCCGAGATCCTGCCGGTGTTCAGCCGCAAGCCGATCTTCGGCTACCGCGCCATGGTCTGGGCAATGGTGGCCATCGCCTTTCTGGGCTGGATCGTGTGGGGCCATCACATGTTTCAAAGCGGCATGAACCCCAGGCTCGGCACCACGTTCATGATCTCAACCATGTTGATCGCCGTGCCCTCTGCGATCAAAACCTTCAACTGGCTCGGCACCTTGTGGGGCGGCAGCATCCGCTTCACTGTGCCGATGCTGTTTGCCCTCGGCTTCGTTTCGATGTTCGTCATCGGCGGCTTGAGCGGCATTTACATGGCCTCGACGCCGGTGGATATGTTCATCCACGACACCTACTATATCGTCGCGCACATTCACTATGTCGTGTTCGGCGGCAGCATCTTCGGTATTTTCGCGGGCCTTTACTACTGGTTCCCCAAGATGTACGGCCGCCTGATGAACGCCACCTGGGGCAAGGTGCACTTCTGGCTGACGTTTGTCTCCTTCAATTGCACTTTCTTTCCGATGCACATCCTCGGGGTGGGCGGCCACATGCGCCGCATTGCCAATCCGCTGCAATATGATTTTCTCAAGCAATTCCAGGGCATGAATGAGTTCATCACCATCAGCGCCTTTGTGCTCGGCTTCACCCAGCTCATCTTTGCGGTAAATTTCGTTTACTGCATGTTCAAAGGCCGCCAGGTGGAAAGCGACAACCCGTGGCGCGCCAACACCCTGGAGTGGGTTGCGCCCACGCCGCCGCCGCACGGCAACTTCATGGCGACGCCGACGGTGCATCACGGCCCCTACGAGTACAGCGTGCCGGGCCGGGAAACTGACTTCGTACCGCAAACGGAAAAGGCCGCGGTGCCGGCCGGCCATTGAGGCAATATGCAAAGCAGGAAGACCGTGGCAGACGCTCAGCGAAATGGGCCACCCCGCGTGTCCTCCGGGCTGCCGGCTGATCTGGCGGCGCGCAACGCACGCGTGCTCAAGATTCTGCTCGCCATTCTGGCGACGTTGGTGGCCGTGACGGCCGTGAGTGTTCTGCTCTTGAACTAATTCTGGACTGATTTGTGATGCCGGCAACTGCCGCTAGCGTTTCCCCTCAGGCCGCCTACGAGTGGTCCAGCCGTGACAGTGGAGAAGTCCTCGAACTGGATCATTTCTCCGGCAATCCGCCGCCACCCACGCCGGCATTGCCCTATGGTCCCGGCGATGATGGCGATGACGGCGAGGCCGAGTCGCGGCCGGTGGGCAATGCCGTGCTCGGCATGCTGCTGTTTCTCGGCACGGACGCGATGTTCTTCGCCGCGCTCATCGGCGCGTTCATCGTTTTCAAATACGGCGCCCTGGACTGGCCGCCGCTGGGCCAGCCGCGCCTGCCGGTGATGGTCACCGGCGCGAACACCGTCATTCTGCTGGCCAGCGGTCTCACGATGTTCCAGGCGTATCGCCGCATCCGGCGCGGCGCGGCGGCCGGTTTGCAGAAAAATCTCGCGCTCACGGCCCTGCTGGGCACGACCTTTCTGCTGATCCAGGGCTACGAGTGGATCAAGCTGCTCGGCTATGGCCTGACCTTGTCGTCCAGCGTGTACGGCGCGACCTTTTACACCTTGATCGGCTGCCATGCACTGCATGTGGCAGGCGCCGTGCTTTGGCTGCTCGTCGTCTGGTGGCGGGCAACCCAGGGGCGGTTCACCGCTGCCCGGCACACCGCCGTACTCTTGTGCAGCATGTACTGGTATTTGGTGGTTCTGCTCTGGCCGCTGCTCTACCTTCTGGTGTATTTGAATTGAGGCGGCGGAAGAAATGAATCAGCATGAGGTGTTGTGATATGCTCAAAGCAAAACCGTTGTGTGCGCTGTTGTTCATCATCCTGTTGCTGTTGCTGCCGCAGGCCTCCGCGGCGTGCCCGGGCTGTGCGCAAGCGGCCAGCGGCGCGCTCGGCCGCGGCTTCAACACCAGCATTCTTTTTTTGATGGCCACGCCGTTCACAATCGTCGGCAGCGTGGCGCTGTGTCTGTTCATTTTGCAGCGCCGGCATCGTGCCGCCGCGACCAAACCCGAGCCCGTCTCACTCTCCCAATCCGAAACCTGAGGAGGAAAAAACGTGAGTCACGCCTCTGCCCACGTTCATGCGATCGAACCCGCCGAGTCGCCCCTGACCCCGGAAAGCTGGGGCAAACTCGGCATGTGGATTTTTCTGGCGGGTGACGCCATGTCATTCGGCGGCTTGCTCGCCGGCTACGGCGCCCTGCGCGCCGGCGCGACCGACTGGCCCAACCCGCTGGCGGTGCTCGGCATTAATCTCACCGCCTTCATGACGTTTCTGCTCATCTGCAGCAGCGTCACCATGGTGAAAGCGCTGTCAGCCATCCGCCACGGCAACCAGCAGGGGCTGCGCAACTTCCTGCTGCTGACCATTCTCGGCGGCGTCACGTTTCTTGGCCTGCAAGCCTACGAATGGACGCACCTGATCACCGAACAACAGGTGACCTTCACCAGCAATCCCTACGGCAACTATCTGTTCGGCACGACCTTCTTCGCGATCACCGGCTTTCACGGCGCGCATGTAACCGGCGGCGTGATCTACTTGAGCCTGGTCCTGCTCAATGGTATGCGCGGCCGCTACTCTGCGGAGAACTACAGCACGGTCGAGAATGCCGGCTTGTACTGGCATTTCGTCGATCTCGTCTGGATTCTGGTCTTCACCTTCGTCTATCTCATCAAGTGAATCGTGGTGGCGAGGGCAATGCCGGTGCCTGCGAAAATTGCCCAGACCCCGAATCGAGTTCCAGGAGAAAATTCCATGTCTGCCATGCACAAAGAACCCAACTACATGATGGTGTTCGCCGCATTGTTCGTTCTGACCGTGCTTGAAATCGGCGCGGTGTACCTGCCGATCGGCAGGGTCGGCGTCGGCATCGTGCTGATCCTGCTGGCGCTTTCCAAAGCCTCATTGGTGGCCATGTACTTCATGCACCTGAAGTTCGAGAAGCGCACGCTCGGTATTATCGCGCTCACCCCGCTGATTTTGTGCACGCTCTTGATCATCGCCCTGTTGCCGGATCTCACCGGCACCCCGCGTGATTCGGCCCGCCTGCGGGCTGAGCAGGCCCAGCAGGCCGAGGCCCCTGCCGCGGTCGAGGCGCAATGAAGCTTCGGCCCACGCCTTTTCCGGCACAGTCCTGCCCCAAGGTTGTGCTTTCATGTGTGTGTTTTTTGACATATATTGGGCCGGTCTGATTAACCATGTGAGTCAAATGATGACACCCGCATCTTCCCCCCGCAAATGGCTCCATCGCTTCGCCCTGCTGGTGGCGGGAGCCACTTTCGTGCTGATTTTCATTGGCGGATTGGTGACCAGCACCGATTCCGGCTTGTCCGTGCCCGACTGGCCGAATACCTACGGCCATTTCATGTTCTCCTACCCACTGTCGCAAATGGTGGGCGGCATTCTGTATGAACATGGCCATCGCATGGTGGCCAGCGTCGTGGGCATGCTCACGGTTATTCTCGCGGCCTGGCTGTGGTGGCAGGAACCCCGGCGCTGGGTGAAGCGCCTGGGGCTGGTCGCACTGCTGCTGGTCATTCTGCAAGGCGTGCTCGGCGGGCTTACGGTTTTGTTCCTGCTGCCCACGCCCATCTCCGTGGCGCACGGCACGCTGGCGCAAACCTTCTTCGGCTTGACGATTTGCCTCGCGCTGTTCACCTCGCCGGAGTGGGGAAAGCCGCTGGCGAAACGGCAGGACACGCAGCGGCCGCCGCTGGCCGTTCTCGCGCTGGTGACCACTGCGGCAATCTTTCTGCAGCTCATCCTGGGCGCAATCATGCGCCATACCAAATCCGGGCTGGCCATTCCGGATTTCCCGCTGGCCTTCGGCCGGCTCATTCCACCTTTTGATTCCGCCGGCATTGCGATTCACTTTGCCCATCGCCTGGGCGCGGTGGTGGTCACTGCCCTGGTGATTTGGACTGTGAGCCGCGTGCTGCGGCGCCATCATGAAGAAGCGGCGTTGTATCGCCCGGCCGTACTGCTGGCGGTCGGCGTCCTGCTGCAAATCACGTTGGGCGGCCTCACCATCTGGTCGCAAAAGGCTGTCCTTCCCACGACAGCGCACGTGGCCACCGGCGCTTTGGTGCTGGCGGCAAGCCTCGTGCTGACGGTGCTCGCGCAGCAACATCTCAGCGTGCCCGCGCGCGTGCCGGCCGGGGAAATGGCGGCCACGCTGCCGCGCGCGAGCAGCGCGTAATGGCGTCGGCGGTGGCTGGCCCTTCGCCTGCAAGCGGCAAAGCTTGCCCGGCCGCCGGGCGAACCAGCAAGAACATTGAACTGAAGGCGAACGATTTCCAACGAATCATGACGACAATTTCACCGCCCCCAGCGCGTCTGTTCGCGTCGATTTCTGATTATTTTGCCCTCACCAAGCCGCGCGTCACCTTGATGGTGCTGATCACGACGTTGCTCGGCTTCTATCTCGGTTCGCGCGGCGCCCTGGAGGTGGCGCTGCTGCTGCATACGCTGTGGGGCACCGCGCTGGTTGCCGGAGGAACCAGCGCGCTCAACCAATATCTCGAGCGCCACCGCGATGCCCGGATGCTGCGCACGCGCCATCGTCCCCTGCCCGCCGGACGGCTGTCGCCGGCGCCGGCGCTGGGCTTCGGCGTGGTCATCTCGGTGGTTGGCATCGCATATCTCGCCTTCTGGGTGAATGGGCTGACCGCGGTGTTGGCCGCAATCACGCTCGCCAGCTATGTTTTTCTCTACACGCCGATGAAAACGAAAAGCCCGCTCTCGACGGTGGTGGGCGCCATCCCCGGGGCCTTGCCGCCGATGGGCGGATGGAGCGCGGTGCGCAACGACCTCGGCCTGGAAGCCTGGGTGCTGTTCGCGATTCTGTTCATCTGGCAGTTGCCTCATTTCTTGGCAATCGCCTGGATTTACCGCGACGATTATGCCCGTGGCGGCTTTCGCATGCTCACCGTTATTGATCCCGAAGGCTACAGCGCCGGCCGCCAGATTCTCACCAACTGCCTGGCGTTGCTGTCTGTGAGCCTGTTGCCCACCCTCATCGGCCTGACGGGCCGGGCCTACTTTTTCGGGGCGCTGGTTTTGGGAATTGGTTTTCTCGGCGCCGGCCTCAGCGTCATGTTTGCGCGCAACGTGGCCGCAGCCCGGCGATTGATGCGCGCTTCCTTGATCTATCTGCCGGCTTTGCTCAGCATGATGGCCTGGGACAAAACCGCATTTTAAGCGCGATTTTTCATGCAAAGATTTTCTTTGAAACTCAAAGATATCGGCCAGATTTCGCAGGCCGATCTGGCGTTTGGTGAGTTGACCGTACTGGTTGGCCCGCAGGCCACGGGCAAAAGCGTGGCGCTGCAACTGCTCAAATTGATGGTTGATGCCGGTCACGTGCTTGCCGAGTTGAAACGCCACGGCCTGGATTGGTCCGGCGAGTTGGCTGACTTTCTCGACATCTATTTGGGCGAAGGCATGCGAGGTCTCTGGTGTGATGGAAAGAGCAGGATCGTCTGGCAGAATGAAGCGATAGACCTGACAAGACTGGTGGCGCGGCAAAAAAAAACCAGGGATGAAACGATGTTCTTCATCCCCGCGCAGCGTGTGCTTGCCCTGCGTGACGGCTGGCCGCGCCCCTTTACGGATTATTCACCCGGCGATCCTTTTGCCGTGCGGCAATTCAGCGAAAAGCTGCGCCTCCTGCTGGAGCAGGAATTCACGGCAGTCGCAGGCTTGTTTCCGCAAAAGCACCGGCTCAAGCGTGAAATTCGAGAGCTGTTGGCGCGAACCCTTTTCCCGGATCACGGCCTTCGTGTCGATCGCTATCGCTCGCAACGCCGGCTGGTGCTGCAAGCAGATGGTGCGGATGAGCATTTGCCCTTCATGGTATGGTCGGCCGGTCAGCGCGAGTTTGTGCCGTTGTTGCTCGGATTCTACTGGCTGATGCCGCCCACCAAAGCCCCGCGCCGGGGAGTGCTTGAATGGGTCGTCATTGAGGAGTTGGAGATGGGATTGCACCCGCAAGCCATCTCCGTTGCGATGCTCATCGTGCTCGATTTGCTTTGGCGCGGTTATCGCGTGTGTCTGTCAACACATTCGCCGCACGTATTGGAGGTGGTTTGGGCACTGCAAACTTTGAAAAGATATCACTCTGATCCCAGGTTGGTGCTGGATATTTTCGAGGTGGGGCCGACGGCGCCAATGCGCGCAGTTGCAGAGACGGTGCTGGACAAGACGATGCGGGTATACTCCTTTAACCGCAAAGGCCACGCTCATGACATTTCACAGCTCGACCCGGGGTCGAGCGATGCGGTTGAATCTGGCTGGGGCGGCATTACCGAATTCAGTGGGCGCGTGGCTGATGTCGTATCGCAGGCGATAGCCAGTGGCGAAAAATCCGAATGAAATTCAAGAATGCCGTGCTCCGCACACCTGCGCTCGCTCAAGCCTTTCAGCCCGGCCTGCGCGCGCTGAAAGCCTCCGATGCCGCGCGGATAGCCTGTGAAAACCCCCGCCTCCTTGCGGGGAGCGTGGATGTGGATGCCGCGCTGAGTCGCGCTCTCCCCAATGAGCCGCGCTGGGATTATGCCGTCGGCGTCAAGCAGGATCACGACGCAGACTTCGTCATTTGGATTGAGTTACATCCTGCTTCGTCCACCGGCGAAGTAAACGTCGTTTTGACCAGGTTGAGCTGGCTTAAAAGATGGACAAACGACGCTGCGCCAAGCCTCTGGCATTTGCCGGGAAAATATGTTTGGATTGCAACAAGCAAAGTGGCATTTTCTCACTACAGCCCGCAACGCAAACGCCTCGCCATGGCTGGCCTGGAATTTTCGGGTGGCCGATATCACATAAAAACTGGATAAGAACCCGTGACACTGCTGGAACGGACCGAGCTTATCGCTCGCTACAAGGACGGCTATCGCCGAGTCGCCGAGGCCTTGCAAGACATCAGCGAGGAAGAAATGGATTATCGCTGGTCGCCTGAAAAATGGACCGCCCGCGAAATTATCCACCATCTCGCCGACAGCGAAATGACCAGCGCCATGCGGTTGCGCAAGCTGCTGGTGGAGGAGCAGCCGCAGATTCAGGGCTACGATCAGGAGGCTTTCGCCCGCCGGTTGCATTACGCCCGCCGCCCGATCGCGCCCGCGCTTGCCGCCTTTAAGGCCGCCCGCGACACCACCGCCCAGCTCCTGGAGCTTATGACCGACGCGGATTGGCAGCGCACCGGCCATCACAGCGAGAGCGGCCCCTACTCCGCCGAAACCTGGTTGCGCATCTATGCCGCGCACGCCCACAATCATGCCGAACAGATTTGGCATTGTCGCCGCCGTTATCAAGAACACGGCCGCGCGCCAGGCTGACAGGCGTCAGGAGTCTGGCCAGACGCTGCGCAGCGTGACGCTGCGGCACTCTCGGAAGTGGAGGCGTTATGAATGAGAGACGCAGCGGCCATTTGTGGTGGGGAATCGGCGCCGGGATCGTGATGGTCGTCGCCGCCATGTACGTGGGGCAAGAGTCCCTTCCCGGCCGCCGGCTGGAAATCCTCGGCCATGTGCCGGAATTCACCCTGCTTGAGCGCAGCGGCGTGCCGTTCGGCTCGGCAGATTTGCAAGGCAGGATTTGGATTGCCAACTTCATCTTCACGAGCTGCTCGGGCATCTGCCCGATCATGACAAGCCACATGTCCGAGCTGCAAAACACCCTCCTGAAATCCGGCCTCGCGACGGTCAAGCTGGTTTCCTTCTCGGTCGATCCAGAAGTCGACACCCCGGAAGTGCTCTCCCGTTTTGCACAAAAGTACGGCGCGCAACCGGGCATGTGGTATTTTCTCACTGGCCGTAATGACTTGATCCAGGAGCTTGCCAGCCGGGGCTTCAGGCTCTCCGCCGCCGGTGTCGATCCCCCTGAGCCCATCATTCACAGCAATCAATTCGTGCTGGTGGATGCTGCCCGCCGGATTCGCAAGTACTACGTCGGCACGGACTCGACGAGCGTCCAGCAGATCACGCGCGATATCAAAAACCTGATCGCCGAGGTGTCCTGGTGATTCCGATTACCGCTCTGCCCCATGTCAACGCCCTGCTCAATGGCGCCAGTACCTTCTTTCTGGTGCTGGGATTTTGGTACATTCGCCGCAAGCGCATTGCGCAGCACAGATTCTGCATGCTGTGCGCCCTGGCGGCCTCGCTGCTGTTTCTTGCGAGTTACCTGGTCTATCATTACCAGGTCGGCTCGAAATCCTTTCAGGGACAGGGATTCATCCGGCCGGTGTATTTTGCCATTCTCCTGACGCACACTATTTTGGCGATGGTCAATGTACCGCTGGTCTTGATCACGCTTCGGGAAAAATTCGACCAACATGCCCGCCTGGCCCGCCGGTGGACGCTTCCGGTTTGGCTCTACGTTTCGGTCACCGGCGTGCTGGTGTATGTGATGCTGTATCACCTCTGATGCGGGGCTGAGAACGCCGCCGGCAGCGCTCGAGCCGGGGGGCGGGTTTTGTGCAATCCCACGACACCGCCGCGATCGGGCGCGGGTCTTGGCCCAGTTTCACCTTGCGCGCACCGGTGAAGTTTGCTACTTTTGCCGCGTCCACACAGGGTTGCGCCTCCAGCTTTACACCTGCCCGACAACCCATACACCGACAAGATCAGGAGGCGAAAATGGAAGATTGGCTGCTGTGGTTGCTGGCCGGCATTGTGCTCGATATCTTGGAGATCTTCATTCCGGGTTTCATTCCCGCCTGTTTTGGCTTTGGCTGTTTTGCGGCTGCCATTGCAGCCGCGCTGGATTTCGGCCTCACCGTTCAAATCGCCGTCTTCACCGCCACGACCTTCATCGTTTTCCTTTCCATCCGGCCGGTGTTCTTGAAACTCTTGAGCAAAAACTCGCCGGCGGTCGCCACCAACATCGAACGGCTGGTGGGGATGACCGGCCTGGCGCTGGACGAAGTCTCCGGCTTGCAAGGCCTGGTCAAGCTGGAAGGGGAAGTGTGGAACAGCCGCAGCGAGGACGGACGCCGGCTGCCGCCGGGCACGCGCGTGCGCGTGCTGCGGGTGGAAGGCAACAAGCTGATCGTGACGGCCAACGGCGTTCATCAATCTTCAAACTGAGGAGGGAGGCGATGCAACCGCTTCATTGGTTTGTGCTGGCGCTCGCGGTCCTGGTGGTCGCGCTCGTCATCCGCGGCCTGCGTATTGTGCAGCAGGCCGAAGTCGTGATCATCGAACGTTTGGGAAAGTATCACACCACCCTCACCAGCGGCATCAACATCATCTGGCCGTTTTTTGACAAACCGCGGAAGATCATCTGGCGCTTCCTGGTGCCCGGCGCCGGCGGCGAGCCGTCCTCCTACATCCTGCGCGAGATGGATCGCATCGACCTGCGCGAAACCGTCTATGATTTTCCGCGCCAGAACGTGATCACCGCCGACAACGTGCTGATCGAGATCAACGCCCTGCTCTATTTTCAGATCACTGACCCGATCAAGGCGGTTTATGAGATCAACAATCTGCCGGACGCCATCGAAAAGCTCACGCAAACCAGCCTGCGCAACATCATCGGCGAGCTCTCGCTCGACCAAACCCTGACCAGCCGCGACACCATCAATCAGAAACTGCGCATTCTGCTCGATGAAGCCACCGACAAATGGGGCGTGCGCATCAACCGCGTCGAGCTGCAGGACATCATGCCGCCGCCGGACATTCGCATCGCCATGGAAAAGCAAATGCGCGCCGAACGCGACCGCCGCGCCGTGATTCTCGAGGCCGAGGGCCAGAAGCGCGCCGTGATTCTGCAGGCGGAAGGCAAGCGCGAGGCGCAAATTGCCGAGGCCGAAGGCAGCAAGCAATCCGAGATTCTGCGGGCTGACGGCGAAGCCGGCGCGATTCAGCGCGTGGCCAATGCCGAGGCCGAAGCCATCCGCGCCATCACCAAGGCCGTGGGCGACGGCGGCGCCGACCCCACGAAATATCTCATCGCACTGAAATATCTTGACGCCCTCAAGGAAATGGCCGGCGGCAACACCAACAAAGTCGTGTTTCTGCCGTTTGAGGCAACCGGCATTCTGTCGTCGCTGGGCGGGATCAAGGAGCTGTTGCAGGAAAAGACCTGAACCGGTCTGCGGTTCTCGGCGATCTATGACTCTCCGCAGCAGGCGGGCGCGGGAGTCTTCTGACGGTGCGCACCATCGCGCTAGTCCCGTCGTCCCGCAAAGGATCGTCCCGGGCGCCAGGAACCCTAGAGTCGTCCGAAAATCTTCCAACCCCGGCTGAGCCGGGGTTTTCCTTCTTTTTGCATGCCTGCCAATGCCAAAACTCTATCACGAACTCGCCTCCTGGTGGCCGCTGCTCTCTGCGCCCGCCGACTATGCCGAACAAGCGGCATTTTGCCGCCAGGTCATCACTGTCGGCCGCGTGCCGCCGCCGCACACACTGGTGGAATTCGGCAGTGGCGGCGGCAATACGGCCCAATGTCACTGACTTTTTGAGAAGGCAATGACAGAAAAATGTTTGGCAGAAGAAATTTCACTGCTC
>JBBIKM010000129.1:0-17393 GCA_037445455.1 bacterium | reverse complement strand
GCGCCGAAGCAGAATCTCTCGATCAGTTGGGTGGTTTCCATCCGCTGGCGAGAATCATTGCTTTCAATGCAGCGCGTTCCCTCCAAAGAGACTAAGTTGTTCCAACCTCGCCTGAGCCGGGGCCTCCAGAACTACACCCAGCATGAATACTCTGAGATTTGTTGATGCTGCGGCCAGGCCGTGGCAGGAACAATTCTATCCAACAAAACTACAGTCTCGTACGCATGCGACAAGACGCCACTGACCCGCAACAGCCGCCGCCAGAGGCGGCGGCATGCACGACTTGTAGCGGAGGACAGGAGTACCGGCAACGGCGTTCAAGCCATTCGGTCCAATGGCAAACCCGCCGGCGCGGAGCACGCCGCCGGATTCGGGCGGTGAAGTTTGGTGGAAGGAAATCAGCTCAGCGCCCGGAGCTGTTGCTGCAAAATCTCCCAGACCCGCTGAACGTCCGCTGCGGTGACGCGCAGATGGCTGATCACCAGGCGGATCACGAAGCGGCCATCGAGCTTGGTATGTGAGAGAAAGGCCTCGCCGGTTTGGTTGACTGCGTGCATCAGCCTTTCGTTGAGTTGATTGAGCCGGCTCTCCTCGTTCAGGCCGGCGGGATGGGCGCGAAAACAGATCGTGCTCAACGGCACCGGCGCCAGGCGCTCGAAATCCGGGTGTTGATCGATCCAACTGGCAAACTCACGGGCGAGGCGCAGATGTTCGCGAATGCGCGCCTGCAATCCCGCCACGCCGAAATAGCGCAGCACGAACCACAGCTTGAGCGCGCGAAAACGCCGCCCCAGCGGAATGCCGTAATCCATGTAGTTGATCACTTCGCCGCCCTGTGCCGTGCGCAGATATTCGGGCACCAGGCTGAAGGCGCGGCGCAACACGTCCGGTTTGCGTGTGTAAAGCACGCTCAGGCCCATTGGCACGAACAGCCATTTGTGGGGATTGACCACGAACGAATCCGCCAATTCGCAGCCGGCCAGCACGTGCCGCATTTCCGGCACGATTGCCGCGGTGCCGCCGTGCGCCGCATCGACGTGCAGCCAGAGGTTTTCGGCGGCGCACACGCGCGCGATGCCGGCCACGGGGTCGATGCTGGTACAGGAGGTGGTGCCCACCGTTGCCACGACGCAAAACGGCCGCCAGCCTGCGCGACGATCCTCTTGAATCGCCTGCGCCAAAGCCGCGGGCTGCATGCGAAATGCCTCATCCACCGGAATGCGGCGAATGCCCTCCTGGCCCACGCCGATCAACAGCGCGGCCTTGTCGATGGAAGAATGGGTGTAGTCCGACACGTAGAGCCGCAACCGCGGCAGCTCATGCCGGCCGGCCATGCCGTGTTCGCGAATCTGCAGGTCGCTGAGTTGCTCGCGCGCGGCGGCCAGCCCGTGCAGCGTGCTGTTGGAGGCGCCGTCGAAGATGATGCCCCAGAAATCAGTGGGCAGCCCCAGCATTTGCCGCAGCCAATCGAGCGCCACGGTTTCGAGTTCGGTGGCGGCAGGGCCGGATTGCCACAGCATGTTGTTGTTGTTGAAAGCCGCCGCCAGCACTTCGGCGAGAATGCCGGGCCCGCTGGCGGAGGAAGTGAAGTAGGCAAAAAAGCGCGGGTGATTCCAGTGCGTCATGCCGGGCATGATGACCCGGTCGAGGTCGGCCAGGATCGCGGCCATGTCTTCGCCGTGTTGCGGCGGCGTTGCCGGCAGTCCACGGCGCACCTCACCGGGCTGTACTGCGGCCAGCGCGGGAAGGCGCCCAACTTCATGCAAGTAGTCCGCAATCCAGTCGATCACTTGATGGCCAACGCGGCGAAACTCTTCAACCGGCATGTCGCCGCATGCGAGTTCTGTTCTGTCGGTGTTCATGTGCGCTCTCATTTGAACTCATCAACAATTGGGCCGCTGCTCGCGCAAGGCCGCGGCCACGGCCCGGGCATTTTGCTTCTGCGCTTTCTCCAATTCGACAATCACGCTGTCATAGTCCTGCTGCTCGTGATTTTGGCTCTGTTTGAACTACGCCTCCAGGCGCGTGATCCGCATCTCCCCGCCCCGCATTTCGCGAGCCACGAAATCCGGCGGCACATGCTCCAGGCGATTGGGCTGCTCAGCCGCAACGCTGGATTCATACTTGTCCATTTGCCTTTTCAACAAAGCATACAACGCCTCACCGGCCTCGATCAATTGCAGCCGGCCACAGGCATGCACCGCCATGTCATGCCACGCCGGCACATTGGGATGATGATACCAGCGCGGTGAGATGCAGGCATGCGGGCCGGTGACGATCGCCAGCGCCCCTGCCTCCGGTTGAAAGGTACGCCACTGGGAATTGGCGCGGGCAAAATGGCCGCGCAGATATTTTTCGCCCGCCGCGCCCGTTTCCAGCTCCAGCGGCAGAGGCGTCGCCAGCGGCGTCCCGCCTGCCACGCTGACGAGCGTGGCAAAGCTGTTCTGCTGCATGAAGCGCTTGATCCGGCTGAGGTCGGTCTCCTGAAAGCGTTTGGGAAGGTACATGGCGTCATTTATCCGGTTGGCAGCGAAACTCGTGCAGGGCAGAGGGCTTCACTTTCATGGCCGCTCTTGCAGGATCGAGAGATACTCGATCCACGGGCCGACAGCGTGCGCGTATTGCCTGGCGAGCACGCGTGCGATCTGCCCGAGATGATCCAGGTCATGCACCACCCAGGTGGCGAGAAGCTGGCGCAGCGTGACCGCGCCGAATGCAGGGTGGGTGCCGCGGCGGTCGAGATGCTGCTCCGTCAACTGCCACTGCTGCAGCGTGGCAAGATTCTGCTGCCGCAGCAGCGTGAAGGTATCGAGCAGCTCGGCCAGCGTCTTGCCTTTGCTTGCGGAGAATTGTGCCAGGCGGTCGAACGGATCAAACGGCCGTGCCTCGCCCTGTTCGAGAATGATGCGGGCCCGCGGAATCCAATCGGTGCGTTCGCCATGGATTAAATGGCCGACCACGTCGAACGGGCTCCAGGTGTTGTTGCCTTCGTTGTTGTTGATCCAGGGCTCGGGCAAATCCTGCAGCAGGGTGTGCAGAACCGCGGGCGTGCGGCGCAGCAGCGTCACAGCGTGAGGGAGTGAAAATTCCATGGCGCGATTCCTCTTGCGTTGCGTCACGGCAGGGTGCGCCGTCTTGAGGCGCAGCCGTTGCCCATGATATCACATGCAACTGTAATTGTCCAGGCCGACTTTGGGTATGACGGTTTGAGGTGAGCAGTCGTTCAACCGCGGCGGAGAGTGCGGCAGGAAGGCAACGAGTTGCAAGATGAAATACTTCCTGGCTGTGCTTGACGCCAATGCGGAAGGCGGTGCAGAAGAAAACCCAGCGTGCCCGGCCTCCGGGCACACTGGGCAAACCAGATCAGCAGGGATCCAGAGTGATTCGCGGCTGTGCTCTAGCGCGGGTCAACCTTTGCGGCGATAGTGAATTTGCCATTTGAGCTGCCAGGTGTTTCCCTCATCATGTGAAGCCTCCCAGTTCCAATCCAATTCCGTGGGCGTGATGCTGTGCCACACCATGCGCTGCAGGAATGCGCGACCCTCCGGCGTTGTGGCCTGGCGCACGAGGATCATCCTGCCGTCGCGGAAACCGCCGGTGAAGTCGAGATAACTGCCTTCATTGTCAACCCAGGTTTGGTGCCACTCGCCGGTGTGCCGGTTGTAAACGGAGAAGCTGAGGCCGTGCAGCGAAACGGGTGCTTCGGCGCTGAAATTTTCCTCGATCACACAACTGTCGAGAATTGCGCGGATCCGGCTGCGGCCGCGGCCGGTTTGCCCGGCAGGCAGACCGGTATGTTCGCCCGGCCAGGTCAGTTCCCATTCTCCCAGCCAAAAGTCAAACTGCCGCGCCGCAGGATTTGCCGCGCCACAGCGGGTTTCTTCCCACACCCAATCCGGCACCAGGGCAGCACCTGCCAGGCTGCTGCTCACCAGCACGCAGGTCAACGAAAGCTTCAAACCAGCTTGCATCTGCTCTCCCGATTTTGAGGATGCCCTGCCAACCCTGCACCGCGCGATTTCACTTCAGCAACAACAGTCGCCTCACCTGCCTCTCCGTGCCGGCCGCGAGGCGGTAGAAATAAACGCCGGCTGGCAGCAGGCGGCCATTGGCATCCCTGCCCTCCCAGACCACGCGGTAGCTTCCGGCGTCTTGCACATCATCCACCAGCGTCGCGACTTTCTCACCGAGAAGACTGTAGAGACTCAGATTCACCTTCACTCTTTCGCGCAACTGGTAGCCGATGGTCGTGGCCGGATTGAAGGGATTGGGATAATTTTGCTGCAACACGAACGCCGCGGGCCGCCCGGCGGAATACTCCTCCACGCTGGTGAGGCCGCCGGTCTCATCAATGGTCACAAACTGATTCGCTGCGAGCTGGTGCAGCAGCGTGCGCTTGCCGGAGGGCCAGAGCACCTGCAGCGAATCCACTTGCACTGCGCCGCCGAGACCAAAATGCGCCACCAGCCCGGTTTGACTGCCGAACCCGGTCTGCCCGGAAAGCTCGCGGGCTTGCAGAACCGCCTTGCCGTTGATCGTCGCGAAGGCTCTGATCTTGGCGCCGATGGCCGTGGTGTTCGAAGTGGTGCCGAGCAATCGGACCTGCAGCCAGTGGTTGTCGTTGCCGGCATTGAAGTAGAGCAGGCTGTTCAGGTTGTTGACGGTCACGAAGAGATCCAAATCGCCGTCGCGATCATGATCGACCCAGGAGGCGCTGGTGGCGAAGTTGTTGTCCGCGGCAAAGGGATTGTCGGCGAGCCGCGTGAAGGTGCCGTCGCCTTCGTTGCGATACAACGCGCTGGGGCGGTCGGTGTTGGTGACAAACAAGTCAAGATCGCCGTCATTGTCGAAATCGCCCCAGCTCGAGCCTTGCGAAGACTCGGCCTCGGTCACGAGCGTGCCGCTGGTGATTTTCACAAAAGCGCCGTTGCCCTGGTTTTGATAGAGGAAATTCGCCTGTTGCTGGCCATTGGCGACGAACAAGTCAGAGTCGCCGTCGTTGTCATAGTCGGCCCAGCTCGCGCCGCGAGACTCGCCCTGGTCGTTGACGGGGTCGCCGCTGGTGATGCGGGTGAAGCTGCCGTTGCCGGCATTGACATAGAGAAAGTTGTTTTCGTTGCGGCTGTTGGCGACGAACAGATCGAGATCGCCGTCATTGTCGAAGTCCGACCAGGCGGCCGCCTGGGAAAAGCCGCGATCGTTCACCGGCGCGCCGTCTGTCTGCTTGGTGAAAGAATCGCCGGTATTCACATAAAGTGAGTTGTTGGTGCCGACATTGGCCACGAACATATCGAGGTCACCGTCATTTTCGATGTCGACCCAACTGCAGCTCGAGGAAAGCTCGCGGTCGGTCACTAGCGCGCCGGTTGTTATCTTTTCGAAGTTGCCGCCGCCCTGGTTTTGGTAGAGGGCATTGGCCTGGTTGAAATTGACGACGTAGAGGTCGAGATCGCCGTCGCGGTCGTAATCGCCCCAACTCGCGCCTTGCGAATTGCCGCCGTCGGTGACCGGCGCGCCTGCGGTAATCCTGGCAAAATTGCCGTTGCCGAGATTGGCGAACAGCGCATTGTTCTGGCCCTGAGCGTTGGCGAGGAAGACGTCGAGATCGCCGTCGGCATCGAAATCCGCCCAGCTCGCGGCCAGCGCGGCACTGGTCACGTTCGCCAGCTCGCCGGCACTCACCCGGCCGAATTGCAGCGCGCGAATCAAGTCCGGCTGGGTGACGGTCTTTGTCGCAACGCCGTTGCTGACGGTGAGGCTCACGGTGTAGCGGCCGGCGGCGGTGAAGGTCCAAACCGGATTCGGCTCGCGGCTGTCGAGGGCACCGTCATTGTTGAAATCCCACGCCCGGCTCGTCACCGGCGCTTGCGGATCTGCCAGTGACAAATCGGTGAACTGCACGGTCAGAGGCACAACGGCCTCGATGACATCCGCATTGAAGGCTGGCCGCAGCGTTCCGGCACCGACTTGCTCGATCACCGGCAGAATTTGATTCGCGGCCACCTCAGTTCGAAATTCAACATTGCCCGACGGCCAGATGAGAATCAGCGAATCGACGCGGGTGGCATCGGCCAGACCAAAATGCACCCGCAGGCTGTTGTGGCCGTTGAAGGCGTTTTGCGCCGAGATTTCGCGTCGTTGCCACACGCTGCGGCCGTGCACGGTCGCCTTGATCTGCACCTTTGCGCCGATGGCCGCGCGATTGGATTGCGTGCCGGCGCAGACCACTTGCAGCCAGTGGTTGCCGTTGGCGAGATCGTTGCGATACAGCGCCTGGGCCGTTCCGTTGCCGGCGATGAAGAGATCAAGATCTCCATCCTCGTCGTAGTCGCCGGCAGAGGCGCCGGCGGCATTGCTGTTCGCGGGTTTGTCGAGAATCGCCAGGCCGGTCACGCGGGTGAAGGTGCCGTCGCCCTCGTTGCGATAATAGCGATTGGGGAAGCCGCTCTCGTTGGTCACGAAGCAATCGAGATCGCCGTCATTGTCGAAGTCCGCCCAGAGGTTGCCCAGGGAGATATCGCTGTCTGTGACGATCGCGCCCGAGGTGATTTTGGTGAAAGTGCCGCTGTCATTGCGATAGAGTTGATTCACCAGGCCGTTGGTGTTGCCGCGGTAGTTGGTGACAAAGGCATCGAGATCGCGATCATTGTCATAATCGATCCAGTTGAAGTTCTGGCCGTCCCGCGCGTCCGTGGCCAGCACACCGGTGTTGAGGCGGATCAAATCCGCGGTTCCGGTTTCGCTGAGCCGGTTATGGTAGAGAAAATCCGGGGCAATCGCGCCGTTGGCGGGGCCGGAGCCGATGAAGAGATCACTGTCGCCATCGTCGTCATAGTCCGACCAGATGGCCACCGTGTAGGGTGCCTGGCCGGTGGTGACGTCGCTGCCGGTGATGCGGCTGAAAATGCCGGTCCCCTGATTGCGCAAGAGGTGGTTGGTGAGCGGTGCGCCGACGAAATTGGCGGGGTGGGTGATGATCAGATCGACCCAGCCGTCGTTGTCATAGTCCGACCAGGCACAGGCCCAGCCGCGATTCTCGAAGGCTTTGCCGATCTCACCGGCGGTGACGGCAGTGAAGCGGCCATCGCCGTCATTGCGATACAGGACCGACCGTGCGCCCGAATAGAAGCAGTCGAGGTCGCCGTCATTGTCATAATCCGCCCAACTGTTGCCGCTGCCCAGGCCCTGCACCAGGCCGGCGCCAATGCCGTGATCGTTGACCCGCGAGAACTGGCCATTCCCCTCATTGCGATAAAGCTTGTCGCGATTCGCAAACAAGTCGAGATCACCGTCATTGTCGAAGTCGATCCAACTGCAGCCGTTGTAGCCATTGGCACCGAGATCCACGGCAATGGGGTTGGCGGGATCGGTGACCCGTACGAAGCTTTGCGACCGAACCGGGTGGGTGCAAACGACGGTGAGCAGCACGGCCAGCAGTTGCGTGCCAGGGCGCCGCCACCAGGCCGGCAAAAGGGGTAGACGCGAGTGCATGTTTGTCTCCTGAGAAATGACCTGCGCAGAGAATTTCGACTGGGGCAAACGATACTGAGAATCGCCCCGGCTTGCAATCACCCGAACAGGTGGTTTTGGGGCAGCAGGGAGCAGGAGCTGCTGGCGAGATGCCGCCTGGTTTGCCACCGCAGGAATGCTGTTGCATCTCGCGGGCAAATCGAATACCTTCGGCGAACTTTGGTCGCGGTGCCGGCGCCGGCCGCGCGAAGATTGCGGCGCCATGCTGCCTTCGCTCCTTCAATCGATGCCAGAGAGAACAGACTGCCAACATGAAACGCAACCGGCCGCACTCGTCACACCTGCGCGCCTCCCGTGATCACAAAGCCGGGCTGTGGGAGAAAGCCCTGGCGCTGCATCGCGAGATCCTGACCCTCGATACGCACGCCGACACGCCGCTGGTCTTCCTCAAGAAGCCGTTTGATTTGGCCGCGCGCCAAGCCGAAGGCCATGTCGATCTGCCGCGGCTGCGCGCCGGCATGTTGCGGGCGCAGTTTTTTGCCGCCTACACGCCTCCCCGCTTTCGCATGGGCGAGGGCGCCCTGAACTTTGGCATGCGCATGCTCGATGCCATTCATCAAATGATCGAAGGCCATCCCACGGACCTGGAGCTGGCACGGCACTCCTCCGATTTCCACCGCATTGCGGCGCAGGGTAAAATCGCGATCGCCATCGGCATGGAAAACGGCGAACCCATCGAGCGCAATCTCGCCAACCTGCGCAACTTCCACCGGCTGGGCGTGCGCTATCTCACCCTCACGCATTGGTTCAACAACCATCTCGGCGACAGCTCAACCGATGAGGCGCCGTTGTGGCACGGCCTGAGCGATTTCGGCAGGGAGGTGGTGCGGGAGTGCAACCGGCTGGGCATCATGGTCGATGTTTCCCACGTGCACGACGAGGTGGTGAAGGAGTGTTTGGAACTCAGCACGGCACCGCTGGTGGCGACGCACTCGAATGCGCGGGCGTTGTGTGATCATCCCCGCAATCTCAGCGATGAACTGTTGCGGCAAATCGCCGAGGCCGGCGGCGTGATTCAGGTCAATTTCTGCAATGACTTCCTCAGCCAGCCGCTTTGCGACCACAGCCGCGCCTATGAGGCGGAAGGCCGGCGGCTGCGCCACGAGCTTCAGGATGAAGCGGAAATCGCCGAGCGCCTGCAGGCTTGGCGGGTGGCTTGCCCACCACCACCGCGGCCGCCGCTCGCCGTGGTCGGCGATCACATTGCCCACATCGTTCGGATCACCGGCAGCGTCGAGCATGTGGGAATCGGCTCCGACTTTGACGGCGTCACCTCCACACCACTGGGTCTCGACGACGTGAGCGCCATGCCGAATTTGACCTGCCATCTGCTCGAACGCGGTTTTTCAGAGGACGATTTGCGCAAGATTTGGGGCGGGAATTTGCTGCGGGTGATGGCCGCCGCCGAGAGGACGGCCGGCGTCCGCGCAGACGGCTAGGCGGGTGCGTTTCGTGCCGGCAGAGGCACCCTTTCAAGAACTATCACTTTCGATAGGTTTATCTGGTGCAACAAAGCCTTAAATTCAACTGCGCAGAGTGCCGCCGGGCGAGGACCGGCCATGCCACCCGGCGCGCCGCCTCCGGCGTTTGCGGCCGCCCCGCGCGGCACGGGTGTGCGTTCCAATTGACAGCGTGCTACAGTATGAGAAGAGCAAATGGTTGACGCCGAGACGAAAGACCAGAGCATCCGCATTGCCGTGGTCGATGATGATGCGCATGTGCGCCAGGGCCTGTGGTGGTTGCTCAACAATGTGATGGGGTTGAGCTGCGCCGGCACGTACGCGAGCTGGAGCGAGTTGCTGGCGGCCGATGCGCCGCCGCCGGACGTTCTGCTGCTGGATGTCAATTTGCCGGATGCCTCCGGCCTCAGCGGCATTCCGCCGCTGCGGGCGAAGTTTCCCGGCCTCAAAATCATCATGCATTCCAATTTTGATGACGAGGACAAGATTCTCGCGGCGCAAGCGGCCGGCGCGAATGGGTACGTCTTGAAGAACGCCTCCGCGCCCCAACTTTATCAATCCGTCATGCAGATCTATCGCGGCGAGGCGGTCTGGCCGCCGGGTTTCGAGCCGCACGGCAATTCCGCCGCCGGGCACGGTCACGGCTCCCTGTTCAAAGCCCTGGCGCGAAAATTCCGCCGCCATTGAATTGCCGCAACTCCTTTGCTCCGAGGAAGAGGTGCGGCACGGGATTGCCGGGGTGGAGGCTGCGCCGGCCGGTTGAGCGCACGCTGCCAGGCATTCCCGCCTGGGGGTTCTGCTGCAAGGGGTGCAGTGTATCCCAGCTCTACGGCGCTTTCTGTTTGCAGGAAGAGTCCTTGCCCCTGGCATCCCGCCTGACGGTTCGATCTTCACGCCGGCGAAAATCGCTGTCATCCCGTCAATCCTGCGAATCCTGTCACACGAGCCTCTGGCGGTTCGCCCTGCCGGCGTGACGACAGTGCCGGATTTGGAATTCCTCTGCTTGACAGGATGAAACAGGATTGGCAGGATGCGAGCTTGCCGCGCTTTTTCATGCACCGTCGTCGCCTCTGTCATCCCACCTGCGGGTGCGACCTTTATGCCGGCAGGCAGACCAAAACGAACCACGGCGGTTTCAGAGAGAGCACGGTCACTTCCCGCAAAGAGAAATTGCTGTAATTTGTTTGGCTGGCTCATTTGATTCGAGCACGCTTCAGGATCAAGCGCCGGGCCGGTTTTTCCATTTCGGAATCGATCCCCAGTCATTGTACCAAAGCCTGACTGCCCACCTGGCTTTCTGACACTTCCCGCGTTTCTCTTCAGCAATGCCTTCCGCAACCCATCATTTCTCACAGGCGGCAGCGCGGCTTTGACGCGCAAAACCACCAGTTCTGATAGGCGAATTCGCCGGCGCGATTTCGTAGATTATGGCCGTGCACAGCGCAATTCCTGCTGCGCGCGAGCGCAGCCCGCGGGCACAAGAGTACGGCAAATCCTGTGGTCCGGTCTCATTCAATCAATTTCCAAGCAAAGGAGAGTTCTCATGAAGAAAACGATGGTGTTGTTGGCGCTGCCCGTTGCCCTGGTGGTGAGTCAGCCGGCGCAGTCGCAAACCCGAGTCGGCGGGCTGTTCGGCGTCAACTTCGCCGGCCAGAGCATCGCGGCCACCTACGATGCCTCCGAGCTTTCCAGCCGCACGGTTTTCGGTTTGGGCGCGGTGGTGGATGTGCCGCTGCGCGAGAAAATGACGCTGCATCTGGAGCCGATGTATCTGCAAAAAGGCGCGAAGGCCGAGCATGATGACTACGAAACCAGAACCGAAATGACCTACCTCGAAATCCCGGTGCTGGCGAAGTACACCCTGGGCAACAGTCTCTATCAGCCGTATGTCATGGCCGGCCCCTCCCTTGGCTTTCGCCTGGGCGCCAATTACGTGCGCGATTGGCAGGAGGGCGAGGATGACAAGACCGACATCAAGGATCGAACCACCGGCATGGATTTCGGCCTGGCCCTGGGGGGCGGCGTGAGCTATCCGCTCGGTGACAAGTCGCTTTTCGCCGAAGCGCGCTACAGCATGGGCTTGAAGGATATCGACACTTCCGAGCGCTCCAGCTTGAAGAATAAGGGCCTGCAGGTTATGGTCGGCGCCACCGTGCCGTTCGGCAACAGGGGCGGCAACGCCAAAGGCGCTATCGGTGAGAAGAAGTCCGAGCCATTGCCGCGCGCCGCCGTGGAGCAGAAGCCCCAGGACGCGGAGAAATCCGCCGTGGCAGAAGCCGCAGCGCCCCGGCCTGCGCAAGTGACGGCCGCCTCCGGCAATGCCGGCAGCAAGGCCGCTCCGGCGAAAACCGCCACCACCAGGAAGTCGGCGGCAGCGAAGAAGACCACGAGCACCGCGCAGCCTGCCGCCGCGAAGACTTCCACGAACTCGAAACCGGCAACCACGGCTGCGACCAGCACGCAGAAGACGGCACTGCAGAAGTAACACCCGCGGCACAGATTCCTCTCCAAGAACTGCAGGGGCAGGGCGCCGGCGCGCTGCCCCTGTTTGTTTTGTGTGGCAACCAATTCAATCAGGGCCTCCCTGCGCACGCAAGCACTGGCGCCTGGCCACGGCACTGGCATCTGAATTGCCGTTTGGGCACCACCAAGCCCCGGTGTTTTCCCGGCGTGACGCGCAACCAGTTGTGATCAGTGAATTGATGCGGCGCCCGCCGCCGCACGTCATGCTGCGATTTCGAATTACAGGATCGTAAAGAACGCAAACTTTCAGGCGCAGGAGAAGACAATGTTTGCAGCAGCCGATGCAAGGGCAGGGAGGAACGCGAGCAATTGGACTGTCCATTGGGGCATCGCCATGCTGGCCTTGTTGGCCGTCGCTTGTGCAGAGCAGGTGATGCAACCGCAAGTAAAGGGCCGGCCGCTCTACGCCGTGGACAGCGGCAACAACCTGCTTCGGTTCGGCAGCCTCAGCCCGGACTCGGTGAGCAGCAAAGCCCTCTCCGGCTTGCAGCCCGGCGAGGTCATTCTTGGCATTGATTTTCGGCCGGTTGACGGCAGGCTGTATGGCATCAGCAACTTCAGCCGCGTTTACACCATCGACACGGTCTCGGCCGTGGCACTGCCAGTACGTTCGACCCCGCTCAGCGCAACACTCCTCGGTTCGTCCTTCGGATTCGGCTTCAATCCCGTTCCCGACAAAATGCGCGTGCACAGCAATGCCGAACAGGATTTGCGGCTGGATCCGGTGACTGGCGCGCTCGTCCGGGATTCGACGCTCGCCTATGACAACGGCGACCTCCATTTTGGCGCCAATCCCAACATCGTCGGAACCGCCTACACCAACAGCGTAGCCGGCGCGACCACGACTGTCCTCTACGCAATCGATTCCAATTGGGATGTGCTGGTCTATTTGCCCAATCCGAACAACGGCAGGATGCTGACCATCGGCGATCTTGGCGTCAACACCAACGACTTCGTGGGCTTTGACATCTCGGCGCCGGACGGCCTGGCCTACGCCGCGCTGACGGCTTCGGTCAACGGCAACTCAGGCCTGTACCTCATCAATCTTTCAACCGGCGTGGCCAGCTTTCAGGGCAATATCGGCGGCAGTTTTCCCGTGCACACGCTGGCGATCGCGCCGTAATGTGAGTGGCGGGGTTGGGGTTACAATTTGTGTATCACAATTACACGAGTGATTTCGAAAATGTACTTCTGCCGGCAGGTGATACAGTTTGATCCACACCGTGCCCTGGAGGCCGGGGGGCTGCTTGCGGAGCAAAAGCAATGAAGTCAACAGCTTGTTGCAGGGAGGTGCGGGCGGGGCGTTGATCAGCGGCCGCGTAACGCACGCGGCACGGCGATTGCTAATGATTTGGGCAGAGTGAATCTAGGAATGTACTGACACGGAATGTCGGTTCTAAAGACTGTGGCTCCCCCTCACAGCCAAGAGGCTCGGGTCGAATGACTCGGGCCTTTTTTATTTCATTCCTCGCGAGAGCCCTGCTCTCTAAAACCGTTTCCCCAATCGCGCAAGTGTTTGATGATCGGAATCACGCTGCGGCCTTTCTTGGTGAGGGCGTATTCCACCTTGGGTGGAACCGTGGGATATGCCTGGCGCGAAATCAAGCCGTCGCGTTCCAACTCGCGCAACTGTTCCGTTAAAATTTTGTGCGTGACTGCGCCGAGGCTGCGTTTCAACTCGCCGTAGCGCCACTTCTTCTCTTGCAACCGCCAGAGAATGGGCATCTTCCACTTTCCTCCCACGACGTCGAGCGCCAATTCCACAGGATTGTTATAAGTTTTTCCGCGAAACACAAACCTGGGCATCGTGACCTCCGCTTACTTGAAAGATAGTATCGCACTTCAAAGTGCATACTTGACGAAAGTAGAAATGTCGCGTAGATTGTGCAAGAATAATTTCGCGCACACTTATCCTGCAAAAAGGAGATTCCGATGAGCGCCAATATCAATGTCTTCGATCCCAACAAACCGAAAAAAGTATTGCTGGTCGCTGCGAAGCCTGCGATTTCAACCACCACCGGCTGGCCGATCGGCTTTTGGGCCGCGGAGTTGACGCATCCGTATTTCGAGTTTACCGAGCACGGTTATCAAGTTGAAATCGTCAGTCCAAAAGGAGGCAAGCTGGAACTCGATGGCTTCAGCGATCCGCGCCACGAGAGCGGTTATTCGGCGCACGACCTGATCAGTTGGGGATTTTTGAGCAGCCCGAAGCACGCGGCGTTGCTTGAAAACACGAAGAGTCTCGCGCAAGTGAAGATTGCCGACTATGACGCACTGTTTCTCGCCGGCGGGCAGTCGCCGATGTACACGTTCATCGACGACGCCAAGCTGCACAAATTTGTGGCCGATTTTTATGAAGCCGGCAAAGTCGTTGCAGTGGTTTGCCACGCGACTTGCGTTCTGCTCAAAGCCAGGCTGAGCGACGGAAAGCTGCTGGTGGACGGCAAAACCTGGACGGGCTTTGCCAATTCCGAAGAGCAGTTTGCCGACAACTTCGTGGGCAAGCGCATTCAACCGTTTTGGATTGAAGACGAAGCGAAGAAACTTGCCAACACCAACTTCATCACCGGCGGAATGTTCAAGCCGTTTGCGGTGCGCGACGGCAGGTTGATCACCGGACAACAGCAATATTCCGGCGCGGCCGCGGCGAAGTTGGTGATTGAGGCGCTGGGTATTTAAACGATTCGCTTTTCAAACTCAGAATAAAACCCCAAGAGTTTTTGCGGCCACACGCGGATCAAGAACGCACGCGGAAAAATCAAAAGCCTTGTCCGTGTGCGCTTTTTAATCGGCGTGGACGCCGCATTTTTCAAATCCCACCCGGAGCAAGAACACGCGCGGATGAAGCTCTTCACCCGCGCGAGTTTTTGATCCGTGAGCGAACTTTTGAGGAGTAAATCATGAAGATTGCCATTATCGGCGCGGGCAACGTCGGCGGCGCGCTTGCTGCGGGCTGGGCGCGCGCGGGGCACGAAGTCATCTTGGGCGTGCGGAATCTCGATGACAGCGAGATCAAAGCACTCGTTGCGGCAAACAAAAATATGAGCGCCAAATCCGTGAGCGACGCGGCAAAGGAGGCGGAAGTCATTTTAGTCTCCGTGCCGGTTGCGGCCATCAACGACGTGGCCAAATCAATCGGCGAGTTGAAAAACAAAATCATCATCGACGCGACGAATGCGGTGTTTCAAAAGCCGGAGCCTTATGCGCACGGGGTGGAGGCCTTCAAAGCTTTGACCAAGTGCGAGGACGTCGTGAAGTGCTTCAACTCCACCGGCTTCGAGAACATGGCCAACCCGAAATACGGCGAAACTGCCATTGATATGTTTGTCGCGGGCAGCAGCCAGAAGGGAAAAGCCGTGGCCCAACAACTCGCCAAAGCTCTCGGCTTTGCCGAATGCTACGATTTTGGCGGCGACGATAAAATCGCGCTGCTGGAGCAATTCGCGCTGGCGTGGATCAATCTGGCGATCATGCAAAAACACGGGCGCGGCATGGCGTTTAAAATTTTGAAAAGATGAAGGTGCTCGAGGAAGTTTATGAAACACGTCAAACCGATTCATGATACTCAAGAAGAATTTTAGTCCGCTGAAAGTTCTCTCCTACGTTTGGCGGGAATTGTTGGCGGCTGCGCTTGTTTCCGGCTTGGTTTTCGGCCTTTATGTGAATGAGGTCAAGACCGTCGCGCTCCCTTTGACGCCCATCGGCATTTTGGGCACGGCGCTGGCGATTTTTCTGGCGTTCCGCAACAACTCGTCGTACGCGCGCTGGTGGGAGGCGCGGACGATTTGGGCGAGCCTGCTCAACAACAGCCGCATTTTCGCGCGGCAAATCATCGCCAATGCCGACAGCGCGTCGGCAATCGGCAAAGGCGGCGGTCCGGAAGCCGTGCAGGCATACAAGAAGGAAATGATCTACCGCCAAATCGCTTTCGTGCATGCGCTGCGGCTGGCGTTGCGCCGGCAAACGGCATGGGAAGAGATCGCACCGTTTCTTGGCGCGGCGGAATATCGCGAGTTGTTGCGCGTGCAAAACAAGGCGAATCTCCTTTTGCAGAAACAGGGCGCCAGAATCAAGGAAGGCATGCGCGCAGAAATTCTCGGGCCGTTTGACAACATCACGCTCGAACCCAACATTGCCGCGTGCAACAACTGGCAAGCCGCATGTGAACGCATCAAAGAGACGCCGATGCTGCGCCAGTACGAATATTTCACGCGCGTTTTTGTGTGGATTTTTATTCTGCTCCTGCCGTTCTCGTTGATTGACGCGTTCAAAACCATGCCCGGCCTGGCCGTGCCGTTTACGGTTTTGCTCGCGTTCGTGTTTGCCACGATCGAGCGCGTGGGTGCGGTGAATGAAAACCCGTTTGAAAACAAAATTCAGGACGTGCCGCTCACCGCCATTTGCCGCACGATTGAGCGCGACTTGAAAGAGCAACTCGGGGAAACCGACCTGCCGCCCAAACTCGAACCGGAAAACGGTTACCTCTATTGAGCGATGAAAAAATGTCGCACTCTTCAGTCCAGCGTAATTTTCGCGCTGCTCTTTTGCTCCGCCGCCTTTGCCCAACTCACTGACATTGACACGCTAAGGTGGCAATACCGCCTGTCGGCCACCGGCAGCCTCTTGACGGGAAACGTCGAGCGCGTGCTGTTGATCGGCGGCGGCGAGCTTGCGCACGTTCAAAAAACTTTGGGTTTCAAAACCAGCAACACCCATCAGTACGGCACGATCAGAAAAAAACAAACCGAAAGCGATCTGATCTCGCGCAATTTCCTCTATCTTTTTCCGAAGGCGAAGCTTTATCCCTACCTCATGGCATGGCTGGAGAAAAATCTGCGCAAAAAAATTGCTTTCCGGCATCAACTCGGCTTCGGCGCCAGTTATACGCTTGCGCCAAGCTCCACGCACAGAATGAAGGCTTCGCTCACTTTGAGCCGCGAAAGCACGGATTTCGCCGGGAAGATTTCTCCGAATGCTTCACTCGATTCCGGCGAAACGATCACGACCTGTCGCGCGACGCTCCGCTTCATCGGCAGGCACGGATTGTTGGAGAACAAGCTGGGAATCGCATACGAAGTCTGGTATCAGCCGTCTTTGCAGGAGAGGAAGAACCACCGCCATCACCTCGACGGCGCCCTGCAATGGCCCGTGAGCAAAACAATCGCCCTGCAGGCCGCAGCCAATCATACTTATGAGAGCGTGGTTTTGCCGGGAGTGAAGAAGAGTGATCTGCTCATAAGCTTTGGATTGGCCCTCGGCAACTCTCGGACTTGATCTGTCTCAAAAATCCTACTGCTGCCCCCGTTTTTTTATGCCATCTACCGCTGTTCCCAATTTCGCGGAATGATTCAAAACGTGAATGCGATCGTACAGGAACGGCCAGGCGTGCATTCGCAAAGCGAGAACGGTCGCGATTTCACGCTTGAATCATCGCGAAACTTTGTCGGCAGAGAGAGCCTGGCCCATTTACCCGGGGACAGCGGCGGTTTTTCCGCAACTTTACGCGTGAAAATTTTGATAATGATCGTGCTTGTATGTCTTTTCCATGATTCTAACTTGGGCGCAGCTAATGTGATGGGTGTCTGACAGAGAAGTCTTCGCCGCACCCCATTTTACTTGTGAGCGGAACTGCGAATAGACGGCCAGTCATCAATCCAATCCCAAATCCCAAAATTGCCAATTTTGATCTGATCATTCTCCCCATGGCGGTTCATGAGTCGCTTCTTATGCGGATTAGAAAATCAAAGTTGGAATGATATTCTAACTTTTTATCCCCACAGGATTGAAACAGCCCCGCCGATAACCAACATTCGCTCGATTGTTTCAATCCTATATGTTATCTTGATCCTGTTCTTTGTCTTTTATTCAACGCGATGGCTA
>JBBIKM010000128.1:15986-17394 GCA_037445455.1 bacterium | reverse complement strand
GGCGCGGATGAAGAAGACGTGAGCGACGACAAGTGCTGGGTTACCAATTTCACGGTTGCCGCCGGCCCGGCGCCGCTTTCGAACCAGCTCAGCAGCTCGGGCAAGATCGTGGCCTATGGCATCTCGTTCGAGCCGGGCAAGACCACGATTCTGCCGCGCTCCACCCCCACCCTCAAACAGTTTGCCGACCTGTTGCGCGCCGATGCCACTCTGAATTTTTCCATTGAATGCCATGACAACGAGCTGCCCTCGGAAAGCGACAACGTCAAGCTGTCACAGGCACGCGCTGAAGCGCTCAAAGATTATCTCGTCGCGCAATACAGAGTTGCCGCGCAGCAGCTCACCACCAAAGGCTGGGGCGAGACCCGGCCGCTCAGCGATGCCAATACCGTCGAGGGCAGGAAGGTGAATCAGCGCGTTGAATTTATTCGCAAATGACAAGGTCTTTCCTTTTCACGCCGGGCGGAATATCCGCCCGGGTCACCGCAGCCCGCAGGCAGCAGCACACGTTGCGCAACGCCGGCATGACCGCCGGTGTTTGTCTGATGGTGATCGGCGCGGCCGTGCTGCAGCCCGGCTGCAACCGTCAGCCCAAGAATCCGCTGCTGCATGCCGAAAAATTTGCCGAAATGTACGTGATCTTGTTGCAGGCGGCCCAGCCGGATTCCCTGCCGCCGGCTGCGGCTGATTCCATCCTGGCCTCGCACGGCTATGACCGGCGCATGCTGCAGGCGGCGGCGGAACATTATCGCGCGCATCCTGAGCTTTGGCAGGAGGTGCTGAATCTGGCGGTGCAGCGCCTGGAGCAGGAAGTTCAGACGGCGCAGCAACACCAGCGGGCAGATTCCTCGCTCGCGCTGCCCGCTGCCAAGCCACCGGTCAAATGAATGTTGCACTCGAATATTGGGATGATGACAAACGGAGGCGATCTCACCATGAACAAGCAATGCGCTGCAGTCCTGGCATCTCTGTTGTTGGCCGGCTCGCTGTGGGCCGGCGCGCCGGCGGAACGCCCGCCCAAGAACATCATTCTCTTCATCGGCGACGGCATGGGCGTCGCCCAGGTAACCGCCGGCAAAACGGCCAAAGGCACGCTCGCTCTCGAACAATGCACCGCCGGCGGCTTGTTGACCACGCACTCCGCCGAATCCTATGTAACGGATTCCGCGGCCGGCGCCACGGCGCTGGCGGCGGGAGTGAAAACCTACAACAAGGCCATCGGCGTCGATCTGAACAAGCAGCCGGTGAAAACCGTGTTGGAATATGCCGCGGAAAAAGGCAAGGCCACCGGGCTGGTGGTGACCTGCGCAATCACGCACGCCACGCCGGCTTCCTTTGCCGCACACGTTGACGACCGCAACAAGTATTTTGACATTGCCGCGCAGCTTGCCAAAGCGCCGGTTGATGT
>JBBIKM010000128.1:0-15953 GCA_037445455.1 bacterium | reverse complement strand
TCATTTCACCCCCAAGTCACAGAGCGGCGGCCTGCGCGAAGACGAACAGGATTTGTGGGCGCTGATGGCCAAAGACCGCGTCGCGATCCGTACGCTCGCTGAGTTTCAGAAGCTGGCCACGCCCAGGAGGCTTGTGGGCCTGTTTGAACCGGTGCATCTCCCCAAAGCGGACAAGCGCGACGTCACGCTGCCCGCCATGACCCGCAAGGCGATCGCCATTCTCTCGCAAAATCGCAACGGTTTTTTTCTGATGGTGGAAGGCTCGCAAATCGACTGGAGCAGCCATGACAATGACAGCGAGGGCACCATAATGGAGATGGTCGACTTTGATGATGCTGTCGGCGCCGGGCTGGAATATGCCAAAAGCAACCAGGAAACACTCGTCGTCGTGACGGCCGATCATGAAACCGGCGGCTATACTCTGCTGGACGGTTCGATCAGCGAGAAAAAAGTCACCAAGACCGCCTTTACCACCGGCGGCCATTCTGGTGTGATGGTGCCGATCTTCGCCTTTGGCCCGGGCAGCGCCGCGTTTGGCGGGATGCACGACAATACTTTTGTGGGAAAGAAACTGATTGAGTTCGTGAGGCAATAGCCGGTTTGGCCGGCGGCGGCCGGCGAGTTGGTTGGTTCCGCGCGCTGGCCGGCGAGGTGGGTGAAAATTGCAGAAGGTGAAATTCCGTGATTCTGCGGCGGACAAAAATCGTGTGCACCATCGGTCCGGCGACTGAAACGGCGGAGCAGATCGCCGGCTTGATCGAGGCCGGCATGAACGTGGCGCGCCTGAATTTCTCACATGGCGATCATGACAGCCATCAACAGCGCATCAGTTTGATTCGTGCCGCGGCCGGTGCCGGCCGGCAGCCGGTGGCGATTCTGCAGGACCTTGCCGGCCCGAAGATCCGCATCGGCGCGCTGGCCGCGCCGGTGACGCTGCAGGAAGGCGCAACCTTTACGCTCACCAACCGCACCGTCAGCGGCGACGAGCGGGAAGTCGCGATTTCGCTGGCGGATCTGCCGGAACAAGTGCAGGTGGGTGATGCGATATTGCTGGCGGACGGCGCCCTCGAGTTGCGCGTGTTGCAGGCCGACCGGCATGACATCACCTGCCGTGTCATCACCGGCGGCCGGCTGACCTCCCACAAGGGCATTAATCTGCCCAAACGCTCCTTGCGCGTGCCCGGCTTGACGCAAAAGGACAAGGACGACTTGCGTTTCGGCCTGCAGGCCGGCGTCGATTTCGTGGCCATGTCTTTCGTGCGGCAGGCGACCGACATTGAGGAGTTGCGTGAGCTGATGCAACAATACGGCCGCGTTGTTCCAATCATCGCCAAGATCGAAAAGCACGAAGCGCTGGAGAACATCGAAGCAATCATCGCGGTGAGTGACGGCTTGATGGTGGCGCGCGGTGACCTGGCGGTGGAAACCGCGCTCGAGCGCGTGCCGCTGGTGCAAAAGAATCTGATCGAGAAATGCAACCAGCTCGGCAAGCCGGTGATTACCGCCACGCAGATGCTGAAGTCCATGGTCGAGAGTCCCCGCCCGACGCGTGCTGAAGCGGCTGACGTGGCCAATGCCGTGTTCGACGGCACCGATGCCGTCATGCTTTCGGAGGAGACGGCGGTGGGCGAGTATCCGCTGGAGACGGTGCGGGTGATGGATCGTATTCTGCGCGCCGCGGAAACGCGTCTGGCCGTCAGGAACTGGCTGCCGGTGGAGCGCACCCGCGGCGAGGTGACGGTGCCTGCGGCAATCAGTCACGCGGTGGCCGCCATCGCCGCGGAATTGAAGGTGGCGGCCATTCTCACGCCGACGCAATCGGGCGCGACCGCACGCATGATCGCGCGTTACCGGCCCGCGGTGCCGATCATTGCCATCAGTCCGGTGCTGGCCACCGCCCGGCAATTGGCGCAGGTGTGGGGCGTTTATCCGGTCTATCTCGAACGGGAATACGAGCACACCGACGCGTTGATCGAGAAGTGCAAGGAAATCGCACTGGCGCACGGCCTGGTCCAGCCGGGCGAGAAAGTGGTGATCGCCGCCGGCCTGCCGCCGGGCGCCACCAGCAAAACGAATCTGCTGAAGGTGGAAGTGGTGGAGTAGGGCAGGCGGAAGGAGTGATGGGCTCTGGCAGGGGTTTTGGCAGGATCGGCATGGCAGGGATTCCCCGAAGAACAAATCGGTTGCTTCATGTTGCTCGAGGACTCGCCGAGATCCAGAGCTCCGGTTCGGCTGTACCCTCCGCACTTTCCAGGGTACCGCGAGTTCAACGGCACCTCATGCACCGAGCGCTTGCGCCTGCTTTGCAAGAAGCCCGCCCGCGAAAGACTTTCTGGCGCAGCCTGTCTCCGGCTCTCCCGCCCGGGAGATGGACTGCGCGGAGCGTCCAGCGAACTCTCCGCGGAGGTTGGGTTGCGCAACTTCGCCGCGTTATTCACTGCGCAGGCGCCGGCTCATGCCCGCCTGCAGCGGAGAGCGCGGAGATCATTGCGCTTCCGGGCGCTGGCGGCCGTCACGCCACAGAACTCAACTTGAATGCGAATAAGCCCTGCGCGCAGGATGAAGTGTTCTTTCATGCGCACCGCAGGGCTGATCGTAATCAGCTTCACCTGCGTCGCGCTCCCCGGAGGAATTTGACCGGCGGCAGCGGCGCATCCACAGTTGCACAATTCTCAACTCACAGGCGGCGTCTGCGCATGCCGCCGGTCATCTGCAAGGAGATTTTATGACGACGATTGTCGAAGTTCATGCGCGCGAGATCCTGGACTCACGCGGTAACCCCACCGTTGAGGTGGACGTGGTTTTGGAAAACGGGCTGCTCGGCCGCGCGGCGGTGCCGAGCGGCGCTTCCACCGGCGAACATGAAGCCATTGAGCTGCGCGACAAAGATCCCAAGCGCTACAACGGCAAGGGCGTGCTGCAGGCAGTGAAGAACGTGAATGAGGTGATTGCGCCCGCAGTCGTGGGCATGGAAGCGACCCAGCAAATTCAACTCGACCGTACCATGATCGAGCTGGACGGCACCGAAAACAAAAGCAAGCTGGGCGCCAACGCCATTCTCGGCGTGTCGCTGGCCGCGGCAAAAGCGGCGGCGAGCGCCAGTGATCTGCCGCTGTTTCACTATCTTGGCGGCGTCTCGGCCTGCACGCTGCCGGTGCCGATGATGAACATCATCAACGGCGGCGCGCATGCGGATAACAACGTCGATTTGCAGGAATTCATGGTGATGCCGGTGGGCGCGCGCAATTTCGCCGAGGCGCTGCGCATGGGCGCCGAGATTTTTCACAGTCTGAAGGCCGTTCTGAAGAAGAAAGGCTACAACACCGCGGTCGGCGACGAAGGCGGCTTCGCGCCGGATCTGAAATCCAACGAAGAAGCGCTGATGGTGATCATGCAGGCTGCTGAGGCGCTGGGTTTGAAAGCGGGCGAGGACTTTTGCATCGCGCTCGATCCGGCCGCCAGCGAGTTTCACAACAAAGAACGCAATGTTTATGAATTGAAATCGGAAAAGCGCAGCCTGAGCTCTTCCGAAATGATCGAATACTACGCCGGTCTTGTCAAAAAGTACCCCATCATCTCGATTGAAGACGGCCTGGCCGAAGATGATTGGGCCGGCTGGAAAGAAATGACGGCAACGCTCGGCAATTCGCTGCAACTGGTGGGCGACGATATTTTCGTGACCAACACCAAACGGTTGCAATCCGGCATTGCGCAGGGCGTGGGCAACTCCATTCTGGTGAAAGTGAATCAAATCGGCACGCTCACCGAGACGCTCGCCGCCATCGACATGGCGCACCGCGCCGGCTATACCGCGGTGATTTCCCATCGCTCCGGCGAAACCGAAGACGCGACCATTGCCGACATTGCGGTGGCCACCAACGCCGGCCAGATCAAGACTGGCAGCGCCTCGCGCACCGATCGCATCTGCAAGTACAACCAATTGCTCCGCATCGAAGAGATGCTGGGCGAGAGCGCACGATTTCCCGGCCGCGCCGCGGTGAAGTCGCGCTGACCTTCCTGCACGGTCGGTTTGCAGCACTAGAGAGCACGGAAAGGCCTCAGCGGCCGTTGTCCGTGCTCTCTCATTTTGTGAAACCGGTTTGGGTTTGAAATGATCATTCACACCGCCGGTACGGCGGGGAATTGGAATTCGCCCGGACTGCAAGCAGCGCGGAATCGTTGCGGCGTTTGCCGCAACGGCCGGGCCGCTCCAGGCGCCTTCTCAGCAAAGAGCTGGAACTTCAAGGGACGAGTTGCCTGCACAGGGTTTGCCATGAACAGCCTCTCCCCGGCCGCGTTGGCGAAGATGATCGATCATTCGCTGCTTCACCCCACTTTGACCGATGCCGAAATGGCAGCGGGCTGCGAGCTGGCCAAAGCGTACGCCGTCGCGACCGCCTGCGTGAAGCCCTGTTTCGTCGAGCAGGCTGCCGGCATTTTGCGCGATGCCAACGTATCGGTATGCACCGTGGTGGCCTTTCCGCACGGCAACAGTCCGCTGCGCATCAAGCTGGCGGAAATCGAGGAAGTGATGGCGCGCGGGGCGGGGGAGATCGACCTGGTGGTCAACATCGGCAAAGTGCTGGGCGAAGACTGGGATTATCTCACCACGGAAATTGCCGCGGCCCGCGAGCTGACGGCCGGACAGCGCGGCATTTTGAAAATCATTTTTGAAAATGATTATCTCCAGGATCGGCACATCATCAAGCTTTGCGAGATTTGTTCTGCGCACCAGGTCGATTTCGTGAAGACGTCGACCGGCTACGGTTTCGTCAAGCAGGCGAACGGCATGTACGCCTATCACGGCGCGACTGATCAGCATCTGCGCCTGATGCGGGCGCATTGTGCGCCCACCGTGGGAATCAAAGCCGCGGGCGGCATCAGGACGCTGGAGGATTTGCTGCGCGTGCGCGGCCTGGGTGCAACCCGGGTGGGTGCCACCGCCACGACCGAGATTCTCACCGAAGCCAGGCGCCGCGCCATGGCCTGAGCCGGCCGCCGCCGCTGCGCAAAAAACGAATTGCATTTCTGTGAGGGAATTTTAGATTGCGGTTCACTTGTTTTGGGAGTCTGATTCCTCATCGCCGTCATTCATGCTACGGCCGCGCCGTAGCCGTTCGCAAACGCAATTCCAATTATCACCCTCACGGCAGGAGCATTCATGGCGCTGAAAGATCCCAAGTACGACAAGCCGATTCAGTTGCGCAAGACGCGGCGGCCCAAGCAGCTCGCGGTGATCAATCAAGCGGGCTGCACCGGCTGCATGGTGTGCATCGATTTTTGCCCGCCGGATTGCATCGTGGTGGTGCCCGGACCGGATCCCGACAATCCCACCGTGCACAAGCTCGTCGAGGTGGATCTCACCCGCTGTATCGGCTGCACATTGTGCGCGAAATATTGCCCGTGGGAAACCATCGCGATGCTGGATTTCAATGAAGCCTACCTCAAAGCCGAAGAGTGGACCATCCGCTCCGTTCTCGGCGAAATCGTCGAGCCGGTACCGCCTGCGGCCGGCGCCCCCGCACGCCGCGCGGCTCACGCCGAAGCTGAGTGAGTCGGATCGCGTTGATCTCGCCCGCGGCGTGGCGCTCTTCAACGCCGGCGAGTATTGGCAGGCGCACGAAGCCTGGGAGCAAATCTGGCAGCGCCATCCGGAAGCCTGGCGTTTCTTTGTGCAGGGCTTGATTCAAGCGGCCGCCGCGCACCATCAAATCCGCCGCGGCATTCGCCACGGCGCGATCAAGCATCTCAAAAATGCGCTGGCCAAACTGGAAGTGGCGCCGCCTGACTTCGCCGGCCTGGCGCTCGCGGCGTTCCGGGAGTATCTCCAGGCTTTGCTGCAGGCGATCGAAGCAGCGCCGGAGGGTGGCGAGCCATGGGAGAAGCAGTCCTTGCAGCCGTTGCACTGGTACCGGCAGGCTGAGCTGCCGGCTTCTTCGGCACCGGATGATGCGACTGCCTTTCCGCAGTGAGAATATTCCGGGTGAAGTGCCCGGCCTTGGAAAGCAGGGCGGCGGGCAATGGTTGGCAAAGGCCTTTGAGCGCGAAGCGATGCACAAGGGCCTTTTGCTTTTGACTGCACCTGTCACGCCAATTGTTACAACGAATTGTTTTTCTGTAACATCCTGCTGGTTGGCGGGGGGAATTTTTGCTTGACTAGCGGAAGCAAAAGTAGTATCTTCACCGGCCAAAACTCGAATTTTGTTGATCATCGCCGCCATCCATGCCTGAGAATACCATCGAATCCGTTCCAAATGGAAGCGATCAAGAGTCATGAGCCGCTGACTGAGCGCGAGCGCTTGGTTCTCAACTTGATTGTCGAGAATTTCATTCGTAGCGCGGTGCCGGTCGGTTCCCGCATGATTGCCAAGAAAGTCGGCATGAAGCTGAGCTCCGCCACAATTCGCAACGTCATGGGCGATCTCGAAGAGCGCGGCTATCTGACGCATCCGCACACTTCGGCGGGCCGCGTGCCGACGGACAAGGGCTACCGGTTCTATGTCGATTCCCTGATGGGCGTCGAGGCGCTCTCGGAGCCGGAGAAGCAGAAGATCACCGAGCAACTCGTGCGCGTGTCCAAGGAGGTCGACGTCATTCTCGATGCCGCCTCGCAGGTGCTGGCGCGCGTGTCGAACCAGCTCGGCGTGGTGCTGTCGCCGCGCTTTTTTCAGGGCATTTTCACCAGGATCGAGCTGGTGCCGGTGGCGGACAAGAAGGTGTTGATGGTGTTGACCATCAACTCCGGCCTGGTGCGTACCATCATGCTCAAGATGGATGCCGAAGTTTCGCGCGAGGTGCTGGAGTGCACCGCGGAAGTGATCAACGAGCGCCTGAACGGCCTGAGCCTGCAGGAAATCAAGCGCACGCTCGATGGCCGGCTGCGCGACCTCAACGTCGCCAATCCGGAGTTGGTGCTCACCATCGCCAATTCGATGGCACCACAGCTCGAACAGGTGGTCCATCGCAATTTCCACTTTGGCGGCACCAACAACATCATGGCGCAACCGGAGTTCTCCGATCAGCAAAAACTCTCCAATGTGCTCAATCTGCTGGAAAGCCGGGAGATCTTGATTCATCTCTTCGAGCAGAATGACAGCATGGGCGATTTGTCGATCGCCATCGGCGAGGAGAATCGCGAAGAACTGATCAAGTATTGCAGCTTGATCACGACCTCGTATCACATCGGCGGCGTTTCCGGCACGCTGGGCGTGCTGGGGCCGACGCGCATGCACTATTCCAAAGTCGTGGCCCTGGTGGATTTCATGGCCAAGGCGCTGAGCAACATCTTGACGGAGGAAGCGGGCGGCAGCAGTGCGGCGAACTAGTGGTCTGTTACCTTGAAATGTACAGCCATCATCCCTGTCATCCTGTAAGGATCTTGCAAAGCTTTGAGCACAGTGCCAGGTGTCTCGCAAGATTTCTTCTGAATGATACGCGGAATCACTCATACAAATCAAAGTAACAGAGCACTGGTATTCTGCTCCCGTGATCTCGAAGGCCTGCCCCCCGGGGCATTGCCTCCACCCGTGCAGGCATTGGCAACGACAACGACCCCAAACGAGTCGGGACCACGAAAGACCAGGAAGCCGCCGGCGGCGCTGTCGCAGGCCTCCTGCCGTGAATGATTTGTAAACACCAGTTGAACTTTTTACCTGAATCGGACTGCATACCAGGACTATGAGCAAGCACAACCAAGAAAATCCCGTTGTCCAGACACCAACCGAAACCGCTGGAGATCAAAAGCCGGAGACCGTGACCGATGCCGCCGCGCCAGTGTTCGAAGGCGCCAGCAACGGCAATGGCCATGCGGCGGACGCTGCCAGCCCTGAGAAGCTGGCGGACGAGGCCGCAGCCGAGGTCGCCACTGCTGACGCAACGCCGCCCGCGGAAGGAGTCAGCAGCCTGTTTGATGAGGCCCCGCTCGAAGAAGCCGTCACCGAAGAGGGCGCCAAGAAATCCCGGCTGTTTGCCAAGCGCAAGAGCACGAATGCCGAGCTGGAAAAACTGAAGGCTGCGCATGAGAAACTGGTGGGCGAGCACGAAAGCCTGAAGGATCGCTATCTGCGGCTGGCCGCGGAGCTGGAGAATTTCCGCAAGCGCACCGACCGCGATTTCCACAGCCGCCTGCAAAACGCCTTCGCCGGTCTGATCACAGATTTACTGCCGATCATCGATGATCTGGAGCGGCCGCTCAGTGCCAAGGATCAGGTCAAGGACTACGATTCACTGCTCAACGGCATGCTGCTGATTCACCAGAAGTTTCTCAAGATCTTGGAAGATCGCGGCGTGAAGCCCATGACCACGATCGATACCGAATTCAATCCGGTGTTTCACCAGGCGGTTTCGGCGAAAGTGGTGGAGGGCAAACCCGCGGGGCTGGTCGTGGAAGAGTTGCAGCGCGGCTACCTGTTCAACGACCGCGTGTTGCGGGCTGCGCAAGTCATTGTCAGCCAGGAACAACCCCCGTCAGATTCGAACGCGGCCTAGCATCCGGTAAGCGCGACCATGCCCAAACGAGATTATTACGAAGTGCTCGGCCTGCAAAAGAGTGCTTCGGAAGAGGACATCAAGAAGGCCTACCGCAAGCTGGCGATGCAGTACCACCCGGACCGCAACTCCGGCGACAAGTCGGCCGAGGAGAAATTCAAAGAAATCGCGGAAGCTTACGAAGTGTTGCGCGATCCGCAGAAGCGCGCGACCTATGACCGCTTTGGTCATGCCGGCCTGCGCGGCGGTGCCGGTGGCGGCTTCAGCGATTTTGAATTCGACCTCTCGGACGCCTTGCGTACCTTCATGTCCGAGGGCATCTTCGGCGAGTTTTTCGGCGGCGGGCGATCGGGCCGGCGCCGCGGTGAAAGCCCGCGCGGCAGCGATTTGCAGGTGCGTCTCAATCTCACCCTCGAGGAGATTGCAACCGGAGTCACCAAGAAGATCAAAATCAAAGCCTACACCCGCTGCGAGGCATGTGAAGGCCTGGGCGGCGCCAAGGGCAGCAAGCCGGTCACCTGTCCGGCGTGCGGCGGCACCGGCGAGATCCGGCACCGGTCGAACACGATTTTTGGACAGTTCATCAACGTTACCACCTGCCCGCAGTGCGAGGGCGAAGGCCGCATCGTCAAGGAAGTGTGCATGTCCTGTCGCGGGCAGGGCCGGGTTGAGGGTGAGAAAACGCTGTCAGTGGAAATACCCGCCGGGGTTGCTTCCGGGAATTACCTGACCATCCGCGGCGAGGGGCATGTCGGCCCGCGCGGCGGTGCACCCGGCGACGTCATCGTGGTGATTGGCGAGCGCGAGCACGAGCATTTCGAGCGGCACGGCGACGATGTTCTTTATGAATTGCCGATCAGCATCACGCAGGCTGTGCTCGGTGATCGCGTCACCATCCCGACGCTGGAGGGCGAGGCGATTTTGGAAATTCAAGCCGGGACGCAATCGGGCCGCATCTTGCGCATGCGCGGCAAGGGCATCCCGCATTTGAACGGCTATGGCCGGGGCGACCAGCTTGTGCGGGTTTTGGTGTGGATTCCGTCCAAGCTCTCCGCCAAGGAGCGGGAAGCCTTCCTGCAGCTTGCGAAGCTCGACGGCTTGAAACCGCCCTCGGACAGCCGGAGTTTCTTTCAGAAAATGAAGGAAGCATTTTCCTAAGCCCGCGAGTCTCACAAACCGGCCCGGAAGATTCGGGCCCAATCGCACCGAGTGGCCATGTGGGGGCTGACCAGACAAGAACAGCGCGCGACAATATTCTTGTTGGCGGCATTTGGCGCCGGCTGTGTTGTGATGTTCTATCGGCAGCAATTGCCGCCGCCTCCGCTCGATCCGGAGCAGGCCGCGGTGATGGACGAGTTCGTGCGGGCCGTGCAGGAGCGCGCGCGCCCGCTGCCGTCCGACACGGCAGCAGCGGCTTTCGCCAGTCCGGTTGCGGCGCGTGTGAATCTCAACACCGCCACGCCGGCGCAATTGACGGCTTTGCCCGGCATCGGGCCGGTGATGGCGCAACGCATTGTCGACTACCGCACTCGGCAGGGCCGGTTTCGCAGCGTGACCGAGCTGGCAAAGGTCCGGGGCATTGGCAAAAAGCGACTGGCCGAGCTGGCGCCGCTGGTGATCGTTGATTAGGACGAAAGCCGCCGCCGCGGCAAAGCACCTTCGCCAAAATTCGATCTTTGTCGATAGTTAAAGACAATGTCCAGGAACCTGCTTGTCAGGGCCTCCATGCATGCAGGCCCGAAGGCGGATAAAGTTACAGTCGCGACAAATCTACTGTTTGGTTCAATCGTCTGATTGACGTGAACGGCCGGGATGACTATGGTGGACGCTTCTTCACAAGGGATTGTGGGCGTAAGCATTCGTGAGACGACTTTGCGCCTGACCGAAATCTCGCGGGCAAACGGCGAGGCCAGGATTACCCGCTTGGCGCAGGGCCGGGTGCGGGCACCGCTGCAGATCACTTCATTCAAAGACAGCGCGCTGATCCACAAACTCGCCGAAGACATCAACCGCTTGTATGAGGTCTCCGACTTTCAGGCCCGCCGCGCTGTTTTCACCCTCGATTCCAATGCGGTATTGATCAAGAAGATCCCGGTCGATATGAGCCTGAAGGGCAGCCGCTTGAAAGATCACGTCGACTGGGAAGTGGAACAGTGTGTGATCAATTCCCTCAGCGACTATCACATTGCCTACGAATACTACGAACCGGGCGCCGGCCAGGAGTTCGCCGAAGTCGTGGTGGTGATCGTGCGCAAGATGGTGGTCGATTTTCTGAAGGAAATCTTCCACAACACGGACTTGCGCCTGCGCGCAGTGGACGTCGACGTGTTCGCGGCGCAACGCGTGGTTGAAGCCAACTACGATTTTGCCGAAACCCCATGGGTGGCGCTGGTGGATGTGCGGCGGGAAAATCTGCAATTTTCCATCCTGCAGAACGCCAAGTTTTTTGTCGCGCAGGAAGTCGAATATCCCCTGGAGGACCAGAGCGACGTGACCAACATGGATCGCGACTTTCTGCCGCGCATCATCTCCAAGGAACTGCGACGCATCGTTCTGGAGAACAAGCTCGGCAGGGGCGTGGACGAATTGAACGCCATTTTTGTCTACGGCGATCACGTCACCGACCGGCTGGTCGAGGCTTTGCAGAACAGCCACAACGTCCGCATTGACCGCGCGAACCCTTTTCGCAGACTGAAAACGGCGCCTGTCGTTGGCGATCTCTCCATGCAGGAGAATCCCGAAACTTTCGTGGTCTCCGTCGGCGCGGCGCTGAAGAAATTATAGATTGCAATTCATCACTTCTATCATCGAGTGGAGGCCGGTAATGGTCGACATTAATTTATTGGGAGACGACGACGCGAGCGAGGACCGCCAAGGCGAAGAGAGTTACGCCAAAACGGTGAATCTCGATGAGCCCAGCAAGGCCAATGAGGCGGGCATGGCCTCGTTTGGCCGTGAAACCGCCGGCGCGAGCTTTCAGCGTGACACCCTCGGCTCCTCCTTTGCGCGCAAATCGCTGGAAACGCAGAGCGAAGGTTCCTCCCGCACCAAGGCCTATCTTATCGTCCTGGGATTGATACTGGCGGCCCTGACTGCGGTCTTCTTTATGATCCCGCGCAATCAGAAAACCACCACGCCGAGGCCTCCCATCCAAACCCTGCCCGACGAGCCGTTGGCGGGCGGTGAAACCACGGGGTTTGACTCGGCCGCGGGCATGACCACCAGCCCGCCGGAACCCACCGGGCTGGAGGCGTTCGAGATGCTTGCGCCGCGCGAGCGCGAAGTGGTTGCCTCCACCCGCACCGGCATGTGGGCGGTGATGTCGCTCGTGCGTTCCTTCGCGGCCCCCAACAACTTCACGTTGATTACCTATCACGGCGACCGTAACAATCGTTTTCTGGTGGAGTTCCTGTCCAGCTCCCCGGATGCCACCAGCACGCTGACCAGCGCCATTCAAGCCAACGTCTCGCCCAGCGATTTGAAAACCGTTTCGGAATCCGAGCAGCCCAGCAGCGGCGGCGCGTTGCGCAAAGTTCTGCTTGCCGGCACGATGGATGACCGCGCCGGGCTGGCCGGCTTTCGCGGCACGCTCAATCGCATGAGCGGCGAGCAGGTGACCGCCTGGCTGCGCGAATTGGCGCAGCGCCAGGGCTTGAGCATCAAGAGCATGCGCACCGGCCAGGCCGAAGCCGCGGGCGCCGGCACGCCCATGCAGATTCATCTCGCCGGCGCCAACGCCGGCATCCAGGGCTTCCTGCAGGAATTCACCGACGCCAATCCCAATCTCACCGTCGCGAAGATCATCCTCTGCCCGGTGGATCACAAAACGTTCAGCGACGAGAATCTGGACTTGGTGATGAATCTCAATCTCGTCGAGATGCTCTGATCGCCATGCGAGTGATCGCCGGCACGCGCAAGGGCCACTTGTTGCTGGCGCCGCGTCACCGGCAGGTGCGCCCAACCAGCAGCCGCGCCCGCACGGTTCTGTTCGACGTGCTGGGGCAGGAAATTCGTGCCGCGCGCGTGCTCGATCTGTTTGCCGGCGCGGGCAGTCTGGGCATCGAAGCGCTCAGCCGCGGCGCCGCCTGGGTCGATTTCGTGGAAAGCAACCGCCAGCACGCCCGGCTCATTCAGCAGAATTTGCAGAAAACGCATCTTGACGACCACGCAGCCGTGCTGGTTGAAGATGCGTTTGCTTTTGTGGCGCGGCGGCGTGAGGCCTTCCCGCCTTATGATCTTGTCCTCGCCGATCCACCATACGACTTCGACGGCTACTCCCGGCTGTTGCAGGCGCTGGCCGCACCCGCACTGCTGGCGGCCGCCGGCCGGCTCGTGCTGGAAACTTCCGTTCGCCTCCACCTGCCCGCTGCACCATCAGGACTACAGCTCCGGTCGGAACGACGCATCAGTGAAACCAGGCTGTTATTCTACCAACGGGAATAACAATGAAATTGGCGATCTACCCCGGCACCTTCGACCCCGTGACCAACGGCCATCTCGACATCGTGGAGCGCGCCGTGCAGTTGTTCGATGCCGTCACGATCGCAGTCTCCACCAATCCCGCGAAGAATCCCCTGTTTACCGTCCCCGAACGCATCGCGATGTTTCGCGAAGCCACCCGGCATCTGCCCCGCATCGAAGTCGAGAGTTTCTCCGGGCTGCTGGTGGAATACGCCGCGGCACGCGGGGCGAGCGTGATGATCCGCGGCTTGCGGGCCATTTCTGATTTTGAATACGAATTTCAGATGGCGCTCATCAATCGCAAAATCTCCCGCGGCCTGGACACGGTGTTTTTGATGGCGAGCGAAAAATATACCTACCTCAATTCCACCATCGTCAAGGAAGTGGCCCGGCTCGGCGGCGACGTCAGTTGTTTCGTGCCGGCCTCGGTGAATGAACGCATCCGGCAAAAGCTGGCGCAATCATGAATTTTCTGGAAACCCTGGCGGCGCGCGCGCAACAGCAGCCCCGCCGCCTCGCCTTTCCCGAAGCCACCGAAGCGAGAACGCTGCAGGCAGTGGCCGAGTTGTATCGCCGGCGTCTGGCCGTGCCCGTGCTGATCGGCAACCCGGATGACATTCACGCCGCCGCCCGCTCCCTCGGTGTTGCGCTGGCGGGAATCGAGATCGTTGATCCCTCCCGCCATCCGCAGCTTGCCGCCTGGGCGGATGACCTGCGACGGCGGCTTGCGCACAAAAATCTCACGACGGAAGAGGCTCTGGCGCGGCTGCAGAATCCTCTGTATTTCGCCGCCGCTTATGTCAATGGCGGCGGGGCAGCGGGGACCGTGGCTGGCGCCACCGCGGCCACCTCTGAAGTCTTGCGGGCCGCGCTGTGGTGTATCGGGACCGCGCCGGGCGTTTCTCTGTTGTCGAGTGTCTTCTTGATGGTCAATCCGCTGAGCGGCAAGGTGTTGACATTCGCGGATTGCGCCGTGGTGCCGGAGCCGGCGCCGCAACAGCTAGCCGAGATTGCGGTAACCGCAGCAGACACGCACCGCAAACTGACCGGCGAAACGCCCGTGGTTGCGTTGCTGTCCTTTTCCACCAAGGGCAGCGCCACGCATGCCGCGGTCGAGAAAGTGCGGCTCGCCACCGCCATGGCGCAGCAGATGCGTCCGCAGTTGGCGCTGGACGGCGAGCTGCAGGCCGATGCCGCCCTGGTCCCGGCGATTGCGCAGCGCAAGGCTCCGCACAGCGCCGTGCCGGGCAACGCCAATGTCCTGATCTTTCCTGACCTCAACGCGGGCAACATTGCCTACAAGCTGGTGCAGCGGCTGGCCGGCTACCAGGCGATCGGCCCGATTCTGCAGGGCTTGGCGAAACCGGCCAATGACCTTTCACGCGGCTGTACCTCCGAGGATATTGTGAATGTCGCGTGTATTTGTTCCCTCATGGCAGGGGAAGAGTTTTGAATTGACCTCTCCTGCAAACGGCAGGTGGGGCCGCGGCCAGGGTTTGGCCGGCCGCGACTGTTGCGATCGTTCACTGAGGCGTTTCAAGATTTCCACGAAACAGAGTCATGCACTTTCAAGAATCCGAATTCTGCCAGCGCATTCAACCATCTGAGACGCTCGCCCTCACCACACTGGTCGCCGAACTGCGCCGCCAGGGCAAGTCGGTCATCGATCTGGGTGCGGGTGAGCCGGATTTCGACACGCCGGAAGACATCAAAGCAGCGGGCATTCGCGCCATTCGCACCGGTAAAACCAAATACACTCCCAATGTCGGCACGCTGGCGCTGCGCGAAGCGATTTGCCGGCATCTGCACACACTCGGCGGCCCGGCCTACACGCCGGCGCAAGTGGTCGTTTCCAACGGCGCCAAGCAGGCGATTCACAATGCCCTGCTGGCGCTCTGCAACCCCGGAGATGAAGTGATCGTCCCCTCGCCCTACTGGGTGAGTTATCCCGAACAGGTGAAAATGACGGGCGCGAGGCCGGTTATCATTCAGACCGAGGAGGCAAACGACTTCAAGCTCTCGCCGCTAACATTGGAGCAGGCAATCACGCCCAGGACGAAACTGGTACTGCTGAACAGCCCAAGCAACCCGACTGGCGCGGTTTATTCGAAAGAGCAATTGCAGGCGCTTGCAGAGGTGATCCGCCGCAAGCAAATCTTCGTGCTTTCCGATGAAATTTACATCAAGCTGGTTTATCGCGAAGCGCAAACCTGCAGCCTGGCGAGTTTTCCCGAGCTGCGCGAGCACCTGATTCTGGTCAATGGTTTCTCGAAAGCCTACGCCATGACCGGCTGGCGGCTGGGCTATCTGGCGGCGCCGGCTGCCATAGCCAAGGCAGCGGCCAAAATTCAGAGCCACACGACTTCGAATCCGTGTTCGATCTCGCAAGAAGCCGGATGCGCCGCGCTTGCCATGAATGAGCAGGAATTACTCGCGATGCGCCACGAGTTTGAAAAGCGCCGTGACTTTGTGCATGCCGCGATCAATCAAATGCCCGGGCTTTCGGCGCGCCTCCCCGGCGGCGCATTTTACATTTTTGCGAATGTCGCGCCGCTGCTCGGCAAGACCTTCGCCGGCAAAACCATTGCTTCCCCCTCCGATTTGGTGCATCTGTTCATCGAACATGCCGGCGTGGCGCTGGTGGGCGGCGAGGCTTTTGGCAGCCGGCAACATGTGCGCATCTCTTATGCAAATTCCATGGAGAATCTGCAGGCCGCGATGCGACAGCTCAGCCAGACGGTTGCAAGGATCGCGAATGCCGCCTGACGGATCTCGTGCGGTCGTGTGAAATCGCCGCTCCAAAGGCAAGAATTCCTGTGCTGGCGCATGCCGCCTCTGTTTTGTCCGATCCTCCCAGGAAATCCACTGGCCGGGAGTCTTGGGAGTAAGACCGTTGGGCAATTGTCATTCGATGTCCATCACCTTGTCCCTTCAGCCGCATTGTTCGCATCGCTAATGAAGCACTCGTTGATCAGATCAAATCCTTAATCAAGAGTGAGCTTATC
>JBBIKM010000127.1:0-17542 GCA_037445455.1 bacterium | reverse complement strand
ATTTTTCAGCAGGCCGAGATATTGCGCCTGGTCGGGGCTGAGATTCTTGGTGACCAACCAGGCGTGGAAATTTTCCGTCAGCTCTTCTTCCTTGCTCTTGAGCTTGAAATTTCCCAACGCCACTTTGATGAAGTCGATCAAAGTGCGATCCGGACGGCGATAGGCGCGGCGCAAATTGTCCTGGTTGAAATACATCTCCGGAGAATTCAGGCGTCGGGCAAGCGCGTCAGCTTCTTCTTCGGTAAGCTCCTTGCCTTCGCGAATCTTTTTGATCAGCGGATCATCCTTCGCGGCTTGCCGGATGGTTTGCTCCCAAATGGTAATGTATTCGCGCTTGTCGACACGCTCGCCTTCGGGGCCGATTTCGACGTAAGTGACAGCTTCGAGCCATTCATCTTCCAAGCCAAGCTCCGGCAACTCGGGTCTTGGCGCCGGTCTCGTTCCTGGGCCGCCGATGCCGGCGCGGCCCGTTCCGGTGCCGGTAAAAATATCCGTGTCGCTGTCGTTGAAGTATTTATGATTGCCGAAGAAATCGTAGATAACGAACTTTTGCTTCTGAATGCGCGGCGCTGTTCTCGTGCCGCGACCGCGCATTTGCTGATAGAGAATCGGACTGCGCACGCGGCGGCACATCACCAGATGCAGAACCTCGCGGCAATCAAATCCGGTGTCCAACATGCCCACGCTCACCGCGACTTGCGGATAATCTTCGTATTTAAATTTGCGAATCAAGTCGTCGGCATCGGCCACGTCGGAAGTGATCACTTCGGCATAACGTCCCTGATGCTCGGGATGCAATTCGTTGAGATATTTCGCCAGAAATGCGGCGTGGCGTTTGGTAATCGCAAAGACGATGCTTTTGCCTGGGCCGATTTTTTGTCCTGGCGCAAGTTCCCGATAATTCTCCCAGGCCAGCTTATCGAACTCTGCCATCATTTTGCGGTTGGTGTCTTCATTCGTCCATTTGCGCTCAAACTCGGCGGGATCGTAATGCTCGTCATCCACCTCCGCGCCTTCGGCCAAAATCACGGTGATGCCGGTGGCAAATTTGTAGGGAATCAGATAGCCTTTTTCAATTGCTTCCAAAATCGGGAAAGAGAAATCCGGCGCGTCATCCTTGCAATGATAAAAACGGAAAGTATTGCGCTCGATATAAGCCGCCGGCGTCGCGGTCAATCCAATGTGAACCGCATCAAAATGCGTCAACGCCGTTTGCCACGCGCCGTAAATGGAGCGATGGCATTCGTCGGCGACCACGACGTCAAAATAGCCGCTGGTAAATTCGTGGTAACGGCTAATCATGGTCTGCAGCAAGCACACCGTAATCTGCTGCTCTTGTCGCGCAATAGCCGGCTTCAGCCAGTAGCTGCCGTATTGCCCGAGCAAATCCTGAAACGCTTCGAGCGCTTGTTTGGCCAGTTGCTCGCGATCAACGAGAAAAAGAACGCGCTCGGCGCGGCCGGCTTCGATCAAGCGCTTGAGATAAAGACAGGTGAGATCGGTTTTGCCGGTGCCGGTGGGAAGCTCGATCAAGAAACGGCGCTTGCCCAGCTCGATGGCGTGATCGAGCGCGCGCATGGCGTCTTTCTGATACGACCGCACCTCGCGCTGCTCGCCCTGGCGCAGGTAACATTCGGGAATGGGAATGGTCGCGAGCGGCTTGCGCTCTTCGCGAATGTGCAGAAGCCGTTCGAGATCGCGGCGAGAATAGAAAGAGTTGATGATGCGGGCGTCGTCGTTGGTGTAATCCCAAAAGTAAATCAGCTCCCCATTGGTGAGAAAAATGAAAGGCGCGCCGAGCTGCTTGGCATAAGGCAGAACTTGTTGCTTGGCGGTGTACGGCTGGATGGCAGAGCGCTTGGCTTCGATGACGGCGAGAGGGCGACCGCGTTGGTTGAGCAAAACGTAATCTGCTCTGCCAGAGGGCATTTCATCGCCCTCCAGCAGTTTTGGCGCAGGATGATCGCCGTAAGTCGCAGGCGCTTCAGCAACGCCGCGAGTGGTTTGCTCGGTCAGCACCTGTGATTTGTCAGCCGGATCCCAGCCTGCCTGGCGGAGCAGGTCATCGATGACGATCCTGGCATCGGATTCGGTGGTGTATTTTTTCATCGGTGTCCAGCAAAGATGTTTGTCCTTAGATGCCAATGCTCACCTGAACACCCTGAGACATAATCTCGTGCTCGCTCAATGTGTTCAGTGTTTCAATGATATTCCTGAAAATAATCAGCAAGATTTTTCGTGCCGAAATATACGTCGCAAACCAACCTGCCGCGGTCGATACGATAGGCGCTGCCTAACTCGACATTCTTACCAAGAATGAGCCGTTCCAGCTTTTGTTTCGTTTGTTGGCCACCAAATTCGTGCAACTCCGGCGCATTATATCCGGTGGGACGGACATGCGTGCCAGTTTGCTCTTTCCATTTCCATTCGGGGCTCACTTCAAACGTGTCGCCGTCGATGACGCGAACAACTTTAAATGTTGCCATTGTCGATTTCCTTTCACAAATGAGGTTCGCCTCTGTAAAAGGCAAGTGATGTGCCGAAGCAACAATGGCTGTTTTGTTTGACGGTTTAACAATGACTTACAGAAACTATATACCTTCTTCAGTTAAACCACGGTTGAAGCATTTTCAACTTTGGTTGAAATCAGTCTCCCCCGATTTTCCTTCACAGGTTTATTGGGAAGTCGGGCTCTGCAAAAATTTATGCACCGCTTGCGGCGAAATGCCCAACAGCTTCGCGGCTTTGCTTTGATTGCCGCCGGATGTTTCAAGCGCACGTAACATCAACTGCTTGCGAGCGCTGGTGAGATAGGCTTCAAGAGAAAATCCCTCGTTTGGCTCTGGCAAGGCGGCCAGTGGATCGGCGTACGTTACCGGCTCGGCAATAAGCAGATCATCTGCCTCCAGAACTGTATTCGTCGCGAGCCGGAGCGAGCGCTCAATGACGTTTTCAAGCTCGCGCACATTGCCAGGCCAGGAATGATTTTGCAGGCGCGCCAGTGCGCTGGGAGCAAATCGCTTTGGCTTTCTAAGTTGGGCATTGAGTCGATCCAGAATGTGCAAAGCTAATTTCGGAATATCGCTGCGGCGTTCGCGCAACGGTGGCAGATGAATCTCGCCGACGTTCAGGCGATAATACAAATCCTGGCGAAATTTTCCCTGCCGAATCATTTTGCCGACGTCCTGGTTGGTCGCGGCGATGATGCGAACATCGACCTGATGCGGCTTCTTTTCTCCCAACGGCTCAACGAGTCCATCTTGCAGAATGCGGAGCAGTTTCGCCTGTATGAGAACCGGCAACTCGCCTAATTCATCAAGAAAAAGCGTGCCGCCATTCGCCACGTCAAATTTTCCGATTTGGTCGCTGGTGGCGCCGGTGAATGCCCCTTTTTTATGCCCGAACAGAATGCTTTCCACCAAATCGTGGGGAATCGCCGCGCAGTTAATCGGAACAAAGGGTTGTCCTCGACGATCACTGAGCTTGTGAGCCAGTCGGGCGAAAACTTCTTTGCCGGAACCGGTCTCTCCCAAGATAAGAAGCGGCGCGTTGGAAGGGGCAAGTGCTGCCACCATTTCGAGAGCTTTTTTCATCTTGGGATGGTCGCCAACGATGCCCAATTGCTGAAGAGCGGCAGCCAAATCGGGAGCCGGCGTTTCAAGATGCCCCAGCGGGGTCAAATGCGCCCGCACGCGTGGAAAATCCTGAGCCGTTAAATCGACTTCTGAAACCAGGGGACGTTCATGTGTAACAAATCGCGGAGGCCGCACATGTAGAATGCGCGCGGGGATTTCACCGCTTGCGGCCAACAATACCCAGCAAGCGTGCATTTGTGGCGTGCCGGAAGCAACGGCAATGTAGTGGGTTGCCGCGGAGTTGCTTTCACTGATTTCCGCAAGGTGTCGTCGCAAGCCACGCAGAATGGCAACATAGTCGGTGGGATCGTCCAGAGGCAGATCTCGTGCTTCAACAATAATTGCCGGGTGAAGAGCTTTCAAGGCCTCAGCCGTTTCCGCGGTGTTCTTTTCGGTGTTTGGCGTCGAGAACAGTATGACCCGGTCAAACGGTCTTGTTGCGACCAGGGATAAAATCGGTCCGTTTTGCTGGTCTTCACCGACCAAGCCTGGAGAGTAAGGATCGTGAAAGCCAGTGAATGTCAGGAGTATTCTCACGGAGTGGGGATTTCCCAGTTTGCTTCGTTAGAAGAAAGGTTCTCGAATTTTTCCTCCCTTGAGCGCAAAATAGTACGGATTCCGCCGCTTGATTTCAATGATTTTTTGTTGGCAGACTGTTCAGCAGGACGATTTCATCTGCAAAATTGGCTGGCATCACCTTGCGGAGGGTCAGGTGGGGTACTCCAAAGCTATTTGAGCCTTATTGGTCTTGGCCGTAGTAATTGTCCAGGTATCGAAATTGGGGTTGTGATATGGAGGTATAGCAATCAGGATCTCGTCCCGGGGTTCTTTCTTTGACGCTCCAGTTTCCGCAAAGCCTTCTCTTTAGAAGCCCGCTCCACCAACTCCTCATAAATCTCCGGGCGGCGCGAGGCCATGACGGCCGAGGTGCGATCCAGCATCCTCTCGAAAAAAAACTGCGTCACGCGTTGGTGCGCGAGATCAAGCTCAACCGTCATCACGCCAATGCTGCGGCCCATATCCGCCAGGATCAAACCGTCCCGGCCGACCACGCCGCTGCGGCCGATCATCATGCCGGGTTTCCATTCGCCCGAGGGATAACCATAGCACGCCGAGACCAGGTACAAACCCGTATCAACCGCGCGCGCCCGATAGCGAATCTCCCAATCCACCTCGCCCCAGCCTGCCTGCACATGGGGAAACAATAGAATCTCTGCTCCTTTCAGCATCAGGATCTGCGCGACTTCAGGATACTCGATATCCATGCAGGTCATGATGCCCACCGTGCCGAAATCAAGTTTGAAGACCGGCAACTCATTACCGGTTTGCATGCCGAGACGCTGCTCGGGTTCGGTGGTGTGCGCCTTTTGATAGCAGCCCACAATCCTGCCGGCACGATCAAAGAGTACCACAAAGCTGGCCACCACACCCTGATGACTTCCCAACATCGGAAAGGCGACGTTCATCTTGTACTTGCGCGCCGCCCGCGCAATCATGCGGGTGCAGGGGCCGGGAATGTCATCCGCCTCATACTCGCGCTGGTTGTTCGACCAGGTGCGGTGATGCAAATTGGCATATTCACCGAAAAGCACGAGATCAGAAGCACGCTCGCCGGCGATTCTGAGCATGGCCTGAATGTGCTTGTGATTATTCGCCTGCTTTTCGGCAAACGTGCGGCCGGCAATGTTGGTTGCCATTTGCACGGCACTGACCCGAACGATTCGACCCATGGCCTCACTCCGGTTGAAGAGACGAACAACCACTGGCGCGCACGGCGGCCTTCAGAAGTGATAGACGATCGTCCACGCCGCCTCCTGCTGCGGCAGCACGGTGCGTTGATAAAACGGCTCGAAGGAAAAAGTCCGGTCATTCGCCCACAGGGCAAGATCAGAGAGCGGAAAGCTGCAAGTCACGCGGATTTCGCCGCACAGGTCATGCGCCTGGCGCACGGTCAGCGGCCGGCCATTAAGCGCTTCGACTTTGACATAGCAGCCCTCCGGCCAGTGGTGTCCGGCGTTCATCGCGATGAAGCCATCCGTCTCCACTCGGAAGCCGGGATTTTCGGGCAATCTCGTGAGTCCGGCCGGCTGGCAGCAGCGCAAGTCTTTTGTCAATGGGAAAAACGGATGGGCAAACCAGCGAAACGGTACCGGCGCATTGCCGGTGTTGTGCAGCAGTGTGCTGGAACTGAGGCTCTTGTTCTGCAGCCGTATCTCCCGCACCAGGCGAAACGACCAGTCCTTGAAGCTTTGTGCCGTAGTCATGCGCAGGCGCGCGTCGCGCTGGTCGACCTGCCACTGCGCAAATGCCATTGTTTTGGCATTGGTGAAGAGATGATAGGGAAGATCCGGCGTGATCTTGTCGACCAAGCCGACGCCGATGATGAGCTTGCGTTCTTCCACCTCATGTTCCGCGTGATACAAGGTAAACTGGAACACTTCCGGCAGGCCCTGACCGTTGATCACCGCCGGGAATTCCGCCGGGAACTCCGGCCCACTGAGCAGGGGCCGGCCCGCGGCATCCCGCACCTGATAAATGTAGCCGCCGGCGCAAAAACGCGGTCCGAGGCGCGCTTGATCAGCAATGGGATCGAGAATTTGGACACTGAGTTGAGCGTTTTGAAGCACGTACATGCAAGTCCTTTCTGGCGGTAACGGGTCATGCGCCGGCTAAAGAGCGCGAGCCGGCCGCGGACTCAGCCGCAATGACGGCGCTTTCTTTTTGCATCAACAGCCCCTGCCGTTGGCATCCCGCCTGCCGGTTCACTCTTCACGCTGCGAGAATTGCCGTCATTCTGTCAATCCTGCAAATCCGGTTACACGAGCCTTGGGCGGTTCGCCCGACTGGCGTGACGACATTGCCGGATTTGGAACTCATCTGCTTAACAAGATGAAACAGGATTGACAGGATTCTTGTCTCCAGCAGTTTCTTATGCAGCGCCATCGCCTCGGTCATCCCACCTGCCGGTCCAACTTTCACGCCGGTGGCAGGCCAATACGAACCGAGGCTCAATAGGGCGCCAGCTCATAGGCGCGGTCGTAGGCCGCCTCGATCACGGCCGGATCCGTGTCATTCTGGAACATGTGCGAGCCGGCGAAGATGAAACCGCCGTCGCCTTTGAGAATCGCGAAAACGCGCTCGACTTCGCAGCGAATCTGTCCGGCATTCATCACCGGCAGCGCGGTAATCGTATCCAGCCCGCCCATGAGGCAGACGCTTTTGCCGAAGAACTCACGCACATGTTTGGGCGACATGCCCGCGGACTCCTGAACGGGATGAAGCCCGGACACCCCGAGCTTGAGGATGCCGTCGAGAATCTGCGTCACATCGCCGTCGCTGTGCAGCAGCACCGGCACATGAAAATCATGCGCGCGATCGAGAATGATCTTCGTGGCGGGATAGACCATCTCCCACCACATGTCCGGGCTAAAGAGCATGGTGCGCTGCTGGCCCCAATCATCGGAAAGCTCGATGACATCGACGCCGGCCTTGATCGCAGTCTCGACACAGTCCGCCGTCCACGCCGCCAGCTTGAAATACATTTGCTTCGTCTTCTCCGGTTCCAGGGCCATATGCAACAGCGCTTGTTCCGTGCCGGGCAGGCCGTTGCGTTCGAACAGGAATTGCGACAGTTCGAAAACGCCCCAGGCGTGGCAAAGAACGGCGAGCTGCTGTTCATGAGCAGCCAGCGCTTGCTGTACGGTCACAGAGAGAACTTCGTCGCAAGGCGTGGTGAGAATGGCGGGCGAGGTCGGATCGTCGGGCTCAAGCTCCAAAAAGTGATCGAGTTCCAGGCTGCCGGCGTGGCGCGCCGGGCTGCCGAAGGGAAAACGCGGCAGCACACCGGTCACGGCATCGATATGATAGCGCGCCAGGAACGCCGTCAGGCTGCCGTGCCGGTTGGCCATGCGCGTCTGCACTTCCGGATTCCAGCCCGCAAAGACATTCAGAGGAACGCGATCGGGTCTCTCACCGGCGAACACGGCGCGAATTCGTTCACGCGAAGTCATCTTCTCCCCCGCTTCAAGCGAGCATCGCCTGCGCGCGTTCAACGGCCGTGACCGCGTCCCTGGCGTAGGCGTCGGCGCCAATCTCGTCCGCGAAGCGTTGCGATACCGAGGCGCCGCCGACCATGATCTTGACCTTCTCGCGCAACTGCGCTGCGGTGATCGCCTCGATGGTCTTCTTCATCTGCAGCATGGTGGTGGTGAGCATGGCGGACATGCCGACCACGGCGGGCGAATGAGTCTGAATCGCCTCGACGAATTTCTCCGCCGGCGTGTTCAAACCCAGGTCGATGACTTCGAAGCCCGCGCCACGCAGCATGATGCCGACCAGATTCTTGCCGATGTCGTGCATGTCACCCTTCACCGTGCCGAGCACGACCCGGCCGATGGGCTCAACGCCGCTGCGCAGCAAATGCGGCTGGAGAATCTCCATCGCCGCTTTCATCACGCTGGCGGATTGCAGCACTTCGGGCAGGTACATCTCGCCGCTGCGCATTTTTTCACCAACCACCGCCATGCCGGCAATCAGGCCTTCGTTGAGTATGGTCTGCGGCGAGGCGCCACGGTCCAACAGCTCCTGCGTGAGTTGCTTCACCTGCGTAATGCTGCCTTCTTGCAGCAGCGCGGCGATTCTCTTGAGATCACTGGTTGCATCCATGGGACAGAACTCCTGCTGGGTTCACAATTGAGGCATACAGTTGCATTCCGGATTTCGTGCGCCGTGAGCCTGTTGGCGCGGCGCCATCAAACATAACGACCATGGGTCTTGGCGACCTCCACCAGCGCGAAGAGATTCTCATCGGGCGTGTCGCGGCCGCATTGATCACCGGTGGCGAGAATGAATCCGCCGCCCGCGGCGGCGGCGGCGAGGCACGCCCGGGCCTCGCGAACGACGTCGGCCACCGTGCCATTCAGCATCGTTTCGAAGGTATTGACATTTCCCTTCAAACAAAACTTGTCGCCGAACTTTCTTTTCACTTCGGCGAGATCGACGTCACCGCCCGGCGGCCGCTCGAGCGGCTCCATGACGTTGATGTCGGTCTCATGATAGTTGATTTCGACGATCAGGCGGGAGCGGCCGCAGGTGTGCTGGTGGCAAATCACGCCGGCCTGCCGGCACTTGCGGGCAATGCGCTGGATGATGGGCAAGTCATATTGCCGGTAGATCGCCGGCGAGCTGAGGCTGAGCGATGAGGAGGAACCATTGATCAGAATCTCATCGGGCCGGCAGGGCAGCACGCGGTCGAGCATGCGATCGACAAAATCGAGATAGTATTCCTGCACCTGGCGCATCAGCTCGGGCTGCTCGTAAAAATCGCGCAACGCCTGCATCGAACCGCCTTCTCTCAGCCACACCCAAAATCCCATGAAGGTTTCGAGGCCCAGGCCGTAAATGCCCAGCTCGCCAATTTTGCCGCGATTCTTGCAGGGATCCTCCAGCGGCCGCTGCTCCAGATACCAGCGCAGTTTGGGAAAATCTTGCGCAATGTCCTTGATCATCGCGCTCATGTGCCAGGGCGGGTCGGCGCGCGGATAGCACACGACTTCTGTGAGCCGGCCGAATGGCGTGTCCAGCCAGCGTTCAACCTGCAGCTCCTCTTCTGAAGATTGCAGGATGCGTTCCTGCCACTTGGGCGCTTCATACATGGTGAGATTGTCGTAGATGTACCAGCCGTCGATGCCGTAATATTTCACCGCCTGGAGATATGCCTCATCGAGCGGCGGATCTTCGTGCAGATAAATCTCCCAGAAGGGTTTGCCCAACAGCCGGCACGGCACCATGTTGGAGATGTCCGGCATGACCGGCACATGATCGGGGATCTGCCGGCGCATGGCCGTGAGAATGCGCTGGCGCGGGGTCAGCGCGGTCGGGGATGTGGTCATGATCCTGCTCACTTCGTTTCGAACAGCATTCTGCCAAAATGCGCCACTGCCGCCGATGACCAGCCGTGCAGCGGCACCACCGGATAGCGTTCGCGCGGGCAATCAAGATTGCCGGCCACGACGTTGTATTTCTCCCACAGCTTGCCTGTGGTTTGATACCATTCGAGCTGCAAGCGCAGAAACTTCCCCGCCAGCCGGCGCGCCACGGCATGATAACCGTAAGCCGACAACGCGTCAATGACCATCATCTGAAACGGCGGCCAGCCATTCGGGTGGTTGAACTGCAGCGCCTGAAATTCGGGATGGGGACTGGGATAGGGCTGATCGGTCTGCGCCAAGCCGTGCTCCTGCTCGAAGCGCGCGAGATGAGACACCAGACGTTCGGCTTGCGCTGCGGTGGCCACGCCCGCCCACATTGTCCAGTAGGCGCACAACGACCAGAAGGGCAATTGCTGCTGCCGTTGAAATTGATACTCGAAGAAAAACCCCTCCGCTGCATTCCAGCAGTATTTCTGAATCAAGGCGGCGCGCCGATCGGCTTCCGCCTGCCAGGTGGCGGCTTCCTCGGACCAGCCGATTTCGGCCGCCATCCACGCCAGGGTTTTGGCATGGCGCACCAGGGCGCAATTCGTTTGCAGCGGCACGCAGGCGCGTGCGTCGCCGGCGTAGATCGGCGTGAAGTCCAGCGTTTCTGCTTCGGCTGCCAATTCCGGCCGCAACCGCGTGGCACTCAAGCTGAAGGTGGAAAAATCACGCCGGCCCAGCGCGGGATCAGAAAGATCGCGATTGGTTGCCAGACCGATGGGCGTTTGATGATGATCGGCGCACCAATAGTCAACGTACTCGCGCTTGAACACGGGATAGGCGCGCGCCAGCAAATCGCGATCAGGCTGGTGTCCGTGGTACAGCCTGACGCTCTCCGGATGCAACGGCGTTTGCGAACGGCTGAGATAATAAACCCGGTTGCCGGTGAGCAGGAAGCCGTAGCGCTCGATCACAAAAAGCTGGTTGAGAATGTGATTGCGGATGAGATCCCAGCGGCCGTGCGCCGCGAGTCCCAGGTTGATGAAGTAGGCATCCCAGGCATACATTTCCGGGAAGGCGGAATCACTGCCGCCGGGCGCAACAAAGGGAAAGGGCAGGTAGAGCAGCGTCGGGATTTCTGCCTCGCCCTCCTGTTGCTCGCGCTGGCGGTGTTCGTCATCCGCATTCCAGATTTGATTCAAAGCGGGATCGCGCAGCTCCGGCTCACGCGCCTGCCGCAAATCAGCCTGCCACCAGTTTTTGATCTGCCCGTCGAGCGCGCGCCAGCGGTCAGCGAGGGTCTCTGTGGTCATGGTCGACTCTCGCGAAGAAATCCTGCAATCCAATTGGCGAAAACCATTTTGCGCTGACCCATTACCTCATGCCGTCCCGGATGGTTTCGCCAAATCATTTTGTTCCGCACCCTGCTGTTCAATGATCCTGTTCCAAGTCATCTGGCCATTTCGAGCTTCACTTCCCCGCCCCATTTGCCGCGCCAGGTGTCGGGCAGGCTCCCGCCGCGCTTCATCGTGAAACCCATTTCTTTGAACGCTTCCAGCCTGATTGCCAGCTCACCCGGCGCAGGCGAGGTGCGAGGCGTCGATACCACGATGCCGGCGCTGTGGCCCTCCGCGGAAACGTGCACGCGCAAGGAAAGCGTTCCCCACGCGGTGGGAACTTCTTTCAGCTCGATCGTGGCATTGGAAAACAGCCACGCCGGCGGAACGCCCGCAAGCAATTCGATTTCCCGCTCCCGCTCCAGCACCAGCAGATGACGCACCAGGCCAATGAAGAACGCGCTGGCGCTGGCATTGGACGCGTCGCCGGTGGTGCGGCGGCCAAGCTCACGAGGATGCTGCTCCTCCACCCAGGTGCCCAGCGGCGAAGCATGATTGGCGATGGCGTAAAGCGCGGCCAGCGCCCGCTCGCGGTTGCCGCACCACAAATGCGCGGTGCCGCGCAGCACATCGAAAAAGGGCCAGACCCCGTTCTGCAGCCAGCCGGTATTCACGGTGAGGCCCTGCTGCAAGCTGTCATCGAGAACCGCGAGCGTGCCGGCGGCCAACTCCTCCGCGCAGTTGAGGACCCCGCCGCGGAAGACGGCTTCCAGCGGCGCCCACTGGCCGCGCTGCGGCACTTCGGATTTGGTGGTGTCGGCGAGGCGCATGGGCAAATACCAATGGCCGTGCGCGTCGCGGCGTTTGTCGCGTTCATAGGCGCGGCGAAAGGACGCCATAAATTCATCAAAGAAAGCCTGCCATCTCTGCGCTTCGGCTTCGTCGCCCAGCCAGCGTGCGGCAGCCACCGCGGTGCGCACAGCAATCAACGACCAATAGACGCTGCTGTATTCGGCATTGACGCCGGCAATGCCGCCGTCGGTGAAGCCGGGCGGCATCAAGCCGAAATAAGGGGCGCTGGAGTCCGCCAGGGTTTGTGCGCGCGTGCTTTGGACCCACTCGAGACCGCGTGTGACTGCAGGCCAGTGCGCGCGCAGCCAGGCCGCGTCATTGGCAAGGCGGCCATAGCGGCAGATGAGGTAAATCAGCAGCGGGGTCTCGCGATGCATCGCATGCGGCGCCATCACCCGCACCTGGCCATCGCTGCCTTGAAAGCGCATGACATTTTCCACCACGGCGCGGGCGGCTGCGAGATCACCGAGAAAAGCCGCGGCTTCAACCGCGTAAACCACGTCGTGCATCCACAAGCCGCGATACACCGAAGGCCCGGGCTGAAATTGCAGTCTGCCGTCCACGGCTTCCCGAATTTGGTAAAGGTTGCGGATGTTGGCCTCGAAGAGATCTTGCAGCGCCGCTTCCGGCACGCGGATGCGGTCAAAGGGCAGATGTGCTTCCTGCCGCCAGAATTTGCGGCTGCGTTGCTGCGCCAGCCGCAGATCGGGAACACGATTGATGTTTTCACTGCCGCGCCGGCCGTGCACCACGATCACCTCTGCCTGGCGCGTGCCGCGTGGCAGGGCCAGGCGCCAGCTTCCCTTCTCCTGCGTGAGGCGCAGCGCTGCCGGCCGGCTGAGCAGATAAGGCTGTCCATTCCAGCGCAACATGCCGGCGGCGGCATCAAAGACCAGCTCGCGGTTGGTTCGCACGATGATTTCCGGCGTGACGGTGTCACCGCTGAAGGTCGCCAGCATGGCATCAAGGCGCGGCGCAAGCGCAGCTTCTTCGTTCTCCCGGCCGCAGGGATAATAGATCTCCGCCTGCGCCGACAACTCGCCGCGCAAAACCGCTGCGGCGGAGATCACGGCCTCTGCCGGGAAAATCCAAAACACGTTGAGAAAGACATTGGGATCCGGACTGGTGAGCGCCGCATGCACCTCCACCGCCAGCAGGCCATCCTGGTTTTCGTCCCTGCCGTCAAAGAGAAAAACATGCGGCTGGTTGAGTTCACCGGCGGTGCGCGGATCGACCAGGCGCGGCGCAGCGCCTTCCACGCGCAGTTCCAAAACACGCATGCCCGGCCGTGGTTTGTAAGGTTCGCAAATGCCAAGCGCCACCTGCTTGGCGCTGCCGGCAGCAACCGGCACGCGATATTGAATCGGGCGATTCACTCCCCAGGCAGCGTTGCGAAAGGCAGGATCGTGAACGCCCACGGGCGTTGCCCAGGCCACTGCGCCATTGCGGCCGTTGCGCCGTTGCACGCCCGCCGTCTCCTGCGTCTGCGCCACCGGCCACGACTCCGGCACCAGCGCGAAGCTCTCCACTTGCACGCGAATGCCCTCGCCTGCCAGCTCGGTTTGCGCGAGCGGAATGCGTGGATGCTCCCACTGTTGTTTCAGGACAGTCAGTTCGCGGTCCGCGACGCCCACGCCAATGGTGGTGAGCGGCCTGGCATACGGGCCCGGGCCAAAATCATACGCCAGCTCGCCCTTTTCGTTGATCAAAGTCTTCTGCCAGTCATCGGGCAGACAAATGGCGTTGAGATGATTCAGCGGCGCATAGCGAAAATCAATCGCCGGCGATTGGGCCAGGCCGTTGGTGACCATGATTCTGATTATCAACACGCCAATCGTACGATTCAAACACATTGCCTTCTCCAAGCTGATGCTGTGTTGCCCTGCTCTGCCAGACGCGGTCAAGCCGCATTTCATGAAAATTGACGGGAGGAAATGAAGCAAACTGAGAGTTCAGCGTCCGGGCAATGCTCATCAGTCTTGATAGCTCCATTTGTTCCGTTTTCTCTGTGTCGAAAATCTCCACTGATTTGCAGCGGTTGAGCTGTGACGTTGCCTCTGCCGGTGGCGGAGTTTTGAAATCAAGAGAGTCCTTCTCCGCGTCTCGGCGGTGAGCTTTTGGGGTGAAAAACACGGCAGCGTGCCCAGATCTGCACAAGATGCTCACGGGAGGACGGCGGTGGCGGACACACAGTGCGAGGCCCAGTGTCCCAGCCGGGCGTGTTGCCGCCCGCGCGCTCTCGGTTTCAGCTTGTCTGAAGTCTGGCTTCAGTGGATTAAAAGACTGAAGTCAAAACTGTTTCATTGCGTCTCTTTGCCTCGTGACGTTGGTTCCAGGACTCTTGCCTGCTTTGGTTCGGAAACTTTCGGGTCATGGTTTGCGCAGCGCGATTCGCATGGGTTTGCCCCAGGGAATTTTCATGGTTGCAGGCAGTGGCCTGCCGCGGCTGTCGCCAAAGCCTTGCTGCTGTAATCCGTGAAGTGTTAAAATGAGATCACCTGCTTGCGGACCGCGCCGCGAATCCACCTGCACTGTGGCGGTGTTGCCTGCCGGCGAAATTTCAACCGCGACCGAGACCGTGCCGAAGCTGGTCAGGGCCTCGCGCAATGCCAGGTGTGCGCCGGCGCGGTACCATTCCGGCGGCACACCGGCGAGCAGCTCGACGTGATTCTCCCGTTCATACATGAACAGATGCAGCGCCAGATTCACGAAGTAGGCACTGGCCTCGGCGTTGGAGATGTCGCCGGATGTGCCGCTGCCGGCGCTGCGAAGATGCTGCTCTTCCACCCACACGCCCAGGGGATTGGCGTGATTGGCGAGCGCATACATCATGGCGTGCGCGCCGGCATAGTCGCGCCGCCAAAGGAGCGTCAGCGCGTGCATGCCGCCGAACCATGACCACACGCCGTTCTTCAACCAGCCAGTATCAACCACCAGCCCCTGTTGCAGGGTGTGCTGCAGCAGGTTGAGATTGGCGGTGATCACCGAATCCAAAAAAGTTCCGCGCGCTTGAAAGCAGCGGCCATAACGCAGCGGCACCAGCAATCCCCACTGGCCGCGCTGCGGTGGCGCCGTCGTGGCCGTATCAGCCACGGTCACCGGCAAATACAAGTTGCCGCGTTGATCGCGGCGCAGGTCGCGGCGTGCGGCGGCCTGAAACGAAGCCATGAACGCATCCAGCAGGCGCTGCCACGCCTCTGCCTGCTGCGGTTGATCGAGCCAGCGGGCGGCTGCAATCGCTTTTTCCAGTCCGAGAAAGGCAAACATCACACTGCTGAAGTCGGAGATGGTGCCGGAGATGCCGCCGTCGAGAAAGCCGCCGGGCATCAGGCCATGGTTCCTGGCCGTGGGATCGGCGAGCGTTTGTGCGCGCGCAGCCTGCAGCCAGGCCATGGCTTTTTCGATTTTGTCGAAATGCCGCGCCAGCCACTCCCGATTGTTGGTCAACTGGGCATGCCAGACCAGCGTGTAGACGAACACCGCAGTTTCGGAGAGTTGTGGATGCGGCTGCATCACGCGAATCTGGCCGTTGGCTTGCTGATATGGCAGCATGCTTTCGATGAAGCGCCGCACGGTGGCGGTGTCGCCCAATGTTGCCAGCGGCTCCCCCATGAGCAGAATGTCAAACGTGAACAAGCCGCGATACACACTGGGGCCGGGCTGAAACTGCGGCCGGCCGTCGATGATTTCGGCGACCTGGTATTGGTTGCGCAAGTTGGCCTCGAGCACATATTGCAGGCCCGCGTCCGCCAGTTTGATTTTTCCGAATGGAATCAAATCAGTGGACGGCCACCACGCGGCACTGCGCCGGCGGGCCGTCTCCAAATCGGGAAAGGCCGGCGGCGCGTCGCCGGGAACCTGGCCATGCAGCACGATCAACTCGGCGCGGCGCGTGCCCCGCGGCAGTTGCAGCAGCCACTGCCTGTCCTTGTGCGTGGCGGAGATTGCCGCGGGCCGTGACATCAAATAAGGACGGCCCTCGCAGCGCAGCACGCCTGCGGCTGCATCAAAAGTCAGAGCGCGCGGGGTGTGAATCGAAATGACCGCCGGACGGTCAGTGCGGTCGAATTCAGCGACCAGCGCGTCCACGCGCGGGCCGGGTTTTCGCGCCTCCAATTCGCGGCCGCAATCAAAATAAACCTCTGCCTGCGCCGACAGCTCGCCGCGCAGAATTGCCTGCGGATCGGGATTCGTCTGCGCCGGGAAGACCCAGAAGGCGTTGAGATAGACGTTCGGGTCGGGACTGTTCGGGGAGGCATGGACTTCGATGGCAAGCTCACCGTCGTGATTCACGTCTTCAGCCGCAAACAGGAAAACATAGGGCTGATTCTTGCGGCCCTCTGCGACCGGATCGATCGTGCGCAGCGCAGCGCCTTCGACGCGCAAATCGAACAGCCGGCTGCCCTTGTTCTTTCCGCCTTCGCAAATGCCCAGGGCAACCGTTTTGCTGGCGCCGGCAGCCACGCGCACGCGGTATTGCACCGGCCGGATGGTGCCCCAGGCAGCATTGCGAAACGCGGGATCTGCCGGCACGATCGGGGTGGCCCAGCCCGTGCCGCCGGCAATGCCGTGCAGCCGGCGCACGATGCCGTCGTCGTAATCACTCGACGGAATCTCAAACGGCTCGGGCACGAGCGCGAAGGCATGTTGCTGGAAGCGCAGCGCGCCGCTGCCCAACTCCGTGGTCGCGATCGGCGCGCGGCTGTCGGCAAAATACTGGCGCGTCACCGGCAGCAGTGTATCCTGCACGCCGAAGGTGATTTCCGTGAGCGGCACGGCATAGGGACCGCCGGGTCCGAAATCATAACCCAGGCCGCCACCGGGCGTGACCACGGTTTTCAGCCAGTCATAGGGCAGGCAAATGGCGGTGTAATGCCGGCTGGGTGAATAGCGAAAATCGACGGTCTGCTCCTGGGCGTGCAGGGTTGCAGCGCAAAGCAGGAGGGCAAGCAGCGATCCAATTCGCGCAGGGGGCATGGCATTCCTCAAATCATCATGCAGCAATCGTATCTCGCACAGTACCGCGAGGCGCGGCCGTTGCTCAAAAGCGCGGCCCATGAATCCACCGGTTCAGATGCGAAAATCGCAGGAATGCGACTCTCAGGCGTTGGGTCATGAGGCGCTCGAAGGTGGAATGGAATTCTGCGCATGTTTTCAGACAAGCTGAAAACTGGTGGCCGCTGCGCGGCAGCCTCTGTATTGGACAGGAAAACAGGATTAACATGATTCCTCTGAAATCTTGCAAATCCTGTAATCCTGTCGAAAAGCAGTTGTTTTGAGAACTGTACCTGTTGCAAAACCAAACCTGGTGTCATGGTTGCTTTGATTTGTCTATGTGATTCCGCGTGTCATTCAGAACGAATCTTGCAAAGCACCTGGCACCGTGGTCAAGTCTTCACAGGATCCTGGCGGAACGACATGGATGATGGCTACGCATTTCAAGGTAACAGACCACTAGCACTGCAACGTCAAGTATGCACTCGCCTCGCGATGGGAGGCCAGCTTGACCCCGACGGGGTCGTATGGAATAGCCCACGGGCATCGCCCTGGGAAGTGATGGGATTTGTCGCATTTGACCCGGCAGGGGCGGTATTCCTCACGAGGTTCTATGGCGCCCCGATGGGGCTTGGTGATCTCTCCTCGTGACGATGTTCCCAGGGCGTTGCCCTTCGCTATCACCTTTCGCCCCGTTGGGGCTGGTTGGATTTGCGACTCGAATTTCTCGCCTCCAGCCCTCCAGGCGCGGGATTCCTCACGGGGTTCCCTCGCGCCCCGGTGGGGCTTGGTGATTTTTCTTGATGAC
>JBBIKM010000126.1:0-17651 GCA_037445455.1 bacterium | reverse complement strand
GCTCAACACCGAGGCCACGATTCGCGCCTCCCAATTCATCACGCTGCTGCGCGAGCGCAAGATCGTGCCGTTTGAATGCGATCTCGATCTCGCCAATCAGCTCTTCAAACAGGGCAAGGCCGCGATGGTGATCAACGGCCCGTGGAGCTGGGGCGGGTACATTGATGCCGGCGTGGACATTGGCCTGGCGCGCATTCCGCAAGTCTCCGAAACCGGCTTGTGGCCGACGCCGATGGTTTCCGCCACCGGCTATTGCCTGAACGCCAATCTCACCGGCGAGCGCCGTGCCAAGACCATCCAACTGTTGCGCTTTCTCACAGCGCCGGAGAACGTGTTGCGTTACACCCATGCGCTGCGCGCCATCCCCTCGCGCCTGGAAGCCCGGCGCGATTCCATCTTTGTGAAAGATCCGTTGTTGCTCAGCTCGCAGGATCAACTCAGTGTGGGCCGGCCCATGCCGATTGCGCCGGAGATGCGTGCCATCTGGGATGCCATGCGGCCGGCGTATCAAAGCCTGCTCAACGGCCGGCTCACGCCGGAGCAGGCTGCGCTCAAGATGCAGACCGACGCCGAAAAGCTGATCCGGGAAATGTTTGCTGACTGAAACGCTGCGGATTATGTGTCATTGTCACGATTGCCGGCTGGCCACCGCCGCGGCCCGCGCGCTCCCGCCGGCTGACAAAAACTTGCTCTCATGATGGAGAAGATGTGAACCTCACGGCCCTCGCCCAGAACTTCCGCGAAAACCGGCTCGCGTATTTGTACATCCTGCCTTCCTTTCTCGTGCTGGGTTTCGTCGTGCTCTACCCGTTCCTCTACAACATCGTCATCTCCTTTTCCAACATGAGCCTGTCGCATTTTCTGGACTGGCGATTTGTCGGCCTGGAACAATACCGCAAGGTGTTCACTGAGCCGCTGTTCTACGTCTTGTTTCTCAAGACCCTGCTGTGGACGGCGGTGAACCTGTTCTTTCACGTCACCATCGGTGTCTTTCTCGCCCTGCTGCTCAACCGCCCACTGCCCGGGCGGGCGCTCTTTCGCACGCTGCTCATTCTGCCCTGGGCCGTGCCGCAATATATCACCGCGTTGACCTGGCGCGGCATGTTCAATTATGAATTCGGCGCGATCAACCTCCTCATGCAGCAAGTTTTCAATCTCGCGCCGGTGCAGTGGCTGTCCGATCCGTTCTGGGCCTACACCGCGGCCACTCTCACCAACATCTGGCTGGGTTTTCCCTTCATGATGGTGATCGCGCTCGGCGGCCTGCAGTCGATTCCGCGCGAACTGTATGAGGCCGCGGACGTGGACGGGGCCAGCGCCTGGCAGCAGTTCTGGACCATCACCGCGCCGCTGCTGAAACCGGTGATGGTGCCGGCCATCACGCTGGGCGTGATTTGGACGTTCAACAACTTCAACGTCATCTGGCTGGTGAGCGACGGCGGCAAACCCGCGGATTCGACGCATATTCTGGTTTCGTTCGTGTATCGCCAGGTGTTCAATTACTACCGCTACGGCTATGCCGCCGCGCTGTCGCTGGTGATCTTCGGTATTTTGCTGGCGTTCGGCATCCGATTCATTCGGCAGACGAAGGCCACGGAGGCCGTGTACTGATCGCCAGGACTTGCAGGATTCCCCGGAGGGCGTGAATCGATGATTCCGTCCGAAGGGCGATCAAACGCAGGCAATCCTGTTGATCCGGTCAATCCTCGGCGTCTGCCAATTCATGCGCGGGAGATGCCCTCCCGATTCCACCGGCATGGTTGCCCATCCAACCGTGCCCCATCGCCCGGAGCGATTCCATGTCGAAGTTTGACAAGACCACTTCCCTCACCACTTACGTGTTGATTTATGCCATTCTGCTGGTGGTGACCGCGTTCGCGGTGTATCCCATTTTGCAGGTGATTGGCGTGTCACTGCGGCCCAATGACATGCTGCACACGACCTCGCTGCGCCTGATTCCCCCGGAGGCCTCGCTCGCTTCCTACCGCACGCTGATCGCAATCGATCAGCCGGTGCGCGAAAAAGTGGCTGCGGGTTGGGAGCGTGGCGGATTGCTCGGCGCCTATCGCGCGCTCACCCGCGAGAAGCCGTTCATGGGCTGGCTGCTCAACAGCACGCTGGTCTCGTTTCTGGTAACGGTCTTGAGCGTGGGGCTGGCCAGCACCGCGGGCTATGCCTTCTCGCGCTACAAATTCATCGGTCGCGATGCCAGCCTGATCGCCTTGATCACCACCCAGATGTTTCCGGTGACCATGCTGCTGCTGCCGCTCTTTCTCATGTTGATCAAGCTCAAAGTCTACAACACCTATTGGGGATTGATCATCGCCTACTCCGCCACCGCGCTGCCGTTTTGCATCTGGCAGATGAAGGGATACTACGACACCGTGCCCTACAGCCTGGAAGAGGCCGCGCGCATCGACGGCTGCAGCCAGTTTCGCACGTTCTACCAGATCGTACTGCCGCTGGCGTTGCCGGCGCTGGTGATCACGGCGCTGTTCAGCTTCATGGCAGCGTGGAGCGAATACCTGGTGGCCGCGGTGATCATCAACGACAGGGCACTCTACACCCTGCCGATCGGCTTGAAGCAGTTTCAATCGAATTTCGAAACGCAATGGGGGCTTTACGCCGCCGGCGCCGTGTTGGTGTGCCTTCCGGTGGTGACGCTGTTTCTGTTCCTGAGCCGTTGGCTGATTTCAGGGTTGACGTTGGGAAGCGTGAAGGGCTAGTGGGTTGTTTCTCCAACTGGTTTGGCGGACCCATTTGACCGGCCCTCCTGCCGAGCCTCGTGAATGACCGGCACTGAGCCGCATCCATCGCGGGTTTCCGGCAGGATGGCAGCGGAGGCAGGATCATGATTCTCGTGGAGTATCTGGTCTGGATACTCGTTGTCTGCTATGGCTATTTTGTGGTGCTGCGGCTGTTCTGGCTGTACCGCGAGCGGGACAAACACATCGTGTGGCAGCGCGCGGATGCCGGTCTTTATTACGGACTGGCGCTGCTCAACTTTCTCACCATGCTTTCGCTTTTTCTCCTGCAATCCCGTCCGGTCTATCTGCTGCTGCTGCTGATTGGCTCGTATGTGTTCTGCGCCGTGCCGGTGGTCAAAGTCAACACCCGCGGCATCATGATGAGCGCCCTGCTCACGCATTGGGCCGACGTGGTGGCGATCCGGCATCTCAGCGGCGGTCAAACCTATGCGATTGTCACCCGCAGGCGCTGGCCGCGTCTGCGGCTGCGCGTCCCCGTCGAGATGGAAGGCAAATGGCGCAAGATGGTGGCTTCCAAGGGTCTGCGTATCGTCGAGTCGGATGAAACCGCCTCGCCGCTGGACTTGCCCGGCGTCAATTCCAACGAAGTCAAATTTTCCTGAAGGTGGTTTGCTGCCGTCGCCTCTCCGAACCTCCGGTTCTTTTTTGGCCGCGGTTGCAAGCGCGCGGCCAGGGCGGCGCAAATTTTCCGGCCGGCGTCAAGGGCGAGCCAAGGCGCGGTGCCGTCACTGCATCCGAGCCATTTTCCGGGCCAAAATCTAGTTGACATTTCTAGGGTGGTTGTCTATCTTTGGCGGTTTCGTAACAAGCCCTGCTCGTGCCGCCGGTCCGGTGGCGGAGGGCTGCGGAGGAAGGACAGACCATGGATCGGGAGGTTGTCGTGAGGGTGTCAGCGCTGGCGCAATCTGCGGCCGGCCTTTTTTTTGTTCCGCTCCCTGCGCGCGCCGCGAGTTGAGGCATGCCAGCCGCCTGGACGGAAAAATTGCCGCAAGGGTTGCGGGACTATCACAAGATCAGCCGCTCGTGCTTCTTCGGGCTGCTGATGGTCTTGCTGCTGCTCATCATCTACGAAACCAGCAGCGCCGCCATCTACCACGAGCAAACCGTCATCATCCAGAACCGCGCGGAGGCGATGATCAAGCGCACGCTCTGGTTCATGGGGCTGTATCAGTTTTGGATGCCGTGGATCGCCTTCGGTCTCTTGCTGGGGCTGGCCTTCTGGCAGGCGCGCAAACAGAACCTGCTGCAAATCAAACCGCCCTATTTCCCCTTCGCGATCCTGGAAAGCCTGGCCTACGCCGTGCTGTTCAGTTGGCTGATGAATCTCGTGACCACGAAATCCATCACCATCAAGTTTCTGTGGAGCCTGCTGGGCGACAAGGCGGTGGCGCTTCCCGCGAAAATGGCGCTGGCGCTCGGCGCCGGCATTTATGAGGAATTGTTGTTTCGCCTCGGCATTTTCAGCTTCACCTTGTGGTTTACGCGCAAGGTGCTGCCGGCCAAACCCTACGTCCATCAAGTGCTGGCGCTGGTGGTTTCTGCCGCGTTGTTTTCCGGGTTTCACTTTCTGGGAAAGGAAGCCTTCTCGACGCTGGCTTTCGTGCACCGCTTCTATGCCGGCCTTTTGCTCGGCGCGATTTTCAGTTGGCGCGGCATCGGCGTGGTGGTTTACACGCACGCCTTCTATGATCTCTTTTTGATCCTGCGCTCACACGGCGGCTGAGGCGCTGTAGGTTGATTTTTGCAGTCCCGGCCCTTTGTGGCCGCGGTCCACACCAGCGAACTCGCGGCTGTCTCTGTGCTCCGCACCGGGGCAGGACCACCAAAGCAATGCCAAAATGCTCACGGCGGCATCGGCGACCAAAGGGGAAGAGCGTGAAGGCAGCCGGGGAAGACTGCGAGCGCCGCGTGCAATCAAGCACCGCGGCCGGGGCTGTTGATCATTTGACTTGCATGCAGGGATTGAACATAGCGATATGAAGAAGGTTCTGTTGTGGTTGTCTGGCGTGCTGCTGTTGGGCGCTGCCGCCCTCGCCGCCTATCTCTACCTCCAGCTCGTGACGCCGGTCGTTCCCGACCCTGTGCCGAAGCCCTACTTCATCATTCAACGCGGCATGCGCCTGCACCAGATTGCCGACAGTCTGCAGCGGGAGGGCATCATCCCCGACCGCGATCAGTTTCTGTTCGCCGCCCGGCTGATCGACCGCCACCAGCCGCTGAAAGCCGGCAAATATGCGCTCACGCCGGGGCTTTCGCTCAAAGAACTGTTGCGCTTGCTGCGCTCAGGCAAAAGCATGGAGGAACGGGTGACGCTGCCCGAGGGAAAAACAGCGGAGGAGTTTGCCGCCATTTTGGCGCGTGCGCTCGCCTTGAATCCGCAGGAATTTTTGCAGGCAGTGGCCGACACCGCGCTGGCGCGGTCGCTCGGCATTGCGGCGCCCAGCCTGGAGGGCTATCTCTATCCCGACACCTATCATTTCTATTGGGGCGCGACGCCGCGCGAGGTGGTCGCGATGCTGGTGCGCGAGTTCCAGCGCCGTTTGGATGACACCCTGCGCGCGCACATCGCGGCCAGCGGCTTGTCCTTGCATGAAATCGTCACCCTGGCGTCCATCATCGAAGGGGAGGCCGTGATCGACAGCGAGCGCGCCACCATCGCCGCGGTGTATCACAACCGTTTGCGCGCCGGCATGCGACTGCAGGCCGATCCCACCATTCAATACCTTCTGCCCGGGCCGCCCCGCCGCCTCTTGTTTCGGGATTTGGAGATCGATTCGCCCTACAACACCTACTTGTATGCGGGCCTGCCGCCGGGGCCGGTGAATAATCCCGGCATTGCCTCGCTGCGCGCGGCTGCCAGGCCGGCGGCGGTGGGGTATCTCTACTTCGTCGCGCGCGGTGACGGCTCGCACGTGTTCAGTTACACCTTGCAGCAACACCTCAATGCCAAGGCCGATTTTGATCGCGTGCGCGCACGGGTGCGCCGCGAACAAAAGCAAGCGCAAGCGGCGCAGGAGAGGAGGGCCGTCCCCTGAAAGAAGCAAAGCTCTCACCGCTCCTGCAATCTCTCAATGAAGAGCAGCGCCGGGCGGTGCAAACCGATCTGGGGCCGGTGCTGGTGCTGGCCGGCGCCGGCAGCGGCAAGACGCGCGTGCTCACCCATCGCCTCGCGTTCTTGATGCAGCAGGGCCTGGTGCCGGCGGAAAACCTGCTGGCGGTGACCTTCACCAACAAGGCGGCACAGGAAATGCGCGAACGCGTGCAGCGATTGCTGGCCAGCCTGCCCGGCCACCGTGACAGCACCGGCCGCTTGTGGCTCGGCACCTTTCACAGCCTGTGCGCGCGGCTGTTGCGCCTGGATGCCGAGCGCCTGGGTTACACGCGCCAATTCACCATCTACGACACGGAGGACCAAACTGCGCTCCTGCGCCGGCTGCTGGAGGAGATGGCGGTGCCGGCCGAGCATCTCAACGCCAGCCAGGCCCGCCATCGCATCTCGCGCGCCAAGAACGCCTTCGTTCGCCCCGAGAATTATTTCGATTTTCACCGGGCCTCACAGCAGGAGGAAGTGATCGCGCGGGTCTATGAAGTCTATCAGCACCGGTTGCGCGAAAACAATGCGATGGATTTCGACGATCTCCTGATCAAGCCGCTGGAGTTGTTCGAGAAATTTCCGGAGATTCTGCAGCATTACCGCAACCGCTTTCACTACCTGCTGGTGGACGAGTTTCAAGACACCAACCGCGCGCAATACCTCTGGCTCAAGGCGCTGGCGGGCGAGCGGCGCTGCCTGTTCGTGGTGGGTGACGATGATCAATCCATCTACCGCTGGCGCGGCGCCGACCTGCGCAATATTCTGAATTTCGAGAAGGACTACCCGGAGTGCAAAATCTTCCGGCTGGAGCAGAACTATCGTTCCACCGCCAACATTCTGGCTGCGGCCCATTCAGTGATCGTGAACAACAAGAACCGCCTGCCCAAGCAATTGTGGACGCGGCGGGAAGAGGGCGAACGCGTGATCGTGCTCAGCGCCCTCAATGAATTTCACGAAGCCGAAACCATCCACGACAGGATTCGCGAGGAGTTTGGCCGGCAAAACGGGGACGGCCGGAATTATCAACGCAGCTTTCGCGATTTCGCCATCCTCTACCGCACCAATGCGCAATCCCGGTTGATTGAAGACGTCTTGCGCCGCAACGGCATTCCCTACCTCATCGTTGGCGGCCTGCGCTTTTATGAACGCAAGGAAGTCAAGGATATTCTCGCCTACCTGCGCCTGATCGCCAATCCGGCGGACAGCATCAGCCTGCGCCGCGTGATCAACTTCCCCCTGCGCGGCCTCGGCGAAGCCACGGTCAACAAGCTGGAGCAGTTCGCGCAAACCAACCGCCTCACCCTCTTCCAGGCCGTCGAACGGGCCGGCGAGATCAGCGGCCTCACCACCGGCTTGCGCAACAAGATCCTGGAATTCCATCGCTTCATTCTAAAATACCTCCAGCTCAAGGACAAGCTCTCGCTGCCGGAATGGTGCAACGCGCTGGTCGATGATCTCCACCTGATTCAGCAATTCAAACAGGAGGACGAGCGCGACCGCATCGAGAACATTCGCGAGTTGCTGCTGGCGATCAGTGAATACACCGCACAAACGCCGGGCGCCACGCTCGACGGCTTTCTCGAACGCGTCGCCCTGATCACCGACATCGACAACTGGGATACCAAGGGCAACGCCGTCACCCTGATGACGCTGCACAGCGCCAAGGGCCTGGAGTTTCCCATCGTGTTCATCACCGGGCTGGAAGAAGGCCTGTTTCCGCTGCTGCGCGGCAGTGAAGACGAAAACGAATCGGATCTCGAGGAGGAACGCCGGCTGTTCTATGTCGGCGCGACACGCGCGCAGGAAAAACTCTACCTGTCCTACAGTCAGGCGCGCTCCCGCTATGGCAGCCCGCCGGCGCAGTGCCACCCCTCGCGCTTTCTCCAAGAGTTGGATGAACGCTTCTTCCGTAATGCCGTGGTGCGGCGGCAGCGGTTTTATGATTATGAAGAAGAGCCGGCGCCCGATGTCAGCATGCCGGTTTATGAAGATGAATCGCAGGAGACCGGCATGGTGCGGCCGGGCCGCTGGGTGGTGCACGCCTCCTTTGGCCGGGGCCGCATCATCTCGGTGGATGGCAGCGGTGACAACATGAAAGTCACCGTTCATTTCGAGGATGCCGGCCAGAAGAAGATTCTGGTGAAATACGGCAATCTGCGCCTCATTTGAGGCAGCCGTGGCCTGCCGCTGCCCCGGTTCTGACTTGCCAAGCCGTTGTGAGAGGGATCATTTCATGGTGCGTGACAACCAAAAAATTCCCGCCCGCCGTCTGCCCCGGGCCGTGCGTGTGGCGGCCATCATCATGCTTGCTGCTGTCTTGCACGCCCGCGCGCAAACGACAGCGCCCAACCCCGCTGCGGTCGATGATTTTCTCTACGCGCAAAAACTCTATCAGGAAGGCTACCACGAATTGTGCGTGTCCCAGCTCGAGGCCTTCCTGCAGCGCTATCCTGACGCGGCGGAGCTGGCCGACGGCTGGCGGCTGCTCGGGCAGGCCAACCTGGCGTTGCGGCGTTATGCGGCAGCGGAGCAGGCGCTGCGCCAGTTCGATATGCGCTATCCGCTGCATCCCGGCCATGCCGAGGCCCTGCTGCTGCTGGCCGACAGCCAGAAGTTGCAGCGCAAGTTTCAGGAAGCGGCGCTCACCTGCCAGCGGCTGGTCTATTTCCATCCGCGCAGCGAACAGGCGCCCCTGGCCGCTTATCAGGCCGGCGAGCTGTTGTTGCAGGCCGGCGAGATGGAAGCCGGCCGCGCCAGTCTTTATGAGATGATGGACAAGTATGCCGCCAGCCCGCTGCGGCTGCAGGCGCATTTGCTGCTGGTGCAGAGTTTCATGCAAAGTCATGACTACCAGCGCGGCTTGCAGGAGGCCGAGCGGCTGTTTCGCCTCTTTCCCGCCAGCGAGTTGAGCGCGCAAGCGTATTTCGTGCGCGCCCGTTTGCAGGAGGCGCTCGGCCAGTTTCAGTTGGCAGAGGAAGGTTACCGCACGTTACTGCAGCGCCATCCCAAAGGCGAGTGGTCCCGCCGCGCCCGGCTGCAACTCAGCGCCCTTGCGTTTGCCCGCGGCGAAGTCAATGGCGCGCTGACGGAGCTGGCCGCGATTGAAGCGGATGCACCCGCGCCGGCGGAGCTGAACGAGGTCGCCCTGCGCGCCGCCGCCATGAATCTGAAAATCGGCAGAACGCCGGCGGCGGCTGATGCCCTGAAGAAATTCGAGCCCAGCCTGGCGGACAGCACCAGCCGGTTGACCTACTTCTACCTGCAGGGCAGTCTGGCCGAACAAGCCGGCAATGCTGCCGCGGCGCGCACCGCCTATCAGCAGGCATGCGCGCTCCCCGCTTCCTTTGAATCGCAGACCGCCGCCGTGGCAGCGCCGGCTCTCTTGCGGCAGCGCAGCTTTTGGCGCAACGCCCAGCTTGCTTTCGCGGCGCAGGATTACACCGCGGCCCAGCAAGTCTGCCGGCAATATCGCCGCGAATACCCTGACGGCGAGTTTCGTGCGGCGCTGCTGCTGCTCGAAGCCGACATCCAGCAGCAGGGCTTGCACAATCCGGCGCACGCGCAAAAGCTGTATTTCGATTTGCTCGAAGATTATCCGGCAAGCGCCCATGTTGATGAAGCGCAGTTTGGGCTGGCCGAAAGTTTTGCCGCGGCCGGCGAACGGCAAATGGCACGGCTGCAATGGCAGCGCTTTCTGCAGCTCTATGCCGCCAGCGAGCTCGCGCCCGCGGCCGCCCGCCAACTGCGCCTGCTGACGGAGTTCGAGCCCAGCAGCGCGCCGGAAACCATGCGCCAGCTCACCGAGACGGTGCTGCAACTGAGCAGCAATCCCGCCGCGGAGCCGGCGGCGCTCGCCCTGGCGCGCCTGCATTTTCAGCGCCGGGATTTTGAGGCTGCCATGCGCGCCAGCCGCGCGGCGCTGGCAGCGGGGCTGCCCGGCGGCGCGCAACTGGAGGCGACTTATTTGCTCGGGGTGAGTTGCTATCAACTCGCTGAGCGTGAGCGCCTCGCCGGCCGGCAGTCGCCGGCCTGGCGGGACAGCGCGGATGCGGCGCTGCAAGCGCTGCTCGGCGAGGGTGCTGCCGATCATTTTGCCGCGCATGCCAACGAGTTGCTTATCCGGCTGGCGCTGTCAGACGAAGCGGCGGCCGCACCGGCGCTGTTGGAGCGGGTGGATCTGCTGCTGAGCACCGCCGCCGGGGAGGCCGGCCTGGATGATTTGCGGCTGTGGGCCGCGGTCGCGCGCAAGCAACTCGCGGCGCCGGCGGATTCCGTGGCTGGCCGCCAGATTGTGCTCGCCTTGCAGCGGGTTGCGGCCGGGGAAAATTCGGACTATCGCAACCAGGCGCTGTGGGAACTGGCGGATTGGCAGGTCAGGCAGAAGAATTGGGAGGCGGCACGCAAGACGCTCGAGCTCTTGCGCCAGGCGCCGCGGCATGATGCGGCGCAGGCCCGCGGCCAGTTGCTGCTGGCGCGCTGGCTGCGCCGCCAGGCCGAATACGATGCCGCCCTCGCCGAGCTTGCCGCGCTGCAGGAGAGATTCTTCTACTGCGCGTATGCCGATTCCGCCCGCCAGGAACGGCTAAATGTCTTGATCGCTGCCGGCCGGCTGCAGGAAGCCTTGCGCGCCATGGACGAATCCCGCCAGACGGTGGACGAATATGCCGGCAGCGACGGCCTGGATTTGCAGCGCGGCAAATTGCAGGAGGCCACTGGCGATTACGGCCCGGCGATTCACGCCTATTTGCGCTTTCTCGAACAACATCCGCACGCGCCGGAAGCGCCGGCTGCGTTGCTGGCTGCCGCCAGGCTCAGCCGCCAGGTGGGCGCCGAGGGCCTGGCGGCGGCCTACTTCGAAGAATGCCTGCGCCGCTTTCCACAATCGCCCGAGAGCGAACAAGCGCAGTTGCAGTTGCTGTCCCTGCGCTATGACCGGGGCGAGTTCAGCGAAGCGCTCGGCCTCGCCGTGACCTTCATGCAGGAACGGCCGGATTCGCCGCTGTTCCGCGAGGCCATGAAAAAATCCATTCTGTGTTTGTACAAAACCAAGAACGTGGCGCGCGCCGAGGCCGAGGCCAGGGCCTTCCGCGAGCGCTTCAAAGACGACCGTGAAAGCCTGGCGGATTTTCAATACGCTGCCGGCGAGCTGGCCATTCAGGAAAAAAACTTTCTGCAGGCGGAGGAAATTTTCAAGAAGCTGGGGCGGGATTATCGCGGCAGCGACGCCGGCATTCTCGGCGACTATGGCCTGGGCAAGGCACTGTTGATTCAAAACAAAACCAAAGAAGCGCTCGAAACCCTCACCGCCATCCCCGGCCGCTACCCCAGGCATCCCTTCCTGCCGACGGTGTACCTGGGGCTGGGCGATTTCTATCTCGCCAATCAGCAGTGGGACAATGCCATCGAGGCCTTCAATCAAGTGGTCAAGGATTCCACTTTCGACAACAACTACAAAGTGGGCGTGCGCTCGCTCATCGACGTGTATGATCGCATCGGGTTGAAAGACCGCGCGCTGGCGCTGGCGCGGCACTATGTCAACCGCTTTCCCGAAGATTCCAAAGTTTTTGACCTGCGCATGAAAATCGCGCTGCTGCTCAATGATCTGCAACAATACGATGACGCCATCGCGCTGCTGCGCCGCCTCAAACCCGCCGCTGACGCCACCACCGAGCCGGAGGTGCAATATTACATCGGCAAGTCGCACATGAATGCCGGCCGTTTCGAATCCGCGATTGCCGAGCTGCTGCGGGTGAAATTTTTTTCCAAGCCCACCAAGTTGCCGTGGGACGTGATTGCGCTCTACGACGCCGCGATTTGCTACACCCGTTTGGGCAACTGCACGCGCGCGCGCCAGCTCTTTCAACGCATCGTGCGCGAGCAGGGCGCGGCCAGCGAATTCGGCCGCTTTGCCAACACCAAAATCGCCGAGCTGGGCAATTGCCCCGAGGCGAATTGAGGCTGCCGGGCGGATTTCCGCACGCCCCGGAAATCCGTGTGCGGCAGTGGGAATAAATCCTCTTCCTCCGCGTAGTGACGATAACGGTTGATCCGAATGACATGCCGTCTTCTGCAGACAACGGGCGCCTGAGTTACCTCGCGCCTTCGCCGGAAGATTGTGCCGCGATCGAGGCCACCCTGGCCGGCGACCGGCACGCATTCGAAAAGCTGGTGGTCAAATACCAACGCCCGCTGTACGCCGTGCTGCGCCGCCTCGTGCGCCAGCACGAAGACGCCGACGATCTGCTGCAGGAATGTTTCGTGCGCGCCTACCGGCATCTGGGCGATTTCGATCTCACCCGGCCGTTCTATCCCTGGCTGCACCGCATCGCGGTGAACCTGGCCATCACTTTTCTGCGGCGCCAGGCCTGGCAGCGGCCCACCAGCGAGCTTGACATTTTCCCCTCCGCGGAGGAGGAGCCAAATCAAGCGGTGGAATCATCGGAATTTTTCCTGGCGCTGGAGCAGGCGATTCGCCGGCTGCCGGTGGAGCAGCGCACCGTGCTGCTGCTGCGCACGCGCGAAGACATGAGCTACCGCGCGATGAGCAAGATGCTCGGCATCGAGATCGGCACGGTCATGTCCCGCCTGGCGCGCGCCCGCGAAAAGTTGCGTTCCGCGCTGCGGCCGTTTTTGGATGCCCGCAGCCGCAAACTCAAAACCCGCGCCGCGCCGGAGTAGCAGCCGCGCGCGGCGGATTGTCGCCGCATCGCGGTCGCTGCCAGAATTCCCACGCGCGCCCAGTTTTGCATCGATTATGATCAACAAAAATCCCCACAGCATCGATTGCGCCACAGCCTCCGAGTGGCTGCATTCCATGTTGGATGAAGAACTGCCGGAAGCCGAACGCCGGCTCCTGCTCGCTCATTTGGAGAGCTGCCCGAGCTGCGCCGCGGCCTGGCATGAGCTTAAGATTCTGGAGCGCAGCCACGCCCGCCTTGACAGCCGCTTGTTGAAGCCGCCGGCGGATTATTTCACCCGCCTGCCCGCGCGCATCATGGCCCGCCTGGAATCCGAGAAAATGGCCGCGCCCGCCATCCTCGAGCTGCCGGCCCGCAAAACGCGTGTGCTCTGGCTGCAGAAACTGGCCGGCGGCAAGGCGCGCTACGCTGTGGCGCTGGCCGCGGCCGGCGCCGCAATTTTCTTCCTGGTGCGCGGCAGAAGCGATGCGCCGGTGACCACCACCGCCCCTCTGCAAAATGCCTTGCGTGACTCGCTGGCTTTTGCCGCGGCTGAGCCGTTTCGCCAGGTGCCGCTGGAAGAGCAGGACGTGACGCCGCCGGCCATTGTGACCCAGCCCAGGAAAGAGGAGGCGACAACCGCGGCCACGGCCGCCAGCCGCCGCGTCGCCGTTCCGGCCGCCGGCGAATGGCAGCCGGGCGATCAGCCGGCGGCAACCGCGCCGCTGACCAAGCCGGCGCAAAGTGAGCCTGCCTCGGACGCGGCAATTGCCGCAGCCCCACCGGAATCATCCCAGCTCGCTTTGCTTGCGGAGAGCGCTGAGTCCCACCGGCCGGCAGAGAAGAAAGATTTGTTGGAATCGGAGAGTCGCGAACCTGCCGCGGGTGCCGGGCTGTTGCAGGAAACGCCGGTGGCGCGTTCCGCACAGTTCGAAGGCGTGGGCGTCGCGAAAATGGCAGCGCCGGGTGCGCCCGCCGGCGCGCGTTCGCTGTTCGCGCAGGCATTGCGGCAAGCCCAGGAGGCACGCGATGAAGCCACACGGCAGGAGATTTGGTGGCGATATTTGCAGACCGGCCCGGACACAGCTTACTACAACCTCGCGGCGGCCATGCTGGCGCGCAGCCTGGCCGGCACGGTGGACAGCACGAGCAGCACACGCCAAATCGAGCAAGCCGTGAAGTTCTATCGCCAGCAGGAAGCGATTCTCGCGCCTCAACTCGGCGCCGATACCTTCCGGCGGGAATACCAGCGGCTGGAAGGCCTGCTGCATTGGAAGAAAGCAAACGAAGGCCGCAACCGGCCGCAATGACCCGGGGCCGCTAAGACGACGGGGAGAGGTGGCAGGGGATGGGGGCAAAGCGCAGCAAGCACCAAGCAGCAAACAGCAAGCATCAAACAGCAAACATCAAACAGCAAACATCAAACAGCAAGCAGCAAACACCAAACAGCAAGTATCAAGCATCCGCCCAGCGATTCCTTTCACCTCTTTTCACTCAGTGCTTCCCCCGGCAGTTGCGCGTAGTAAAACTCCATTTCCAAACGGCGGTTCAGCTTGCGGCCCAGCGGCGACTCGTTGTTGCCGATGATGATGGTTTTGCCGCTCAAGTGTTCGACACCCATCGGCCGGGTTTCGCCGCGGCCCACCGCCCGGTCCAGGCGGGCTGCAATCTTCTCATAGTCCTGCGGATAGCGCTGCCGGATGATGCGCAAAAAGGTCTGATGAAACGCCTCGGCGCGCTGCTGCGACAGCCGCAGGTTCACCGCCTCCGGCCCGATGGCGCAGGCATGTCCCGAAAAACGCATGCGCATGTGCTCGTGGGTGAGCAATTGTTCGATGTGCGGCTGCAATTTCGCCCAATAGAAATCATACAACGGCGCGGTGCCGTTGAAGCGAATCGGCCAGGCCACACGCTGCTCGCGCACTTGCGAGCGCAGCGCGAGTTGCGCCTGGCGCGGCGGCGTGTAAAATGTGCGGCCGAGCGTGTCCACCAGCATCAGTGTGTGCGTGAGCTGATGGCCGGCGAGCGCGCCGAGGGTGCCGCTGCCGGCTGCACGCGGCTGCCAGACGATCTCCTGCTGCAGCCCGCGGGGCGAGGCGGGCGAGACTTCGAGTTGTTCATGCAGCCCGGCGGCCGCGGTCTGCAACAAGGCCGCGTTCGCCGGCACGGCAGTGGCAATCGCGCTGTGGAAGATCACCGGCCGGCTTTCCTCCTCCACGTCATCATAAGAAACCAACTGGAAGACGATCGGCTCACTGGTGCTGTCCGCGGAAATCTTGACGTAGCGCCGTTCCTCCGCCACCCAGCGCGCGTCATCGGGCTGCGCCGGCATGCGCCGCGGCGGCAAGACTTCACCCGGCCGCAAGACGACTTGCTCGCCATTGACCCCGAGCGCGAGCAGCGAGTCCCGCACTGCGGCTGCGCGCGCCTCGGCCAGCGCCACCGTGGTCTCGCCGCTGTTGGGATCCGCGAAACCCTGCAAAGAGATCTTGAGATGGCGATGGTCTTTGATGCGCTGCGCCAGCGTGAACAGCGGCGGATCCAGCAGCGTCGTGCGCAAATATTCCGGTTTGACCTCGGCGCGGTTGGGATCGAAGCAGATCTCGGGGATGAAAGGCACTTCATACAAGATGTGTGATTGCGCCGCGATCACCAGCGTGTCGGCCGCCGTCAGTGTGCCTTTGGGTATCGTGGCAAAGTTCGCCGCGCCACCGTCCGCGACGGCTGCGGGCAGATGCGGAAAGCGCGCGCTCAGGCGATGCCAGCCGGCGTACGGCGTTTGCCACGCCAGCGCCAGCGTCTCACGGCTGCCCGCCGCGATCAGCGCGATCGTGGTGTCGAGCAAAACCGCGGTCGGCGCGGCCACACCGCCGGCCGCCAGCAGCGAATCCGCCACCACCAGGCGCACTGCCCGGCCTGCGCCGCCGCCCTGGTTGCTGAGCGTGAGCTGCAGCGTGCCTTGTGTTGCGTCGGTCGTGATCCACGGACTGTAATCGAACGTGATGGCTTCGATCTCCAGCTTCGGCATGGCGATGTGAAAATTCCAGAACGGCCGGCCGGCCGCCTCCGCAAGGCGCACGTGGCGGTCGCCGTCATACGCCAGCACCGTCCAGAAATATTTTCCCCCTTCCAAATCCTTCAGTTGATAAGAGGCGGCAGCGGGATTTGCCTTGATTAACAGCTCCGGCCCTGCGGTGCCGCTGAGAAATGCCTCGCGATTGTTCGCGGCCAGGGTGAGCGCCTGGGCCAGTTTCAAACTGTCACGCTCGACCAGCAGCAAGTACTGCACGTCATCATAGAGATCCGGATCGACGGTGGCGTCCCAGTGCAACCGCACGCTGTCGGTTTCAACCAGCGTGCCGGGCGCCGGCGCGCGCAGCGCGAAGCGTTCCGGTCCAACCGGATAGTGGGTCATGCTGCCGCGATAAGGCCGGGAGAACAGATCGGTCTGTTCCAGCGCGGCAAGATCCAGCCGCAGGGTGTTGTTGCGGCCGGGCAGCACACCGCTCACCGGCGAGCGCGTGTCCGCCAGCCGCAGGCTCAGACCCATGGCAAAATGGCTGAGCAAATCATCGTGAAAATCATAGCCGCCGCGCAGCGAGACAAGCTGGCCCCAGGAAATTTCGGTGCCGAAGGTGAAAGCGCCCGCGCGTTCGGTGTGCACGCGCCGGTAGTCCGCGGCAAGCTGCAGTTGCAATCCGTCATGATGGCCGGCGTTGAAGGCCACGCCCGCGCGCCAGGTGCGCGGCAGCGGCGTGCCGATGGTCTGAAAGGTCAAATCGCGGCCGACATTGGCCACGCCCAGGCCCGCGGAGATTACGCCGTATTTCAGCAGCCGGCTTGACGATTGCAGCAAACCGAAGCGGCGGGAACGGTAAAGCAGCCCCACGTCCGCCATCCAGGAGGCCGCCTCGAATTGCGCGAGTTTGCTGCGCAGGTATTTGGCATTCGCGCCCAGCGCGAAATGTTCTCCGGCAAGCGTGAAGGGCTGCGCCACCCCGGCGGTTGCCAGCCAGTCGCCAGCCGAGACGTGCGGCACGGCGCCGTCCGAACTGTCGAACTCCGGCATGCCTTGATGGAGCAGGCCGAAATTGACATGCAAATGCCGGCGCCAGGGCGTGGGCGCGTGCGTGCCGTACAGCAGCGCGGCGTGATATGCTTCCGCGATGGTTTTGGAATACGTTGCGGCCCACTGCCACTCGCGGGTGAATCCGGCGGCCGCGGGATTGGCGTAGAGCGCCTGCAGCTCATCGATCACGCCGGCACCGATGCCCGCCAGGCCCTGCGGCCGCGCGCCCGGCACCAGTTTGAGAAGGTTGGCGCCTGCCAGCGTCTGGCCGGCGGCCCCAACCGGCGCCAGCAGCGCCGCCACCGCGGCCCACAGCGCCGGCCGGCGGCTCGAACGCAAAATCGCTTGAAGGATCTTCATCGGACGACGATCACCTTTTTCCAGTCGTTGAATTCTTCGGAATGCAGCGTGATGAGATAGACGCCGCTGCCCACGCGGCGGCCGTCCTGCGTCAAGCCGTTCCACAAATGGGTGTTCCAGCCCGCGCGGAAGGGCGCGGTGATCAACTCCGTCACCTTTTGGCCGTTGAGGTCGAGCAGGTCCAGGCGCGCGCTGCGGTTGGAGCTGAGCCGGAAGTTGATGGCAAGCGGCCCCTGGCGCTCCGGCTCGTACACGTTGCGATCCAGCACCAGATCATTGCCGCTGCGCACGGTCACGCCGGCGCGGCTGCTGGCGAAGCGGCCGTACATGTCGATCGTGCGCAGTTCGAACTCGATTTTTTCCTGCCGCGCCTGGGTCAATAAACGCGTCTCTCCGAACGCCGGGCGGACGTCGTACCAGGTTTGCGGCGCCAGCAGCGTGGCCGCGATGAAACCATCAGCAAAGCTGGAATCGATCCGGCCGGTCACGAAATACACCCACAAATCCCATTGCCGTACCGGCTGTTCCACCTGCACGCGAATGAAAACGCTGTCAGTGACCTGCACCACTTCCGGCGTGGCAGTGATTTTGGGAGCGAGCGGTGGTGGCGGAGGTGTGGAAATAATGCTCAGCGTGTTGGTCACGGAATTGTTCGCCGCCGAAGTATCATTCGCCGCGGCAAC
>JBBIKM010000125.1:0-17773 GCA_037445455.1 bacterium | reverse complement strand
GATCGACTGGGCGAAAGTCACCGCGCTCTACGCCGAGATGGAGCGCGCCGCCCGCGAAGCCATGGAGGCGACCACGGGCGGCGAAATCACGGTGAGCCGCGTCGGAGAATTCCGCTACCGCGGTCAGGGCTACGAGGTGCAGGCCGCGGCCGTCGCGCGCGTCTCGGCCTCCGGCTCGCCGGTGAAGCAATCGAAGAAGTCGACGAGCGCGGCAATCGCATCAGCGATGAGACGCTGATCCTCCTGCTCAATGCCCACCATGAGCCGCTGCCCTTTGTGCTGCCGGCGTTTCAGAGCAACACGCGCTGGGAACTGTTGCTGGACACGCGCGAGTCTGCTGGCCTGCGGCCCCACCGCGTGATGAAAGGCGGGGTCAGACCTTACCTTTTGGAAGGGCGTTCGCTGGCGCTGTTTCGCCTGCGGCCGATGGAAGAAGTGCAGGAGGAATGAGAAGCCCCGTCTGCGCCCGCTGTCAAAATGACTTCAATGGTGTCCGTCCAGAAACGAGGAAACCGCCCGGGCGCCTGGCCCCAAAGCGTGTACAGGTTGAACAAAACACGTTTTGTTCATGACGAAACGCCCGGGCGGTGGCGTTTTGGGACGGACACGAACCGGCGCGCGTGCGGCCGGCCGCACGCGTGCAAACCTGCCAGCCAGAGTTTGCCATGAGAATTCCAGTTGCCACTTACCGGCTGCAATTTTCCCCGCACTGGGGTTTTGCGCAGGCCGAGGCCATCATCGCCTACCTGCACGCGCTGGGCATTTCCGACATTTACGCCTCCCCCATTTTCAAGGCGAAGTCGGGCAGCACGCACGGTTACGACCTCATCGACCCGAATCAGATCAACCCCGAGTTGGGCGGCCCGGCGGCGTTCGAGGCGCTGGTGGCGAGCGTCAAGCAACACGGCATGGGCTGGCTGCAGGACATTGTTCCGAACCACACGGCATTTGACGGCGAAAACCGCATGCTCATGGACATCTTTGAGAGCGGTCCGTCCTCCCTCTTCTTCGATTTCTTTGACATCGAATGGAATGAGGGCGTGCAGGGAAAAATTCTCGCACCTTTTCTGGGCAGCTTCTATGCGGCCTGCCTGGAAAACGGCGAAATCCAACTGCAATATGACCAAAGCGGATTGAGCATCAACTACTATGCGCTGCGCTTTCCCTTGCGGATCGAATCGTATGCCACGGTTTTCGATCATCAATTGGCGCGGTTCAAGCGGCAACTGGGCAACGCCCATCTCGACTTCATGAAGCTGTTGGGCGTATTCTATGTGCTCAGAAATCTCGCCTCCCGCGAGGAAGTGCAGGAGCGCACGGAACAGATCGCATTCGTCAAAAGAATGCTGTGGGAAATCTACTCGACGAACCAGCAAATCCGGCAGTTCATGGATGAAAACGTCGCCAGGTTCAACGGCGAGCCGGGCAGGCCGCAAAGCTTCAACCTGCTGGACAGCCTGCTCGCCGAGCAGTATTTCCGGTTGTCCTTCTGGAAAGTCGCCATCGAAGAAGTCGACTACCGCAGGTTCTTCAACATCAACGGCCTCATCTCTCTCAAAGTCGAAAACCAGAAGGTCTTTGATCACACTCACGCGCTCATTCACCGTCTGGTGCAGGAGAACAAATTCACCGGCTTGCGTCTGGACCACATCGACGGCCTCTACGACCCCACCGTCTACTTGAAAAGGCTGAGGAATCGCATGGGTGACCTCTACCTTGCCGTCGAAAAAATCCTCGAGCGCGGCGAAACGCTGCCGGCCGGCTGGCCGGTGCAGGGCACCACCGGCTATGATTTTCTGAATTACCTCACTGGCGTGTTCTGCGAAACCAAGAACGAAGAAAAGTTCGACAGAATTTACACTCGTTTCACCGAATTCACGACGCCTTACGAGCGGCTGGTGAGTGACAAGAAGCGGCTGATCATGGGCAAGCACATGGCCGGCGACGTCGACCGCCTGGCACAGCTTATGAAAGCCATCACTCTGGAGGATCGCTACGGCCGTGACATCACGCTCTATGGCTTGCGCCGGGCGTTGGTGGAAGTGCTGGCCTGGTTTCCGGCCTACCGGACTTATGTCAATGAACAGGATTTTTCCGAGAGCGACCGCGCCCTCATTCGCCGGGCGGTCGAGCGCGCAACGCAGGCGAATCCCGGCTTGCTGCATGAGATCAATTTTATCCAGCGCTGTTTGCTGTTGGACTTTCATGAGCAGCTTTCCGAGCAACAAAAGCAGCGCTGGCTGCACTTCATCATGAAATTCCAGCAGCTCAGCGGGCCGGTGATGGCCAAGGGATTCGAGGACACCACGCTGTACATCTACAGCCGGCTGCTGGCGCTCAACGACGTGGGTGGCGACCCCAGGACCTTCGGCATTGCCGTGCGAAGTTTTCACGATTTCATTTCCCGGCGCGCCGCGCACTGGCCCCATGCCATGAACGCCAGCGCGACCCATGACACCAAGCGCGGTGAAGACGTGCGCGCCCGCCTCGCGGTGCTCTCCGAATTGCCGGAGGAATGGGGAAAAATGCTCCGGATATGGAGCCGGATCAACGAGAACAAAAAGAGCCAGGTAGGCCGGGAGATTTTTCCGGATGCCAACGATGAATATTTTCTCTACCAGACGTTGCTCGGCGCCTATCCTTTTGAGGCCGCGCTACACGATGATTTCGTCCAGCGTCTGAAGGCGTACATCATCAAGGCCGTGCGCGAGGCCAAAGTGCACACGGCCTGGCTGAAACCGGATGCCGCCTATGAGGAGGCTTTTCTGAAGTTCATCGATGCCATCCTGGCGCGGCCGGCGGAAAACGAGTTCCTTGCAGCCTTCCGGCCGTTTCAGCGCAAGGTGGCGTTCTATGGCATCTGCAACGGGCTGGCGCAGACTCTGCTCAAGATCGCCGCGCCCGGCGTGCCGGATTTCTATCAGGGGACGGAGTTGTGGGACCTGAACCTGGTTGATCCCGACAATCGCCGCCCGGTTGACTATGGCCGCCGCCAGCAACTGCTTGATGAAATCAACCAGACGCCGCCGGGTGATCGCGCAAAGCTGATCGAAAGACTGCTGGCGGCGCGGGAGGACGGCGGGGTCAAATTATTTCTCGTGCAGGCCGCCCTGCACGCCCGGCGGGAAAATCTGCTGTTGTTCCAACAGGGCGACTACCTGCCTCTGTACGCGACCGGCCGCTGGCGAAATCACCTCATTGCCTTTGCGCGGCGCCACCAGCAGGCTTGGGCGGTGGCGGTCGTGCCGCGATTCTTGACGACAATCATCCCGGAAAACCGGCTGCCGGTGGGCGCAGCCGTCTGGTCTGATACTTCGCTGGCCCTGCCGAAACCGGCGCCCACCTCCTGGCGCAATGCCCTCACCGGGCAAGTGCTGGGCGCCGCTGACCGCAACCTGCCCCTGGGCGAAGTCTTGCAATCCTTTCCGGTGGCGCTGCTGCTCGGCGAAGAAACTGCAGGTTGATTTCGGAATGGACTTCATCTCAAGGAGGAATTGCGCATGGTTTCATTGCAGAACTTCTTTCAACTCGACTTGATAAAAATCGTACTCCCGCTCAGCGTGCTGCTGGTGACGGTGCTGGCCGGCTGGATGGCCAGGCGCCTGTTGTTTCGCGGCCTGCGGCAGTGGGCGACGCACACCAAGACGCGGGCAGATGACATTCTGATCCAGGCGTTCAGCGGGCCGTTCATGATTTGGATGGTGATGCTCGGCCTGCATTTCGCCGCCCAGGCTTCTGAGTTGCCCGAGCGGGCCACCGGTTTGATCGGCAAGGGTTTGCTCGTCTTGTGGATTCTCTCCCTCACGCTGGCGGCCGCGCGGCTGGTGGGCAATCTCGTGAAATACTACGGCGGCGAGATGCAGGAAGCACTGCCGGTCACCAGCCTCACGCAAAACCTGGCGCGCATCATTGTCATCATCATCGGTCTGTTGATTCTCTTGAATCAGCTCGGCGTTTCGATTACCCCGATCCTCACCGCGCTTGGTGTCGGCGGTTTGGCGGTGGCGCTGGCCCTGCAGGACACGCTGTCGAACTTGTTCGCGGGTTTCTATGTCAGCCTTTCCGGCAATATCCGCCCCGGCGATTACGTCAAGCTCGACAGCGGTGAAGAAGGTTACGTCACCGATATTTCCTGGCGCAGCACCACCATTCGGGCGCTGCCGAACAATCTTATCATCATCCCCAATGCCAAGCTGGCGCAGGCCATCGTGACCAACTATTACCTGCCGGAAAAACGCATGTCGCTGCTCATTCCCATCGGTGTGAGCTATGCCAGCGATCCTGAGGAGGTCGAGCGCATTCTCATCGAAGAAGCGAAGCGGGGTGCAGCAGACATCCCGGGATTGCTGGCCGAGCCCGCACCTTTCGTGCGCTTCATTCCCGGCTTCGGCGATTCCTCGCTGAATTTCACCCTCATTTGCCAGGTGTCGGAGTTTGTGGATCAATACCTGGCGCAGCACGAGTTGCGCAAGCGCATCTTGCGGCGCTTTCGGGAAGCGGGCATTGAAATTCCCTTTCCGATTCGCACAGTCTACCTGCGCCAGACGAAAGATGCGCCCACACCCGAGTCCGCGTCATGAGCCGGCCGCTGTTCGAACATCTCGACGGCGTCGCCCGGCGGCTGGCGGCCGCTCGGCAGGTTGTGCTCTTTCTGGATTTTGACGGCACGCTGGCGCCCATTGTCGAACGGCCGGAACTGGCGCGTTTGCCGCCGGAGAACCGCGCGCTGTTGCAGCAGGTGGCGCGGCAACCCGGCGCGACGGTGGCAATCATCAGCGGCCGCAGTCTGCCCGACATTCAGACGCGCGTCGGCCTCGACTCGCTGATCTATGCCGGCAATCACGGCCTGGAAATTCGTGGGCCGGGCCTGCAGTTTGTCCAGCCGGAGGCCGCGGCGCAACGGCCGGCGCTGCAACGATTGGCCGGCGCGCTCACCACGCAGTTGCGCCATTTTGCGGGCGTCGCCGTGGAGGACAAAGGCCTCAGCCTCAGCATTCATGTGCGCCGGGCGCCGCCGGCCGATCACAACAAAATCGCGCGCCTCGTGCAAGCGAGCCTGGCGCTATTCCCAGGCTTGTCGCTCGCCGCGGGCAAGATGGTGCTCGAGGTTCGCCCGGCCGTGGCCTGGAACAAGGGATCTGCGGTGGGATGGATCAGCGCGGCCCTGGCAAAGAGGCAGGCGCTGGCCATTTGCCTGGGCGATGATCGCACGGATGAGGATGCCTTTGCCGCTCTGCCGGAGGGAATCACGGTCAAAGTCGGACCGGCAGAGGCAACCACGGCGCGCTATCACCTCGAGGGCCCTGCGGAGGTGAGTTTTTTTCTGGCTTGGCTGGCGCGCGCTCTGGAAGGCCACATCTCAGAGTGAAAAGATTGCCTGCGTTGCGCCGGCCGCGGTGAGCGCCGCCGGACAGCAGCGCCGCGCTGCCCGCACGCCGCCCTGTTCCGCCCTGGCTTCCGGGCTGGGCGCCACACCGGCGATTCTGAATGCCATGCCGTGAAGCCGTCATTCACGAGCGGAGGTGAATCATGCCTGCTCTTCAACCCTTTGCCTTTTATACCGAACACCGCCTGATTGTGCTCACCGGGCTGCAAGCCAAGAACCTGCACGAACTGTTGAGGTTGCTGCACAAGGTCTCCGGTTCCGCCATTTTCTATCACACCCACCATCGCTATCTCGCGCATCATTTTGAGAAGCCGGTGTTCTACAATGATTTTGCCCTGTGGGCTTCGGAGGCCCTCCAGGCGGAGGAGCTGGCCGAAAAACTGGCGGCCATCGACCTGCTGGCCTTCACCACCATCCGGCAGCTTCGCGAAGCGATCATCGCCGTTGTGGCGGAGTTTCTGGCACAGCAGACCAACAACGCGCGCGACTGCCCGGAGGGCGACGAATTCCACTTCTGCCAGTCGAAAAGCTTCATCATGCCGACCGGCATCGTTGCCCACAGTGTGCCGGAATTCTTTGCCTGCCTGCCACGCATCACCACTTCGACCCTCTACTTTCATTTTTTTGAAGCCCGCTTGCGGCTGGGGCATACCACCAACGATTTCTCCCGCTGGCTGGCTGACAACGGCGAAGCCAGACTGGCGCGGGCCATCGACAAACTCGATCCGTATCGGCTCACGCTGGACGAACTCAGGGCCAGGATCATCAAGCTTGGCCACCAACACGTGCAGGTTTGAGATGATGACAACGACGCTACAAGACTATGCCGCCATTGTGGGGCAGGAGATGATCGACGAGCTTCATCACCTGGCAGAACGCGTGCGCCACCGGCGGCTGCAGCACATCAATTCGACGCCGGTGGGCGGCGGCGTCGCCGAGATCCTCACCCGGCTGGTGCCCTTGCTGTGCGATCTCGGCTTGACCGTGACGTGGGACGTGATCAAGGGTGATCAGGCATTTTTCAACGTCACCAAAGCCTTTCACAATGCCCTGCACGGTCAGCCGGAGGAGATCAGCGAGGACATGCTGGCAATCTACCGCGCCAATCTCGAGATGAACCTGCGCCAGATGGACTTCACCGGCGACTGCATCGTGATTCACGATCCCCAGCCCGCCGGCCTGGTGCTGCGCAAAAGCGAGATCGGACGGCACTGGCTGTGGCGTTGCCATATCGACATCTCCAGGCCGCAGCCGCAGGTTTGGCAGTTTCTCGAGCCCTACATCGCGCAGTATGATGCTTCGATTTTTTCGATGCCGGACTTCGCCCAACGCCTGCCCCTGCCGCAATTCATGGTGGCGCCTGCGATCGATCCGTTGAGTGACAAGAACAAGGAACTCAAACACGGGGTGATTGCGGGAGTACTGGAGAAATATCAAATTGATCCGGCGCGGCCGCTCCTCACCCAAATCTCGCGGTTTGACCGGCTGAAGGATCCGCTGGGGGTGATCGCCGCCTACCGTTTGGTGAAGAAACGCCATGACTGCCAGTTGGTGTTGGCGGGCGGCGGCGCCTCGGATGATCCGGAAGGCGAAGCGGTGCTGCGCGAAGTGCGGGCACAGGCGGCGGACGATCCCGATATTCATGTGCTCCTGCTGCCGCCCTTCAGTGATGTGACAATCAATGCCCTGGTGCGCAGTTCGACGATTGTCCTGCAAAAATCGATCAAGGAAGGCTTTGGCCTGACCGTCAGCGAAGCCTTGTGGAAGAAAAAACCGGTGATCGGCGGGGCGGTGGGAGGCATCAAACTGCAGGTGATCAACGGGGTCACCGGCTTTCTCGTGCATTCGCCGGAGGGTGCGGCGCATCGCGCCATGCAACTGCTCGCCGATCAGCAGTTGCGCAAACGCATGGGGGAAAACGGCTATCAGCACGTCAAGCAAAATTTCCTGCTGACGCGGCACGTGAAGGACTACCTGCTGGTGATGCTCGCGCTCGAACATCCCCGGCCGGAGGTGGTGAATTTGTACTGAGGCGGAATTCCCGCCGGGGCGTGATCAGGCGCACAAGCAGAAACTGCCAGATGAAGCCCGCAGCCGCGCCACCAGGCGCCCAACGCCGGCGCGCCGCACGTCCCACGGGTGACACGGCGATGGTGGTCAACCGCCGGCCTCAAGTGCGATTGAGCATGGCCGCGGCAAGCTGCAAATCCAGAGTGTCGTGGCCCTCGCTGAACCAGCCATGGATTTCGCGCAGAAGCGCGCGGGATTCCGGCTCATTTTCCTGATAGGAACACAGACTGATCGCCGCGCGCAGCTCCAATGATTTGGCCTGCCGGTCGCGGGCAAGCGCCAGCGCCTGGTGCAGGCTGCGCTCCACCTCCTCACGCGAGGCGCCGAGTTGCATGAGCAAGATGCCCTGCAGCCGGTACAATTCCGCTTGATAGAAGCGCCTGCCGCTCAACTGCGCGGCGCCCAGCGCTTCCTGCAACACCTGCAAGCCCTGGGCGGCACGATTGACAGTGGCGTACGCTTCCGCCAGCAGCGCGAGCAAATGCGGCCGGAACAACTGCGTGCCGGTTGCGCGCCAAACGCGCAAGCCCTCTTCAATTTCCGCCAGGCAGCCTTCCTCCTGGTGCAGCTCGACGCGCGCCCAGCCGTGCAGCACTTTTGCCATCGCCAAATAGAAGGCATAGTGCTGCGCGCGGCTCACCGCAATGCCTTCCTCCGCCAGCTTGCAGGTCGCGATCACCTCCTGGCGGAGCTGGCTGATCAACGCGGCAAAGGTCAGTGCCATCGAGCTTGGGGCTGCCCGCGGGCTGCAGGATTCAGCCTGTCTGAATCCTGGCGACGCCAGCGACACGTTCATTCTCTGCAAAATGCCAAGACAATCAGGCACGGTCGCAACGGCTCGCAAGGGAGAACGTGACTTCCATCTTTCATGAATGCTGCCAACCAGCGCTTGGTCGGCGAGTGTCCGCCGGAAAAGCGAAGCGGGGCGCTTCAGGCCGCCTCGCCCTCGGTGGCAGCCACCACCGCTGCGCACGAGGCATCGCCGGTGACGTTGACGACGGTGCGGCACATGTCGAGCAGACGGTCAACCCCCAGGATCAGCGCGATGCCCTCGAGCGGCACGCCAATGGTTTTCAGTACCAGCGCCAGCGTGATCATGCCCACGCCGGGAACGCCGGCGGCACCGATCGAAGCCAGTGTCGCAGTCAACACCACCAAGCCTTGCTGCGCCAGCAAGAGTTCCAGGCCGTAAACCTGTGCGATGAAAACCGCGGCCACGCCCTGATACAATGCCGTGCCGTCCATGTTGATGGTCGCGCCCAGCGGCAGCACGAATCCGGCCACGGCTTTGGAAACACCGAGATTCTCCTCCACGCATTCCATGGTCACCGGCAGCGTTGCGGAACTGGAGCTGGAGCTGAAGGCAATGAGCTGCGCCGGCCGGATGCCGCCGAAAAATCTGCGCACGGGCAGGCGCGTGAAAATTTTGAGCAGGGCGGGATACGTGAGGCTGGCATGAACGGTGAGGCCCAGCACCACGACCAGCGCGTATTTTGCCAGCGTGCCGAGAATGCTCAAACCGAACTCCGCAGTCAGCGCCGCGATCAGCGCAAAAACGCCGTAGGGCGCAACTGCCATGATCAACATCACCAGCTTGAGCATGGCTTCGTTGACGCCGTCGAAGAATTTCAGAACCGGCTGGGATTTCTCCTGCGGCAGCATGGTGAGGACGACGCCGAAGAGAAGCGCAAAGAAGATGACTTGCAGCATTTCCGCTTCCACCAGCGCACGCATTGGGTTGGTGGGAATGATGTCGAGCAGAATCTCGACGGTGCTGGGCTGCTGCAATGCCTGCTCGAGGCGGCCGCTGGCCTCGGCTTGAAAGCTGGCGAGCAGTTGTTCCTTGGATGCAGCGGTGAGGCCGTGTCCCGGCTTGAAAAGATTGGCGAGCACCAAGCCCAGCGTGATGGCCACCGCAGTCGTGAACAGATAATAGGCAAAGGTCTTGAGGCCGATGCGGCCCAGCCGGCGCACGTCGGAAAGCGTGCCGGTGCCCACCAGCAACGAGGCGAACACCAGCGGCACGACGACCATGCAGATGAGACGGATGAACGCCGTGCCCAACGGTTTGACATAACTGTTGCAGAACGCAGCCAGCCCGAGTTGGGCGGCAAGCAACCCGGCTAATATTCCAAGAACGAATCCCAGCAAAATTTTGGTGTGGAGCTGAAGCTTCAACCGTGGCATTTCTTCACCTGTATCGTTTGTGGGTGAACGGGCAATTGCGCTGTTGCAAAAGTCATGAAGATTTGGGATGTTCCTGGCGCGGCGGCCCGGCCAGGTTACCTGCGGTTGCACCGTCCGGCTACCGAGCGGGGTGTACGGCTGCAATTGCGCCAATCCCGCCGAGCGGCTGAGCGCAATTTCTTTTCCTTCCCCTCCGAACCGGCGGGTCCACGCTTGCAGCCGGCCGTCGCTTCGCCAACGATTCCGCTGGACAAAACAAAGGCACGTGATCTTATGATCCTCTTTCTGGCAAGCAGTCTGATCGCCGTCGTGGTTTCCTTTCTCTGTTCGTTGGCAGAGGCCGTGCTGTTGAGTTTGAATCCCATCCGTCTCGAGACCTTGAAACAACAGGGCCGCCCGTTCGCCTCCTCCTGGCTGGCAATGAAGCAGCATGTCGGCCGGCCGATCGCGGCGATTCTCATTCTCAACACCGTGGCGCACACCGGCGGCGCAACGATTGCGGGCGGCGCTTTCGACGAAATCTATGGGGACAAGTGGCTGTGGCTGTTCTCCACCGTTTTCACCTTTATCATCCTGTTCGGCACCGAGATCATTCCCAAAGTGCTGGGTGTAACTTTCAATGAACGGCTGGCGCCGGTTATCGCGCCGGTGTTGCGCTTCAGCATGATGATCCTGCAGCCCATTATCTTTCTCACCGAATTCGTCTCCCGGTTGTTGAAAGGCAAGGGCGAAGAAACCGGCCTGAGCATTGCCGACCTGCAAACGCTGGCGCGGGTTGCCAAAACCAGAAACCTCATCGAAGCCGAGCAGGAAAACATCATTCTCAATGCCGTCAAATTCCACGAAACGAAAGTGCAGGCCGTGATGATTCCCCGGGAGTGGATCGTGTGCTTGCGCGCCAACCTGCCGGTCGAAGCCAATTTCGAGATTGCCAACAACAACTTCCACACGCGCTATCCGATCAGCGAGACCGGTTCCGTCGACGACATTATCGGCTATATCAACTTCAAGGAAATGGCAACGTTTGCGTTCGATTTCAATGCGCTGAAACTGGAAGCGCTCATTCGCCCGATTTTACATGTGCGGGCGACGCCAATCTCAACACCATGTTGAAGCTTTTTATTGCCAAGCGCCATCACCTGGCGCTGGTGAAGAATGACGCGGGCCGGGTCATCGGCATGGTCACGTTGGAAGACGTGGTCGAGGAAATCGTGGGCGACATTGAAGACGAATTTGATTTGAGTTCGACGGAGATCGTCCAAGTTGGCGCGCAAAGCTGGAAAGCCGGCGGAGACGTCAGCATGAAGTTGATCGCAGAAAAGGCTGGCGTGGCGGGCAGCGAAACGGTTGCCTCCCAAACACTGGCGCAATGGTTTGCAGCGACCACGGCGCAGACGCTTTGTCCCGGCCATGTGCAGGCGCTCGGCCCGCTGCGGTTCACGATTCAGCGGGTACGGCGTGGCAAAGTGCACCAGGCCAAAGTGGAAGTTTGTGCGCCGGAGAATTGAATCAGGTTCCACCCGCCAAACGGACATCGCGCCCGGCATAATCCTCGGGGCGCGCCACCGCCGCATTGATCCATTCGATTACCGCGGCATGGCCGAGGCTCTCGGGATCGTGGCGCAAGTAGCCCTCCACCACCGCCAGCACACAAAAGCCCTGCTTGAGCTGGAACGACAGGGTGGGGTCGCCCAGCTCGCCTTGCACGACCTTGACCACATACTCCTCCGGCCCCATGCGATCGGCATAGCGATGATACCCGCGCAGCCGTGCCCCGGCGCGGATGCGCAGCAAGCCCAGGCGTTCGACCAACTCGCGCCGCGCCTGATACAGCCTCTTGCCGAGGCCGTGACCCTGCAGCTCCGGATGCACCATCACTTCCGCGCCATACAACGTGCGGCCGTTGGCGGGATCGTGATTCGTGAACATGCCGTGATCGGTGAAGTCCCGCCAGCTCGTGTGCATGTCATAATCGTTCCACAATACGATCAAGCTGGCGGCCATGCCCACCACGCGGCCGGAGGCCCGTTCCACCGCCACCAACTGGCCCTCGGGGAACACCTGCAAATGCGAACTGAGCTGTGTCGCAGACCACGGCATGCTCGCGGTGTAAACCGCGCGACTCATGGCAATGATGCCACTGAAGTCCTGCGGCTGCGTGTTGCGCACGATGATTTCTGCCGGCGCTGTGCTCATAGTTTTACCAATTCGGATTGCGAAACGACTTCCGCGGTGCGGCGGCTGCCCCACAGCGGCAACACCGTGCCGGACAAGCGCGACTCCGCGATCGTTTTGAGATTGAGTTCGCCAATGACCATCATTTCCTGGTTGGGATTGCCTTCGGCAAGCAGGCCGTCGCGCGAGAAGGCAAAATCGCTGGGCGTGAGAATGGCGGCCTGGCCATAGTTGAGGGAAACCGCGGGCACCATCGGCAGCGAGCCGACGGTGGAAGCATGAATGACGTACATCTGGTTTTCGATGGCGCGGGCGTGGGCGCAATAGCGCACGCGCAAAAAGCCCTGGCGGTCGTCGGTGCAGCTCGGCACGATGAGAATGTGCGCCTCCTGCCGCGCGGCCGCACGCGCGATCTCGGGGAATTCGACATCATAGCAAATTGCGATCGCGACCCGGCCGAAATCGGTCTCGAAGATTTTCAGCCTGGTCCGCGGGGCGACGTGCCATTCCTCGCTTTCGAAGCGGGACATATGGGTTTTGCCCTGCACGCCGAACGAGCCGGTCGGACTGAAGAAGAAACACTCGTTATAAACACGTTCATCGCCGTCTTCGCATGCCGGGATCGTGCCGGCGACGATGTGAATTTTGCTGGCGCGCGCCAGCCCGGCCATCGTTTCGACGAAGCGCGGCACCTGCCTGGCAAGCTCGCGGATTTGCTCGTGGATCGGGCGTTTGATCTGGCCGAGGGTGAGCAACTGCACCGTGAAATATTCCGGAAAAACGATGAGATGGCATTTGTAATCGGCGGCGGTCTGCACCAGGCCTTCGACCTGGTCGCGGAACTGCTCGAAAGTGGTCACGGGGCGAATGAAGTATTGCAGGGCGGCAACGCGAATGCGATCCATGGTGGATTCTCCCAATCAAACGGATGGCTGGCCGCTGCTCAGGTTGCTTCCGGTGCTTCCGGCGGGTGCGCCTGTTCCGCCCGGTGCTTGACCATTTCCTCCAATTGCTTGCGCAGCGTGATATTCTCGAAAAGGATGCCGACGCAGGCGTTGGGCATGGGAAAGGCTTTCACAGCATAGTAGGCCTTCTCGACGTTGACGTCGCTGTACTCGAACGCGCCCACGGTGCGCGGCTGCCTGGTGCGCACGACTTCGGCATACAACTCCGGCACGTCGGTTTGCGCCAGCGCCGGAAACGCCTGCGGCAGATATTTCCCCACCGACCGGCTCAAATCGCTGCCGGTGTAGCGCGAGGCCTGTTTGTTGGCATAGACCAGCCTGAGCGAGCTTGCCGCCGCCGGGTCTTCCAACTGATAGACGATCAGACCGAGATTCATTTCCGAGAAGATCTCATCGATCAGGCAGGTCATGGTGTCGAGATCGGTGAGAGTAAAGCGCTTCGGTTTGGCCATGGTCAATCACCTCCATGCAGCGGGGTTGCACCTGCGACCAGTGAATTTGAAGCACGTGAGCGACCAGCTTGCCATGCGGGAGTTGCACGTGTGTGGCAGCAGACGGGCGCGGGCGTGATCTGGTTGCCCGCGCCTGACGCCGTTCCGGCGTCGCGGTGTCAAGCTGCGGCTTCACGCCCACGGCACCGGGTCGGCGCAATCGCGGCGGCCGCGAATCATCCAGATCACCAGGGTCGGATACAACACGCGGCCGGCGAACATCAGCGCGATGACAATGCCCTTGCCCGCCGCGGACAATGCCGGCGTCAGATCGCGGGTAAGACCAACGGTGCCGAGCCCGGAAAAGGATTCAAACATCACGTCGGCCAGCGGCCGTGCCTCGGTGGCGAGCAGCAGGAAGGCGGCGCCCAGCCCGGTGAGAACATAGAGGCCGATCAGCAGCAGCGCCAGGCGAAACGGCTTGAAGGTGATGAACCATTTCGAGGATTGCCGTTCGTCGCGCGGATCGAGACGCTGAAACAGGCGCGCGAGCACCGCGGTTTTCACGCCGCCGCCGGTGGATTGCGGCGAGGCCCCGATGATCATCAGCAAAATCGTGCCGAGCAGGCCGGTGAGACCGAAGCGCAATTGCGATTCGATCTGAAATCCGGCCGTGCGCGCCGTGACGGATTGAAACACCGCCTCGAGCAGACTGCGGGGCTCACCGTGCAGCCAGCCGTCGGTCAAGAACAGCAACGCGCCCAGGGCAATCAAGCCGCCGGACCAATAGAGCACGACACGGCTCGCCGGCAGCAGCGGGCGATTCTCCTGCCATGGCACCAAACGGCTGCTGCCGGCCTGCGCGAGATTGGCAATCACCGGAAAGCCGGCACCGCCCGCGATGATGAGCAGCATCACCATCACCAGCGTGGCCGGGTCATCGCGAAACCCGGCGAAGCTGTCACGGAACAAGGCAAAGCCCGCGTTGCAAAAGGCGGAAATGGCATGAAACACGCCCTGCAACAGCGGATGCTCCAACCGATCGCGCCACAACAGCCAAAACCCCAGCGCGCCAAAGGCCTCGATCAGCAGCGTGACCCGGAGCACCGTGGCCAGCAGTTTCCTGGTTTCGTGTTGTTGCGCGCCGCCGACCAGCTCGGAGAACGCGGCGCGCTCGCCCAGCGTCAGGCGGCCGCCGTGCCACAGCGCCAGCATGCCGAGAATCGTCAGCGTGCCCAGGCCGCCGATTTGAATCAACAGGGCGAGCATGGCCTGGCCGAGCGGATTGAGCGAAGTGGCCACCTCATAAACCGTCAAGCCGGTAACGCACAGCGCCGAGGCTGCCGTGAACAAATTATCGAGCCATGACAGCGGCCGCTGCTGCAAGCCCGGCAAGGAAAGCAACAGGCTGCCCGCCACAATGGCAACCGCAAACGTGATCGCCGGCAGGGCCAGCACAGGAACGCGCCGGTTTGCCAGCCAGCGGTTGGCGAGAATCGCGCCTTTTGCCCAACTGCCGGCAAAGCCGAAGAGAAAAACGGCGAGATAAAGCTCGCTCGCAATACGCGCCGCGCTCGCGCCCGCCAGCATTTGCTCGGAGCTCCACGCCGCCACATTGGAAAGCTCGAGCACGATCATCAACAACAGCAGATAGCGCAGCGGATGGCGCGCGAGATAGCGCCAGGGATCATCGACCCAGAGCAGGCGATACATGGCTTCGAGAAAGAAGCCGATGGGCAGCAGCGCCGACCAGGCAAAGAGCACGACGCGGGGAATGGGCCAGTGCGGAAAGCCGTAGCGCAGCGTCAGCATCACAAAGGCCAGGATGCCGAGCGCGGCGGCCAGACGGTCGAGTGCGCGCAGGCGCTGAGCGGAGCGGCCATTCATGCGGGCTCTCTCCGCGTGGGAACGAGCGTGTGCTCGGCTTTCAGAATCTTGGAATAAGGCAGCCAGTGCCGGCGGTCAGCGCGCAGGACTTCGAGATGAACCAGGCCGGGTGCCACGACGGTGTAGACCACGCCCTCGACCGTGAGCTGATCGCCGGCTTTGAGGGCATGCGTGCTGTTGAAATAGATGCCGGTGGCAATCTCTTCCACCAGCGGCCGCAGCGCCATCAAAGTCGCCAGCAGCGCGATCAACAGCACGCCCACGGCAAACAAGCGGGGCGCGCCGGGGTAGGGAAAGAGAATGAGAAAGAGGGCGACGATCCAGATCACGATGCGCAGCGGGAAGTAGATCACCGGGTCAGCCAGAAGCGGCGGTGGATTTTCCAGGCGCCGGCGCTGCGACAGATGGCGCGTGGCCCAAAACGCGAGCAGCACCACCAGCACGCTGTAAGCCAGCAACAGCACGCCGCGCGCCGTGCCGCCGATCAACTCGAGCAGCGGGCCGATAATGCGGGCGAGCAGCGCCGTGGCGAGCGGCTGGGTCTGCGGAAACAGCGCAAACCAGCCGAAGGAAATCAAAATCACGATCGCACTGTAGAGTACCAGGCGCTCGACACCGGTGAGAAAATTGACGATGCGCTGCGCCTGAAAATCCTTTTCCGACAAGCCGCGGCGTGCGGCCATTTGCCGCAGCCAGCGCAGCGCGGCGCCGCGCCAGTTGCGTTCCCAATGCAACACTCCCAGGCGGGTCATGCGCAACACCACCAGCAGCGAGAATGGATAAATGACCCCCAGCAACAGGCGCAACAACAGATCTTCCTCATCCCAGCCGGAGGCCGGCGGCGGCGGCGCGGCCAGCACCTGTTCACGAATCAACACCGCGTTGGCGAGCGGCGAAAGCTGCCAATCCACCCGGTTTTCCGGCCGCACAATCAAGACTGCCGTGGTATCGAGCATGAGAATGCCGGCGCTCTCGCGTTCGCGCAGCCGCAGGCGCTCGGGCGTTGCGGCGTGGGCGCGCAGTTCGAGCAACACGTTTTCGACGCGCTGCGCTTCGGCGCGTGCCGCCGCGCTGTCGACGCCGAGTGCCAAATAGACTTCCACGCTGTCCAACAGCGCCGGGAGCGCCACGCGGCTTTGCTTGGCGCGCGCCGTTTGCCGGCCCGGGAATTTTTGCGCCGTGGCGCTGCCCGCCAGCAGGCCGAGCAGGCAGAGCAACACCGTCCATTTGGTCATGCCGCCTCCTCCACGATGGGATCTTGCGACGGGCGAATCTTCAAGAGGCGAAAGGTCATCCACAGGTTGCTGATCACCACCACGAACGTGGCCAGGGTTTCCCACGCCGGGCCCGGCTGCGTGGCGCGATCGACCAACATGGCAGCCAGCACCGCCGTGGCCAGGCCGCGCGGCAGCATGGCGTTGAGCAGCGGCCGGTGCACCGCCGAAACGCGCGTGACCCAGCCGGTGAGCTGCACGGCAATCTCGCGGCCGACGATGATGGCGATGGCGGCCAGGGCGATGGTGAGCCACATGCGAAAATCGGCGCCCGGCCATTGAAAAATGATGCCGAGATAGACAAAAAAGAAGCTGCGCGTGAGAAAGGAAACCTCGGCATGTGACTCCGTCAGGCGGGGATGCAGCGCCACGCCGCCTTCGCCGAAACTCCGGGCGATTTTCTCGCGAATGCGCGGATTGAAGATGCCCACCAGCGCCTCGCCGTTCGCGAGAATCATGCCGAAGATCAACACCGCCAAAGCGCCGCTGCCGTGAAACACTTCCACCATGCCCATCAACAGAAACACGAACCCGATGGTCATCAAATAGAAAAATGGCCGCGCGGAGAGATGGCTCAGCAGCCACAGCCACACCAGGCCGCCCACCACGGCGGCGCCCGCGCCGATGAGCATCGCTTTCCCCAACTGCCCGGCAATCGTCGATCCGGAAAGCTCGGTTTGCTCGAGGCCGATCAACGCCAGCACCGCCATGACGGCGAGCGCGTCGGACAATGCCGATTCCACCACCAGCAGAGGCCGCATCGGCGAGTGGGGCGCCGCGCGCGCGAGCACGGGAATGACGATGGGCGCGCTGGTGCAGCCGAGCGCCGCCGCCAACGCCCACACCAGCCGGCCGTGCGCATTCGTGCCCAGCGTGATGGCATAGTAAATCAGAAACATGGCCAGGGTAAAGGACATGAAGGCCAGCAGAATCGCGCGGCCGGCCTGGCGCAGGGTGTGCCGGATGTCGAGATCGAGTCCGCCTTCGAAGAGAATGATGGTGAGCGCCACCGCGCCGAACGCGGGCATGAACGGCCGCACCAATTCCGGCGGCACGATGCGCGTCAACGGCCCGAGCACGATGCCGATGGCGATCAGCAGCAACACCGAGGGAATGCGGGTACGCTCGAAAAACAAATTGCCGATGAAGCCCACGCCGATGATGCCGCCCAGGAGAATCAGCAAGGTTGCTGCCATGCACAGCCTCTGCAGATTGAAATGAAAAGCAAAAGGCGATTGATAACAAAATAAAATTCTCCTTTAAACATACAAGCTGCATCTTGCGGAAACCGGCGGCCGGCGCACGTGGCGGCGTAATGCCTCAGTGATCGGTGGTGTCATGTCGATCAGCAACGGTTGCACCGTTGCTTTTGGCGCCTGGAGCCGGGCGTCGTGACGA
>JBBIKM010000124.1:0-18032 GCA_037445455.1 bacterium | reverse complement strand
GCATGCCATGGCCGGCATTCAGCATTGTCACGTGGCGACCATCATGAAAAAAAGAAGGAGGCGAGCTCATGCACCGTGCCGTTGCCATTGCCCGCGATTTGATTGCCATTCCCTCGGTCAATCCCATGGGCAAGAATCTCACCGGCGATATCTATTCGGAGAAGCACGTGGCCGCTTACGTGGCGCAGTTTCTCAGCGCTGCGGGCGTTGCCGTGCAGATTGATGCGCCGGATCCTGAACATCCCAATGTCATTGCCCGCCTCGATGCCGGCCGGCCCGAGACGCTGCTGCTGGAGGCCCACATGGACACGGTTTCCCATGAGAACATGCGCATTGCACCCTTCGAGCCGAAGATCGAAAATGGTTTGTTGTATGGCCGCGGATCGTGCGACACCAAATCGGGCCTGGCGGTGTATCTGTATGCGATCGCGCAGATGCTGCAAGCCGGATACGCCTGGCAGCGCAATCTGATACTGGCCGCGGTGCATGATGAGGAGTTTGCTTTTGGCGGGGCAAAACGGCTGGCGCAAATGGGACTCTCCGCGACTTTTGCGATCGCGAGCGAGCCGACTTCGCTGCACGTGATTCATGCGCACAAAGGCGTGTGCCGCTTTCTGCTCTCAACGCATGGCAAGAGCGCGCATGCCGCCCTGCCCTGGCTGGGAGAGAGCGCGATCTACAAAATGGGAGAAGTGATCAAACGGCTGGAGCGTTACAGCCAACAGTTGGGAGAGCGAGTCCACCCGGAGCTGGGTCCGGCAACGCTGAATATCGGCAGGATTTTTGGCGGGGAAACCGTCAACACCGTGCCCTCCGTCTGCACGATTGAAATCGATCACCGCCTGCTGCCCGGCGATGATTATGACACGATTCACGCCGGCCTGGAACAGGCGTTGCAGGGAATTGCGGGATATCGCATCGAGCCGCCGTATATGCAGGCCCCGGGCGTCTACGTCGAGAAGAACAGTCCGGCGTGCCGCAGCCTGCTGCGCGCCTGCCAGGCGGCCGGCTGGGCGCCGAAATTGCAGACGGCGCATTATGCCACTGACGCCTCAATCTTGTGCGGCGCCGGCATCCCGACCATTGTCTTTGGCCCGGGCGACATTGCGCAGGCGCACACCGCTGCCGAACACATTCGCCTCAGCGAGATCGAACTGGCGGCGGAGATTATCCTGGCATTGCTGCGGAATTGAAAGAGAGAGAAGGCAGAATGATCAAAGGAATGGTCTGCTACTTTGAAAGGTCCAGCCTTCCTGCATGTCACCCTGCAAGGATCCTGTGAAGCCTTGTGCACAGTGCCAGGTGTCTCAATAGATTTCTGCTGAATGACACGCGGAATCACTCATACCAATCAAATTCACAGAGCGCCGGCACTGTCTGCTTGAGAGATCCCCAAACAAACTTTGCAAGCAAGCGGAACGCGCAGCCCCTCGGGCAGCGCGGAAATTTCCCAGCCAATAGAAATGACCCAGCCGGCCGAAGTACAGTCCAACTGTTTGGCTGTTTCGAACGGTTGGCGATTTGCCCGGCGTTGCAGCCTGTTCGCATGGCGGGGTGAGTCCGCGAACGCAACCCGGTCGTGTCATCGTCCCCGTTTGCTCGTCACCTCGATTTCGTACTGCTTCAGCTCGTTGAACCACGCCATGCCGGCCGGCACATTCATTTTCAAGCAGTAGTAATCCCACACCGCCCCGAACGGCAAAGTCTTCATTTCCTCCAACAGGGCCAGGCGGCCGCTGTAATCGCCTGCCGCTTCGAACTGGCGCAGTTGGTCGCGCGGCTCGAGCAGCGCCAGCAGCAGTGCCTTGAGCGTGGCGCGTGCGCCGATCACCCATGCCGCAACGCGATGAATGCTGGCGTCAAAAAAATCCAGCGCGAGGTGAACCCGCGTGAGCGCCTGGCAGCGCACGATTTCCTCGGCCACGGCCCGCACCTCCTCGTTGAGGATCACGACGTGATCACTGTCCCAGCGCACGCCGCGGCTGACATGCAGCAGCAGCTCGGGAAAAAACTGCAGCAGCGCGGACAGCTTGTCGGCCACCGCTTCGGTGGGATGAAAATGGCCGAGATCGAGGCAGAGGATTTTGTCCTTGCGCAGCGCATAGCCGAGATAGAACTCATAGGAGCCGACGACATAGGCTTCGCTGCCCAGGCCGAACAGCTTGCTTTCAACCGCGTCCTTCATCTCGTCCGGCGAAAAGGCGGTCTGGAAGATTTCATCCAGCGACTCGCGCAAGCGGGCGCGGGGGCTCCAGCGATCGGCGGGCAAATCTTTCATGCCGTCGGGAATCCAAAGATTGTGCAGGCAGGGGCTGCTGAGACGGCGGCCCATCTCCGCGCTGATCGCACGGCAACGCTTCACGTGTTCGATCCAAAAATCGCGCACTGCCGGGTCGGCATGGCTCAGGGTGAAGCCGGAGGCGGCAAGGGGGTGGGAGAAACAAGTGGCATTGAAATCGAGTTTGAGCTGCCGGCTCGCCGCCCAGTCGATCCAGCCCTGAAAATGCTCCGGGGTGATGGCATCACGATCGACGGTGCGGCCGCCGAACTCGCCGTACATGGCGTGCAGATTGAAGCGATGCCGGCCCGGGATCAATGCGAAGGCTTGCTCCGCATCCGCGCGCAGCTCGGCAACGGTGCGCGCCCTGCCGGGATAGTTGCCGGTGACCTGAATGCCGCCATCCGCCAGCGCGGCGCCGGCGCGCTCGAAGCCCGCCACGTCATCACCCTGCCAGCACTGCAGCGAAATGGCAAGCTGCTGCAATTGCGCCAGCGCGGCTTCCGTGTCCACGCCGAATTCGGCATAGCGCTCGCGCGCCAGATCATAGGCTTTGCTTGCGGCAGAAGACTTCATCGCACCCTCCGTGATCAGAACTCAACGCGTGAATGCGGCGGCGTTGCCGGCATCGACGTTGAGCAAATTGCCGGTTGATTTCGCCGACAGCTCCGAGGCGAAGAAATAAATGGCCTCCGCAATGTCCTCGGGAAAGACGCTGCGTTTGAGCATGCTGCGCTTGCGGTAGAATTCCTCCAATTCCTCTTCACTGAGCTGGTAGGCCTCGGCGCGTTCCTTGCGCCACTGCCCGGTCCAGATCTTCGAGCCGCGCAGCACCGCATCGGGATTCACCACATTGGCGCGAATGCCGAACTCGGCGCCTTCCAGGGCAATGCAGCGTGCCAGATGCAGCTCCGCGGCCTTCGCGGTGTTGTAAGCCGCCGCCTTCGGCGAAGCCGCCAGCGCATTCTTGCTGCCGACAAAAACGATGGAGCCACCCAGGCCCTGCGTCTTCATCAGGCGGTAGGCTTCGCGCGCCACCAGAAAATAACCGGTGGCCAGCACGCTCATGTTTTTGTTCCACAGCGCCAGGCTGGTGTCTTCCAGGGCGGAGGCCGAGGCGAGGCCGGCATTCGAGACCAGAATATCCAAACCGCCGTACTCCAGCGTGGCCTGGCGGAAGGAGGCAAGGACCGACGTCTCATCGGTGACGTCGGTGACGGCACTGCGCACATTGTCTTTGCCGAAGGCGCCCTGCAGTTCCTGCCGTGCCTCCTCGAGCGCGGCGGCGTCGATATCGGTGAGCACGACGCAGGCGCCTTCCGCGAGCAGGCGCCGCGCCGTGGCCTTGCCGATGCCACCGGCCGCGCCGGTGACCAATGCCACGCGGCCGGCCAGGCTCCTGGGTTTGGGCAGACGCTGGAGCTTGGCCTCCTCCAGCAGCCAGTATTCGATGTTGAACGCTTCCTGCTCGGGAATGCTGACGTATTCGCTCACGCTGGTGGCGCCGCGCATGACGTTGATGGCGTTTACATAGAACTCGCCGGCGATGCGGGCGGTGGCCTTGTCCGCCGCAAAGGTGAGCATGCCCACGCCCGGCATCAAAATCACCACCGGGTTGGCGTCGCGCATGGCCGGTGAATCGGCATGGCGGCAGCGATCGTAGTAGGCGCGATATTCGGCGCGATACTGCTCCAGCAGCGCCTCCAGCCGGGGCAGGAGGCTTGCGGCGGAATCGCGGCCGGGATCGCAGTCGAGCAGCAGCGGCCGGATTTTGGTGCGCAGAAAATGATCAGGGCATGAGGTGCCGATCGCCGCCAACTCCGCGGCGCGCTGCGAGTTGACAAACTGCAGGACTTCCGGCGCGTCGCTGAAGTGTCCGACCTTTCGCACAGACGTACTGACCTTGCCGCGCAGCGTGGGCAGGAGCGCAATCGCGAAATCGCGGCGCTGGGATTCCGCCAGCGCGGCGTACTTCTGCCCGCCGAACACCCGGCCGTGACGGTGCGTTTCGAGATAGTCGCTGGCGGTTTGAATCACGTGCAGCGTTTGTTCATAACAGGCTTTGGCGGTTTTGCCCCAGGTGAACAAGCCATGGCCGCCGAGCACAATGCCCTTGAGGTGGGGTTGGGCCTGGCAGAGCGCCTCCAGCTTCAAACCCAAATCAAAGCCCGGCCGCTGCCAGGGAATCCAGCCCAGCTCGCCTTTGAAGATTTCCCGGGTCAGCTTCTCGCCGTGGGCGGCCGCAGCAATCGCGATGATGGCATCGGGATGGGTATGATCGACGTGGGGATGCGGAATGAACGCATGCAAGGGCGTGTCGATGCTGGCGGCGCGCGGATTGAGATTGAAGGTGCAATGCGGCAGATACCCCACCATCTCATCCTCAAATTCCACGCCGCGATACAGCGCCTTGAGGGCGCGCAGCTTCTCCATGTACAGCGTGGCGAAACCGTCCAGCTTCATACTGCCGAGATCGCCGCCCGAGCCTTTCACCCACAGCACTTCAACTTGCTGACGCGTAAGCGGATCCTGCATGAACACTTTGGCGGAGGTGTTGCCCCCGCCATAGTTGGTGATGCGCAAATCCGAACCCAACAGGTTGGATCGGTACAGCAGCAATTGCTCTTCACTGAACCCGCTGCATGCCTGGTCATTCCAGCGATTCTCGAGGCGGGCTGTCTTGATGGGATTCATCAAATTTTTGCTCCATGGGTACTGGTGATTCGTCTGAAAAGTATGACAGCATCAAGTCCACTGCCTGCGCCAGAAGGCCGGCTTGACCCCGGCGGGTGCACATGCAACAGCCCACGGGCAGTACTCTGGGAAATGATCACGTTCATCGCAAAAAGCCCTGCCAGCCGGCATTCCTGCCGTGGCTCTCTGGCGCCTATGGGCTTCGTGATTTCTCCTGCTTACAGCTTTCTCAAAGCGTCGCCCTTCGCTGCCACCTTTCGCCTCCATGAGGTGATTCGCCGGTGCAATAGGATTCGACTTGACGTTGTCGCTTATTGAGGTTTGCACTAATAATTGGAAACAGCACAAGCCCCATGCCTGGATGTCATTTGGAGGAATCCTGTTCCAAACGAGCACGGCGCTAAATAACAAAGAAGATGCCTACGGCATGACATTTTCCTTTTGCTTTTGCAAACATCAATAAAACACAAAGCAAAGACGTGAAACGCTGAGCGCAGTGCGCCGAGTTTTAGAATCAAGTGAGTCCTTCTCTGCGGTCTCAGCGTCTTGGCGGTTCGCTTTTGATGCGAATGGCACGGCAACGTGCCCAAATCTACACACGCTTCTTACTGGATGGCAGTGGTGGCGGACGCAAGGCATATCCACCATTCCTGTCATCCTGCAGGGAATCATCTGAAAGCTTTGGCACAGTGCCAAGTATTCAACAAGATTCTCCTGCATGACAAATCGAGGGATCCCTTCTTCAGATCAAAGCAACCGAATGCCGGCGTGACTCGGCTGCAAATTCGGACAGACACGAATGAGGCGAGCCACCCGGCGGCGTGCCTGAAGCCCTGCGGGATGCTTTTGTCCGGCCGGTGCAGCGGCTCAGACCTTCCAGAGAATGTTCATGTCGATTCTGGGCTCGACGTGGCGATATTGCTCGACCAGCGCGATCTTGCGGCGCAGCAGCTCGCCGAGATTTTCGCCGTAAATGAAACTCGTCTCGCCGGTTTGCGAAACCACCATGAAATGCACCTTGCTGGTCTCCCACAAGTCCAGCAGGTCTTTGGTGTTTTGCAGGTCCCGCGCCATCATGTCATCCAGATAGGCGCGCCAGGTTTGCTTCTGCGCGTTTTCTTTGGCGGCGAGATAGCCGTGCACGCCCGCCACCCATGCGGCCAGGCTGCGCAACACGCCGACCCAGCAGCGCAAACCGCGCAAACGGTCGCGCTGGTCAACAAACACCTGCCGGGCCGGTTCGGACAATTGGGGATCGTCGGCGAGCTGCTGCGCTCGCGCCACCAGTTTCTGCAGTCGCGGCCAGACGTGCTCGTCGACACGTTGTACGAACTTCTGCCCCGATTCCTGGGTGACGAGATCGAAGAGCACGTCCTTGCCCAAATCCACCAGGTTGGTGTTGTTGTTTGTGCTCACCATGAATTGTTCATAGTAACGGCGGTCTGCTTCTGGAATCGCGAGCAGGTCGGGAATGATCGGCCGCACCCAGAGCCGGAGCCACACGAAACCGAAGTTGGAGAACAGCGGCAGAATCGGCAGATGCTGCAGGGTGTCATCGCATTGCCGCCAGAGTTCCACCAATTGGTCCGCGGCGCCGCCGGCCCATTGTTGCGCCTGGTATTGCAGCACTTCCTCGAGCCGGGCATTGGGATCGAGCATGAACGCGCGAAAGACTTCCTGGTTGATGTGGAAGGGCGCCAGGCTCGCAGGCGTGAAGCCGCCAAGATTGGCGGCATATTCGACGCCGCTCTTCCTCATTTCCTGCAGCTTTTGCCAGATCATGGCGGGATAGGGGATGCCCAGCAGCGGCTCGAAATTGTAGCCGTTGCCGTGGGAATAGATGAGATGGGAGGCGATGCCGCGCTTTTTGTGCTCGGCGATCAGTTGCTTCTCCTGCGCCTCCAGATGGAGATGATGCACGCTGCCGGCAATGCCCATCACGTCGGGATACTTTTCGTGATGGTAGGGCAGGTCGTAACCGCGCACCAGGAGGGACGGCACTTCAATGTCGAGATGATCTTCGAGCTGGGCCATGATGACATCATGCTCGACTTTGAACGGCTCCAGCCGCAGCGAAACGCGAAATTCCGGATTTATTTCGGCGGCGGCCGCGCGCAGCACCTTCATGAAGCGCACGACGTTCTTGCCCGCCACTTCGGCGATCTGCTCGTGCGTGCGCCATTCGCGGATCAAGTAGGGGCCGCCGTTGCGGCCGACGTAGAGCGAACTGGTGTATTCGAAGCCGGAGCCGCTGTCATTGCTCCAAATGCTGAGATAGGAGAGGTCGGGCACGGCCTGCATCAGCTTTTGCATCAGCTCGCGATAATGCGCCTGCACCAGCGGGTGCGCAATCGTCATGGTGAAGCGCGGCCGGCGGCTGCGAAAAGGATGATCGACGCGGGCGCCGCGCAGGGTGGGATACTTCTGGAAAAATTTCTCCGGCACCGACCGCGGCTCGAAGCACAACAGCCCGGGTTCCAGCCCGTATTTCCGGCCCAGGTTGGCGTAGCGCACCAGCAAGTTTAGATTGGCGGTGAGATATTCCACCGGATAGAGGCCGCGATTCAATTCACTGGACACGAATTGATCGAGGGCGGGACAATAGGAGTAGAATTGCGAGTAGTATTCGCCCTCCACCGGATCTTCGAACGGGACGGGCATGGCCAGACCGTTCACTTCGAGGTGCGTGTAGCCGGCACGCGCCAGTTCGCGGATGTGTGCGGCGGCATCGAAAGCGCGCGCCGTGCGCCAGGTTTGCGTCAGCGGGTAATCGAACAACGGCCGGTGCCAGCGAAATGCCGCGGTAAAGTACCTTCCCGATTCAAATCCCGCCAGTGGCAGGGGACCCCACTCTTCGAGCAACCGCAGGGTGTAGGCGAACAACAGCGCCGGATGCGAGGCCACCAACTCGCCCTCGCCCTTGCCGTTGACGCGCACGAACGCCCAGTGCGGGCCACTGGGCGCCGCCGCTTTAATGCGGTCGAGATCAAAGGAAGCATTGTGCACGACCGCGAGGCGGAAGCCCGACCCATCACCGCCGGGCGCGCGCAGTACGCGCAGGTGCGGAAAGGTTTGTTGCAGCTCTGCGGCGCTGGTCTCTTCAACGGGAAGCGCCTGCGGAGGAAGTTGCAGCCATGTGGTCTTCAGCAGAGCATCACGAAGGTTCATGTGGGGGTTCCTGTTATTGGTTGGAGTGCCAGGGAGGTTGCACTCACAAGCTGGTGAATCGCGCTGAATGATACAGAATGACCCAATCAAAACAAATCAATCTTGAAATTCCCCCTCCCAAAATCCATGCCTTTTTGGCAAAAAAAATTCGCCTTTCTTCTGCTTGCAAGTTAGAGGAAAACTACTAACCTCATCCCGAAGTCGGGCATTCAATCGCGCTGTTGTGCCGGCGCCGCGCCGGCAGGCGAGCGAAGGCCGGATTTCACTTTTTGCAAATGGACCATGATCGGGCGTATGCGTCTCCGTGACATCTCTCCGTTTCATTTTGATTTGACCGCTGACCAGGCCGGTTCGGCGGGCAACCTGCGCAGCATGAAGCTCTCGTTCTGGGAAGGGGCGCTCACCGGCATTATGGGCGTGTTGACCGGGGGCGTGATACTCACCGGCTTTGCGCTCAGCCTGGGCGCGAATGAGTTCATCATTGGCCTGCTGGCCTCCCTGCAGGTGGGCGCCAATCTGCTGCAGATTCGCGCCTTTCGCCGCCTGGAGAAGCACGGGCATCGCAAAGCCATGGCCGTGCGCTTTGCAACCTGGGCGCGCCTGCTGTGGGTGCCAATCGCCCTGATTGCCGCGATCAATCTGCCGGCATTCGCGCCTTACCGCCTCTGGCTTTTTCTGCTGCTCTTTGCCACCTCCGCCGGACTCGGTGTGTACAGTCTGGTGCCCTGGGTTTCCTGGCTGGTGGACTTGGTGCCGGAGAAAGTGCGCGGCCGCTTTTACGCGCAGCGCAACTTTGCCGGCGGTGCGCTCGGCGTCGTTCTCGGCGTGCTGGCGGGGAAATTCATCGATTGGTGGCAGGCGCAACAATTCGCGCCCCTGCCGCTCGGCTTCGCCCTGCTCACCTTGTGCGGGATGGCCTTCGGTTTGTGCGCGGTGCGCATCATCAACCGGATGGAGGATCCACCGTTCGCGCCCCCGCCGGTGCGCCACACGTTTTGGGAATCGCTCCGAATCCCCTTTCGCGATCCAAACTTTCGCCGCCTGTTCCAGTTTCGCATCATTTATGATCTCTCGATGGGCATCGCCGGCACATTCTACGGCGTGTACATGCTCACCCAGGCGGGCTTGAGCTATTTCTTCGTCTCCGCCATGGCCATGCTCGCCACGCTCACCAATTTGCTGGCGCTCAAGCCCTGGGGGTGGATGATCGACCGCTTCGGCAACAAACCCGTGTTACAGATTTGCCTGATCGGCAAGGCTGTGTTTGCGCTGTTGTGGCTCTTCACCACTCCCGAAACCATCTGGCTTTACCTGTTCCTGCATTTGCTCGGCGTCTTCGATGCCGGCAATGCCCTGGCGATTCCCAATCTGGTTTACAAGCTGGCGCCCGCCAATCGCCGCGCCAATTATATCGCGGTCGACGGCACGGTGGTCGGCATCGCGGCCACGGTGGCGCCGTTGCTGGGCGGCGGTTTGGCGATGATCTTTTCGAGTTGGGAATTGCAGCTCGGCGGCTTTCACTGGACGCACTTTCACTTTCTCTTTTTCACCGCCGGCCTGCTGCGCCTCGGCACGCTGCTCATGTTGCAGCGCGTGCACGAGCCGGTGTCGAAATCGGTCAAGCACGTCATTCGCGTCATCCTGCCGGTGCGCAGCATCAACATCTTCGAGGGCTTTCAACAGGCCCTGCATTCGCTGGTGGCGCCCTCGCGTTCCATCATTGACAAGCTGGTCGAGCGCCACAATGGCAGGGGCCGGCGCCGGCAGCGTGACGCCATAAAGGCCAAAAAAGAATACCTCGACTACCAAGAAAACCGGAGCGGGAATTTGTAACCAATCGGCCGATTGCGACGCAACCACCAAAATTCTTCCAGGAGAAAATGCCGTGCCGCCAGCAAACCTGCAGCAAAAGTGTGAAACCGTTTTTGCCTTCGCCGAAAAGCAACTGCGCCATTTGATCACCGCGCATCCGGACTTCTTTCCCATGTACACGCAAAACGGCAAATGGCAGCATGGCGGCGAAGCGTGGACCAACTGGTGCGAGGGATTTCTTGGCGGCCAGTTGTGGCTGATTTACGCGCGCACCCGCGACGAGTGGTGGCGCCGCCAGGCCGAGCATTACTCCCGCCTGATCGAACACCGCCAACACGATCGCAACGTTCACGATCTCGGCTTTCTGTTCTTTTCCACCTGGAAACGCTGGTATGATTTGACCGGCGACGCGAAAATCAACGAGACTGTGATCCAGGCCGGGCGCACGCTCGCACGGCGCTTTCAGGAAAAAGGGCAATACCTGCGCTCCTTTGTGGCGCCGGAGAGTTTGTTCATCGACATCATGATGAATGTCGGCATCATTTTCTATGCCGCCCAGCAAACCGGTGATGCCAGACTCTGGCAGCTTGCCCGGCAGCACTGCCTGACCACGCGCAAATACCTGGTGCGCGGCGACGGCAGCACCTCGCATGAAGGCATCTTCGATCTGGAGACCGGCGAGTTTCTCCGCCAAACCACCCACCAGGGCTGGCGCCACGATTCCTCCTGGGCGCGCGGGCTGGCGTGGGCCTTGTACGGCTTCGGCACGGTGTATGCGTTTACCAAAGACCCGCGCTTTTTGCAAACCGCGGAAGCATGCGCAAATTTTTATATTGAACGCACGCCCGCGCACGGTGTGCCGCCCAACGATTGGGACGAGCCCGATCCCAAACTTCCCTACGAAAGCTCGGCCGCGGCGATTGCCGCCGGCGGCCTGTGGCAGCTCGCCCGCCTCACCGGCGATCCGGCGCGCGCGCAATGGTATCGCGACTACTGCCTGCGCATTCTGGACACGCTCACGACGCCGGAATTCCTCGCCCTCGACACGCCCGGTTGGGAGGGCATTCTCAAGCACGGCATTTATCACTGGCGCAAGGGCCTGGGTGTCGATGAGAGCGTGATGTGGGGCGACTATTTCTTCCTCGAAGCCGTGGCGAACGTGTTGGACGCGGATTCGCAGCAGGTCATTCCGTGAGGGGTGCGATGAATCGTGTGGCCCTGATCACCGGCGCGAGCCGCGGCATTGGCCGCGCCATTGCGCTGGCGCTTGCCGGCCGCGGCTGGAGCATCGTGGTCAACTACCGCAGCGGCGCGCAAGCGGCCGCCGCCGTGGTGGCGGCGATTGCGCAAACCGGCGGCCAGGCGCACAGCATCCAGGCGAACATCAGCGACGCCGCCGGCCGCGCTGCTTTGGTTGCGGAAACTTTGCAGCAATACCAGCGCCTCGATTTGCTGGTGAACAATGCCGGCATGGCGCCGCGCCAGCGCGTGGACCTGCTCACCACCAGCGAAGCCAGCTACGATGAGGTGATGGCGGTCAATCTCAAAGGCCCGTTCTTTCTCACCCAGCTCGTGGCCGGCAAAATGATCGAGTTGCAGGCCGCCGGCAGGATTTCCGCCCCGCGCATTATCAACATCGGCTCGCTGAGCGCCTACACCAGCAGCACCCACCGGCCGGAGTACTGCCTTTCCAAGGCCGGCGTCGCGATGATGACCAAGCTGTTCGCGCACCGGCTGGCAGAGCATGGCATCGGCGTGTATGAAATCCGGCCGGGCATCATTGCCACGGACATGACCAGCGCGGTGAAAGACAAATACGACCGCCTGATCGAGGACGGCTTGATTCCGCTGCAACGCTGGGGCCTGCCCGAGGATGTGGCGCAGGCGGTGGTTGCGATTGCGGAAGGCTTTCTGCCTTATTCCACCGGTGAAGTGATCAATGTTGATGGCGGGTTTCATTTTCGCCGGTTGTGAGATTGCGCGGCGTGATTGCGCCTGCAGACCGGGCGAGAATCCCCGCGGAATTCACGGCGCTTGCGGCAGGTTGCCTCCTGCCCGTGCCAGGGTGGCTTATGAATGCGCCACGTATTCACTTCATTGAATCAGCCTGTCAATCCCGATCATCCGGTCAATTGCTGTTCAACAGACGAATTCAGGCCCAAAAGTGAGATCTGATGCAGGCACTGACCCCTGTTGCCAGGTTCGACTTCGTGCATGAGGCATCATGAAATACCGCCGCATTGCTTCCTTCAAGACGCTTGCTGAGTTTCAAGCATATCTTCATCAATTGGGATTGCAGTTGCCGCTCGAGGCCGGGCTGGAGTGCGGCGCCGCAGCCCCGCTCGCCCAATCCTGTACGCTGCGAAACGGCTTCACCATTGGCAACCGATTCTGCATTCTGCCGATGGAGGGCTGGGACGGCACCGCCGACGGCCGGCCCACGGCTGCCACGCAACGCCGCTGGCAACACTTTGGCCTGAGCGGCGCCAAGCTGATTTGGGGCGGCGAGGCGGTGGCTGTGCGCCATGACGGCCGCGCCAATCCCAACCAGCTTTTGATCAATGAAAAGAACCTGCGCGCGCTGGCGGAGCTGCGGCAGTCCCTGATTGCGGTGCATGAACGGGAATACCGCACGAGCAGCGACTTGCTCGTCGGCCTGCAATTGACCCATTCCGGCCGCTACAGCAAACCCAATCGCCATGACCGGCCCGAGCCGCAGATTCTCTATCATCATCCCGTGCTCGACCGGCGCCTGCGTCTGGACGCCTCCCATCCAGTCCTGAGTGATGATGCGATTGCGCGGCTGGTCGATGATTTCGTGGCCGCGGCGAAATTGGCGCGCGCGGCGGGTTTTGCATTTGTCGATCTCAAACACTGTCACGGTTATCTCGGGCACGAATTCCTCAGCGCAGTGCAGCGGCCCGGCCGCTATGGCGGCAGTTTCGAGAACCGGACGCGCTTCCTGCGCGAGCTGGTGGCCGGCATACGGGCCAGCGTTCCGGGATTGCAAATCGGCGTGCGCGTCAGCGTTTTCGATTTCGTGCCCTATCGCCCCGGTGCCGAGGGCGTGGGGGAACCCGACCGGCCGGCAGAAGGAGACTATCCCTTTGCCTTCGGCGCTGATCGCAGCGGCCTGCAAATCGATCTTACTGAGCCGCGCGCGCTTCTCGATTTGCTTGCCAACCTGCAGATCGAATTGGTTTGCGTCACTGCTGGCAGTCCCTACTACAATCCCCACATTCAGCGGCCGGCTTTGTTTCCGCCCTCCGACGGTTATCTGCCGCCCGAGGATCCGCTCGCCGGCGTGGCACGTCAAATTGCAGTGACGGCGCAGCTCAAGCAGCATCGTCCGGACTTGATTCTGGTCGGCTCGGGTTACACCTATCTGCAGGAATGGCTGCCGCACGTGGCGCAGGCGGTCATTCGCAACGGCCAGGCGGATTTTGTCGGTTTGGGGCGAATGGTGTTGTCCTATCCTGAGTTGCCCGCGGATGTGCTCGCCGGCAAGCCGTTGCAGCGCAAGCGCCTGTGCCGCACGTTCAGCGATTGCACCACTGCGCCGCGCCACGGCTTGATTTCAGGGTGTTATCCGCTGGATGATTTCTACAAGCACAGGCCGGAGGGGGAAGAACTGCTGCGGATCAAGGGCAAGGCCTGAAGCGCGGGGAAGGTGAAGGCAGGACCAAATGGTGTGCACAAGGCTTGAATCGTTTATCTCTGGCTTCTGCTCGCGGGAGCAGCCACGACCGGCATGTGTTTGGTAACCACGCGACGCCTCAGCCATTCTTCACCTGAGCCACTCCTCCAAATTCTCCCTCACGAATTCATCATCATTGAGATGCGGATACGCCGCGTAGACGCGGTCGATTTCCGCCATTTGGCCGGGAGAGAGGTCCTCCTGCGGGTTCAAGGTCCATCTTCCCGCCAACAACCCCTGTCGGCGTAATACCTCATGAATCCCCGCGATGCAGCCGGCAAAATTGTTTTGCGGGTCAAAGAAAGCGGCGTTGCAGTCGGTGACCTGATGCGCTTTGATCAGCAGTTCCGCCGGAATCGGTTGCGCTTGCTGCAGCAGGGCATGAATCTCCGCGAGCAACTCCACCGCACGTTTGGTCCACACCGCCCAGTGTCCCAGCAGGCCGCCCACAATACGCAGGGGGGCCGCCGCTGCGCCGGCGTTGAATCGAAAACCGCTGAGCAAATCCAGCACGATGCTGTCGTCATTGCCGGTGTAGAGCGCGATTTGGTCACGGCGGCTGCTGGCGGCCACGGCGCGCAGCACGTCGAGGGTGGAGTAGCGATTGAACGGCGCGATTTTGATGGCCACCAGATTTTCGATCTCCGCCGCCGCGCGCCAAAAATCAAAGCTGAGGCGGCGGCCGCCCACCGCGGGCTGCAAGTAGAATCCCATAATCGGAATGACCACGCTGATCGTGCGCAAATGCGCGAGCAATTCGGCCTCGCTGGCTTGGGCCAAAGCTCCCAAGCTCACCATGCCGATGTGATAGTGGAGCCCGACCGCGATTTCGGCTTCGCGCACCGCGGCGGGCGTGGGCCCGGCAATGCCGGCAATGCGAATCAGACGGGCCCCGGTTTTCGCTTCGCTTTGATCGAGCGTGTCAGCCGCGAGGGCCAGCACCGGCTCATACAGTCCGATTTTCGGATGGCGGATTTCGAACTGTGTGGTGTGCACGCCCACCGCCAGGCCGCCGGCGCCGGCCGCGCAATAGTAGCGGGTCAGGGCGCGCTGGCGCCTTTCGTCCAACCGGCGCTGGGAATTGAGCGCCAGCGGATGCGCCGGAATCACCACGCCGCGGCGCAGGGCAGTGAGTATTTCAGCAGGCGGGAGGAGTGGCATGGCAGGTTCCTTCGAGCAATTCAGAAGCGTCCGGTGCGCGTTTCAAAATGCGTGGGTTTGTTCAGAGTCGGACCGGCGGTCCTCACCCAGTGTGCAACCCAGGCAATCATCTGCTCCAGCGGGATGGTGGGATAACCGAACAGGTCGAACAGACGGCCGGCATTGCTGAGCAGCGCGGTTTCCGATTCTTCATTGACAAAGACCGGCGTGCGGCCGAGCAATTCACCAAATCTCTCCGCCAGCCGGCGGATCGAAACGGTTTCCGGGCCGGTCAAATTGAGCACCAGCGGCGGCGTTTGGGCATGCGCAAAGCAGCGCAATGCTGCGGCATTGGCATCCCCCTGCCAGATGACATTGGCGTGCCCCATGCTCAAATCAATGGTTTGGCCGCTGAACACTTTCTGCGCGACGTCGAGCAGCACGCCGTAGCGCAGGTCAATGGCATAATTCAGCCGCAGAATCACGCCGGGCGTGTTGTTTTTCCGGCAGAAGTATTCGAAGATGCGTTCACGCGCCAGTGCGGATTGGGCATACTCGCCAAGCGGGCCGGTGGGATCGTCCTCGCTGCTGCCGCCGAATTTCACCGGCGTGAGCGGATAGACATTGCCGGTGGAAAACAGCACGATGCGGCTGCGCTTGAACTTCTGCGCGACCACCGCGGGGATGTAGGCATTGACCGCCCAGGTCTCGGCCTCGCGGCCGGTGGTGCCGAATTTCATGCCGATCATGTACATCACATTTTCGATTTCCGGCAACTGCTGAATGGCCTGCGGGTCGAGCAGATCGCACGCGAGCGGTTCTGCGCCGGCTTGTTCCAGTGCGGTGCGCGCCGCGGCATTGGAAAAGCGCGCCACGGCGATGATGCGCTTGCGGACGCCGGCTTGATCACTGGCACGTTTCGCCAGCCGCGCCAGCGACGGACCCATTTTGCCGCTGGCACCGAGAATGAGCAAGTCGCCGGGCAGCTCGCGCAGCGCGGCAACCACGGCCGCGCCGGGCGTGGTCATAACGTCTTCAAGCTCGGCAACGGTGTTGATGGAAGGGGGGAAGGTCATGGTGTGCTGTGGTTTCGGTGATGTGTGTTGCTGCAGTTATTCGAATCACGCCTGGTGATCTGTTTGCTTGCAATGTCCCGCTGCCAACCACGGCATGCCGCACGGATCCTGCGAAGATCTGGACACGATGCCAGGTGCCTCACCAGATTCCCTCGGACTGACCCGGCGAATCACTTGTCCCTGATCTGGGGAATAAAACACCAGCCAGGGCGCAGCGAGGTTGGGTCAGTTTTTGTTGAGGCTTCGCTCCCAGACGCCGCGCTGGTCGGTCGGGTGCCAGTGTTCATCCAGAAACGGCGCCGCGATCACCGGCAGCACCGGCAACAACGCCTGGGTTTCCGCCAGCGTGCCGATGCCACTGACCGTATCCAGCGCGCGCAGGTTTTGATAGCCCAGGCAGTTGCCAAATTGCAGAGTCTCTGTCAGCGACTTGCCGTGCAACAGTGCCACCACGATGCCGGCAGCGGCAGCGTCACCGGCGCCGGCGGCAGACTGCGGATTGTCATTCTGAAATGCAGCGGCCCAGAGTTCACGGTTGGCCCAGGATTGCGCCGCCGGAGCCGCCAGCAACGGAATCTCACCCAGGCGTTCGGCGTGGTTGGTGCGGCAATACAGGCCGCGCGGTCCAGCCTTCAAGATCACCACGCCGCAGCCCAAGGCCAGCAAGCCCGCGGCGATTTCCCGGTAGCGCGCCAGTTCCACCGTTTCGACAAAACTGCCGCCGCGTTGCCGGCACCTCTCCCATTCCTGGCGATCCCACAACAACAGCATTTCGTCGATGCTCGGCATGAAGACATCGACATGCGGCATGACCTGGTGCAGCCACTTGCGCCAGCTCATGCGGCCGGCCTCGCTGTCGGGATCGGGCATGGCCATGTCCAGCGTGGTCGTCACCGCGAGTGACTTGATCCGGGCCAGCATCTCGCCCAGACCGCGGCCGTCATCCGCGTAAAGCGCGCGCATGAGCGGCGGATAGCCCAGGTGAAACACCCGCGCCGCGGGCACGATCTGCCAATCCACCCGCTGCGCGCTGAAGAAATCGTTGCAGCCGGGATGATGCAGAAAGATGCGGTCAACGCCGGGCGGCGCAATCACGATCGAATACGAGCTGCCATGTTCGGGGTCCACGGCAATGCCTGCTGTCTCGCCCCACGCCGACATTTTTGCGATGATGATCCGGCCAAAGGCATCATCACCCACCTGCGCCATGAACGCCACCCGGCAGCCCTGTTTGCTCAACGCGATGCCGGTATTCGACACCGCGCCACCGGTGCTCAACACGGCCGGGCCAACGTGCAGCAATTTGCCGGGCTGCAGAAGCTGGCCGGCGGCCCGGCTTGCCGCGGTGAAGGGAGGAATGATGTCAAGACACAGGTGGCCGGCGGCGACCACGTCATAAGCTGGCATGCCGTCTCCCTTGGTTTTACTTGGGCCCAAACACCAACGCCCCGATCGTGCCGACATCCCACCACGATTGATTCTGATTGAAGCCCGCCCAAATGTGCTGATTCTTGCGATAATTCAAGCCGTCGTTGTCGTTGATCGCGACGTCGAAGCCGATCTTATAACCTGGCTCGGCTTTCACGCCTTTCAAGCTGGCGAGCGGATAACGGCAGATGAGATTGTAGCCTTGCTCCGTGCGGGTGAAGTAGGTTTCCGCATTGGGCACGAGATTCGGCTTGGGCAGCAGCGGCCCGCCGGCGCCGCCGCCCTGCCATTGCTTCGCGCCGAAGTCCGTGGTGCGGTATTCCGCCATGGAAAGATGGCGGAACAAACCGGGCGTGGGCGGATCATGGCCCTGCTCGGAGTTGGTGCGCGTGTCGAGCATGACTTCCATGCAGTCGGTGTCCCACGGATAACTCATCACCGGAAAATCCCAATGCGTGATCAAAACATCATCCGTCACTTCAGCGCCCACATAGAGATAGTCCTCATCGTACATGGCATAGACCTTCGCCGACAAATCCTGCGGGCCGTGCCAGGGTTGATTGCCCATCAGCAGCCGGCAGACCTGATTGGCTTTGTCAATGGTCATGGGCGTGCTGCGGTTCCAGCCTTCCCAATTGCCCTCCAGCGCCGGCGGGGCGGTGGCATAGTGGGCCACGCCGGCGTACAAGTCGCGCACGGTTTCGGACTGGAAGCTGGCGCAGTTCAATTGCAGACGCAC
>JBBIKM010000123.1:0-18480 GCA_037445455.1 bacterium | reverse complement strand
ATGCCTATGGTGGTTTTATTGCGCCCCGTTGGGGCTTGATGATTTTTCCTGATGACGGCGTTTCCAGGGCGTTGCCCTTCGCTATCACATTTCGCCCCGGTGGGGCTGGTTGTCGCGGTATTTCTGACATGGTACTCTCGTGCCCCGGTGGGGCTGGTTGGCTGGGCAGCAGAATTCAACATAACGTTGTCGTACTAAATGACATCACGCTTGCTTTTTTGGGCAAAAGCCGTTATTTGTGCCGGTGACGGCGTACGTCAGTTTTTCGGTCAAGCTGAAACTGGGGCCACTGCGCGACAGCCTTTTCTTGACAGGATCGCAGGATTGACAGAATCGAATTTTAGTCCTGTTACCCTGGCGGAGAAGTTGGATCTTTCTTGAAGTCTGGCTGCGCCATGGCGTACGCCCAATTTCCGGCGACGCCGCCGTCGCTCGTTTCTCCGGCAGTTCAGATGAATCGAATGGGAACGCCTCCCTCATGGCAATGTATCGCTGGCTTGTGCTTCGCCTGTTTTGGAGCATCCTGTTGCTCCCCGTGCTGGCCTTCATCACGCTTTGGATTCTGCACGAGCTGCTCTTCCGCGGCAGCTACTTTCCCGATACCTTCCTCATCGTCATTCTCGCGCTGCTGATCTTCCCGCTGGTGAGCGCAGTGCTCACGCGCCTGGGCCGCCGGCGCTTTGCCTTCCTGCAGGAGCGCGGCAGGGAGTTGCTGCTTTCCGATCATGAAGAGAGTGTGGCCGGCATGCTGCCGCTGCTGCGGCGCCTGTTTGACAGCGGCCTGCTGTCACCGCGCGAGCAGGAAAAATGCGAGCAGGCTTTGCGGCGCAGCTACTTTCCCTTTTATGCCGGGCATCTCGAGGACCCGCATGCGCGCACCCAATTGCTGGCCGCGCTGCGTGAAGGCGTGCGGACGGAAGAAGCCTACTACGCTCTCAAATCTTATGTGTTGAATCAACCCAGGCTGACCATGGGCACCGCCGCGATTGCCGAGGAGCTGCTTGATCACAATCCCGGCGATCAAGCGCTCGCCAACTTTTTCGTGCAGCATTTTCTGGAAAACCGCAGCACGCACTATCGCGCCGAATACTTCTATGCCAACCACCTGGCGCACGACGGCAATCTGAGCGATCAGATTCTCGCGCTGTGCCTGGAGAAAATCCTGGGGCGCGAGCGCCATGACGATTTCGCGGGTTGGTGCTATGCACGCGCTTTTCAAGCGCAATGGGGGGAGGATCCGCGCGTGCGCCGCGCGCTGTATCACATGCATGCGGCCCATCGGCTGGTGCAACGCGACGACGCGCTCGCGCGCGTGGTCGCGGCCTGCGCTTCGCTGTTGTCACCGGAAGAGATCGAGCGCTGGCGGGCGGAGAGCCGGCCGGCCGCGCTTCCCCGCGTGCCGTTGCGGCAGCGGCTGGAGAGCCTCGCACTTGCCGCGCGGGAAGGGAAACTCTATGCTGTTTCGTGGTTGGGAAAACACCGGCGTTGGGCGTGGGCGGCCGCCGCAGGTGTTGGACTGGTCATGATCATTCTCGTCTGGCCGGAACAGCCGCCCGAGGAAGTTGCGGCACCTACGCCACCACCGCCCACCGCCGAGCAACAACGCTACTTCTCGTTTCAAGTCGGTGCGGTGAAGGAACGCCGCCGCGCCGACCGGATGATGCAGTCGCTGCAGACTTCGGGATTGGAGGTGTACGTCGTCCCGCCGCGCAATGTGGACGGCTGGTATGCCATTCGCGTCGGCCGTTATGCTTCCCAGGAAAAGGCGCGTGCGGCCGCCGACAGTCTGAAGGCAGCGGGAATTGTGAGTGAATATTTCGTGACCAATTACGACCGGCCCGCAGCAACGCCGCCATGAGTGCGATTTCAGCCCTGCCGGGGCAAAACAAAAGGGAAGACGGGCATGGACCCGGCTTCCCTTTTGCTTTTGCGACGCTGCGGTGGTTTGGAGAGCTTCAGCCCGTCGAACCGGCTGCGCGTGAAACTCACTCGTCACCCTGGCGCAGCATCACCAGACGCACCAGGTGAATCACCGCAACGGCGGCAGCAGCGACATAGGTGAGGGCGGCGGCGGTCAGGACTTTTTTCGCCATGCCGATTTCATCACTGGCGAGATACCCGCCGGATTGCAGTTGCGCGAGTGCGCGCCGGCTGGCGTCGAACTCCACCGGCAGGGTGACAAGCTGAAACAACACCGCGCCCGAAAACAGCACGATGCCGATATCGAGCAGCATCGGCATGCGCATGAAGATGCCGAGGAGCGCCAGCGGCATCGCCAGGCTCGAGCCGATATTCGCCACCGGGAACAACGTCGTGCGGAAATTCAGCGGGCCGTAGGCCAGCTTGTGTTGAATGGCGTGCCCGACTTCATGCGCCGCCACGCTCAGCGCGGCAATGGAATTGCCGTCGTAATTGTGTTCGGACAGCCGCACTTCCTTCCGGGTGGGATCATAATAGTCCGACAACAGGCCCTCGGCGCGGCCGATGTTCACGCCGCCAATGCCATTGCGATTGAGCAGAGAAGCTGCCACTTCCGCGCCACTGCGGCCATAGCGCGAGCGAACTTCACTGAATTTGTTGTAGGTGCTTTTTACCTTCCACTGCGCCCACAGGGCAAACAACATCGCCGGCACCAGCAGCACCAGATCCATCGTCGAAAAAAAGAATGGCATTGTGCTCCTCCAAAATGATCAGAAGATTTGCTTCCCGATATGCCCATACCCGCCGCCGGTTTCCGAAAGCCCGGCAAAGAGCGCCGCTTCATTCCCCTGCGAGCTTTCGCTTGAGATCGCCCCAGATTTTCTCCGCCTGTTTGGGAAAGATCAGCCAAAACGCGATGCCCAAGAACAACAGTCCGGGTATCACCGGCAGGAACAGGCCCAAAAGTCCCAACAGCAGGAACCAGGCGGCAGTGCGGTATTTGTTCTTGCGCCAGTGCGCCAGCTTTTCATCGAGGCGCGCACGCGCGGAGGACTTGGAGTGGTCGGTGGTCTGCTCGTTTTGGGCGGCTGTGGGCAATGGCAGGTCGGGGGAGTTCATGTTTCCGGAGTTGGTTGAGTGGATCTCCAGGCCCAATCTGCGTTTTGGCTGAAGGGACTGGGCGCCTGGCGATCCTGCTGCGCTGCCGTCACCGGCAGCAGACGAGGTGGCAGCTTCAAAGCTGCTTGCTTGCACTTCTGCCCGCACGCAAACTTCGCGTACGCTTTACGAGAAGCTGCACGACCGCGGTTTCATCGTAGTCAGGGTTCATCCTGGCTCGCCAGGAAGCTTCCCGCCGGCGTGCCGCCTTTTCATCGTCAAAGGCATGGACTTCCTCAACAAATCCACGCCACACCCGCACGGCCACCCAAATGCCGCGTTTCTTGCCGCCCGGTTTCATGGCAACTTTCCCTCCATTTCAAGTTTGCCGCGACCTGCATCTTTGGGTTCAACGCAAATTCTTCAGCAGGATCAGCCGGTTGCCGTTCACCGCGTCGGGATGATATTCGAGCTGATCGACCGAGCGGCGGATGATGTGCATGCCGAAGCCGCCCGTACGGCGTTTGGCCACCGCCTCCTGCACGTCGTATTCCGCCGGCGGCTTCAACTGGAAGCTCAGGCCGGTGTCCTGAATCACGATGATAAACTTTTCCGGATTGTAGTGCACCGACAAGTCGATCCAGTTGCCGGGATGGGAGTGATAGGCGTGCTCGATTACATTCAAGCAGGCCTCGTAGACCGCGATGCGAATCTTGCCAATCTCCCGCACATTCATGCCCGCCTGTTTGGCATGTTCGACCACAAAATCACACAATTGATAAAGATTGGCGATCGTGCTCTCAACGCGCAGGGAATAGGTGTTGACCTCCTCCAGGCTGGCGGGATTCGCCGCCATTGCCTCGACGGGCGCGGTTCCGTGCAGCGTCTCCTGCAGCTCGTGCACCACCGGCGGCTCCGCGATCTCAGCGAGCGCCTGGACGCTGTCTTCATCGTGCCAAATCGTACCGGCGCTGCCGGCATAGGAAGGCCAGGCGAGCGCATCGGGATCTTCGATGAGATAGTCCCAGGCGTTAAACGCTTTGAACTTGTGCTTGGCGGTTTCCGGCAGGTTTTCGACTTTGAGATCACCGTTGCGCAGCCGCGCGCGCGCCGCGGTGGCGATCAACAGCGCAATGAGTTTGGTGGAAGGGAACAGCACGTTTTCCATATCGATGACATAGTTCACCTTGTCCTGGCTCAACGTCATCTCAAAATAGGAGGCCAGCCGGGTCACCAATTCCGGCATCGGGGCATTGGTATCAAAGTGGAGCTTGATCACGAAGGGCGGGCCCTCGGCAGTTTCCACGAAAAAAAGTGGTTTCTTCATAACAAGATCTTGGATTCCTGGTTCTGCCCCTGTGCACGCCAGCCAATGTAGTGGTGCCCGTGCGCGAATCGCGCGGGCCGGGCGGTCTCGCCATCGTCAAATCAAGAACAACTCACGCCCGTCCGCACCGTGAGCTCTTGGAAAAAATCCTGCGGTAACGGCATGGCCGCTGCTGTATAACGCTCGCAGGTTCCACGACCTCCGATGCTCGAGCGGGCTCTGCGCAACCGAGATTGGAACGTTTTCACTCAGATCATACCTATACCCGCAAGCCGGCTGAAATGATCATTGCTGCTCGCAAAAAACTGATCGTTCGGTCGTGCCGTTGGACGGCAAAAAAGTATGGAAATGCGCCCGGAGAAGCAAGCAAAAGTTCAGGCGCGGCCGGCATGAAAACAAAAAGGGCGCAGCAGAACGCCGCGCCCTTGGGCTGTGTGGGGTGGGGTAACGGTGGAAGTTCTAACGCATGAGGGTCAGTTTGCGGGTCTGGCTCTGGCCCTGGGCCTCCAGGCGGTAAATGTAGATGCCGGAAGCCACTTGCCGACCGGCCTCGTCACGGCCGTCCCAAGTCACCTGGAATTCGCCTGCCGGCCGCACGCCTTCCATGAGCATGCGGATCCGGTGGCCAAGTATATTGTAAACCGCCAACCGCATCTGACCCGCTTGCGGCAGGGCGAAGCGAATCACCGTGGACGGGTTGAACGGATTCGGATAGTTTTGCCACAGAGCAAAGCTGCTGGGCGCGGCCGGCGATCCGCCTTCCTTCACGCCGGTGGGGCTGCTGGAAACGATGCGCAGGGTTACGACTTCGAGTTGGGAGGGACTGGCCTGCGCCACCAACTCGACTTGCTGGCCGGCGCGCAGCGCATTGACGGTCACCGGCCGGTTTTGCGCATCGAGCAGCAGCGAGTTGTCAGTCACCACGTGCGGCAAGTCCTGCACGTAGATGGTGTTGCCGCTCACCTGAGTGAGGCTGCCGGCGAGTGCGCGGCGGTCTTCAACCTTCACCTGCACAGCCAGCAGCCGGCCGCCCTGCAAACGCGCTTTGATTTCCACCGTCATGCCCAGATGTAAATCATCGATCTTGATCGGCTGGTCGTCCGGACCGAGATAAACGGTGGCGGCATTGACCTGGAATTCGATGCCGTCCACTTGGATGGCGGTGAAGCTGAGCGCATTGAGGGTGCCGGTGAACTCGAACTCGTCGTTGCCGGGCTGACTGCGCAATTCCACGCGCAGCGCGATGAAGGTGTGATCGGCGATGAGCTGCGCCCGCACTTTGACGAAGTTGCCGGCCTGCAGCGCCTCAAACGGAATCGGCTGATTCTGCCGGTTGACGATCACCGTGGTATTGGTGACGACGAAGGGACGGCCGTAGAGATAGAGCGTGTCGCCGCCGTCATGCGCAATGCGCTCGATGCGCCCGAAGATTTCGACGATGGGATCGATGCGATCTTCCACCTGAATGCGCGAGGCCAGCCAGCGGCCGCCCTCGCGCCGGGCATGCACCTCCACCACCTGGCCGATGGCGAGCGCCTCGAAAGTTATCGCGTTGCCCTGCTGGTCGGTGATGACCGTTGCGGCGGTGAGATAGAACTTGATGCCGGTCACCTCGACGAATTTCTCATTGTTCTGCAAATCGGTGATGACGCCGCGCAGCTCGATTTCGTCGCGGTCGAAGTCTTCAATCTTGATGCGGATGGCGTACAGCTTGAGATCGGTGCCCAGTACCGCCTTGATTTCCACCAGCATCCCCGTGCGCAGGGCTGCAAACGGCACCACCTGGTTGTTTTCATCGAGCACCACGGTGGCGCGGTCAACCAGGAAGGTGAGGCCCAGGACGGTCAGGCTGTTCTCCGTGAGCTGGTCGATGAAGCCCTTGATCTCGATGGCCGGTGGCGCCTGCTTTTCGATCTTGATGCGGGTGGCAATCATCGGCGTGCTGCTGGCCAAAACCTGGGCGCGCACTTCCACCACCATGCCGGTGCGCAGGGCGTTGAAGGCGATGAAATTGTTCTTTTCATCGAGAATGATGGTGGTGGGCACGATTCGAAACAGCAGGCGATTCACCGTCACCGTGGAGTCACCCAGGGCGGAAATCAAACCGCGCACTTCGAAGTCGGCGCCATTTCCATCTTCCCGCTTGATGCGGCTCGCCAGCGGCACGTTGCCCGCACGGGTGCGGCCCTTCACCTCCACCAGTTCACCGACGTGCAAATCGGCAAAAGCAATCGGCTCGTTGTCGAAACCCAGAATCTCGGTGCTGGCGATGACTTCGAAGGGCGTATCGTTCACGACCACATAGCGCCGCACGCTGTCAATCAGCGCAGTGATCTGTCCGGTCAGCTCGATTTCGTGACCGCTGTAGTTTTCGTCCTCAATTTTCAGGCGCAGCGCGATCACGACGCCGTTGGCCAGCCGCATGCCCTTGGCTTCCACCTCCATTCCGACCTTGAAGCCGGCGAGCGTGATGGCATTGCCCTTGTCATCCAACAGCTTGGTGGTGGGTACGACAGTGAAGGCGATATTGTTGATGGTCACCACCGAATCGGCGATGCTCGCGACAAAACCTTTGGTTTCAATTGGGTAGGAGGTGGAACGCTCCAGCACGAGAATCAGGCGCGCCCACAGCTTGTTATCATTGCCGCGCTGCGCCAGCACCTGCACCTTCCACTCGGGTTGCAGGTCACTGAGCGACAGGGTGCGCGTGCCTTCCATGACGAGAGTCCGATTGTCAACATAGATCCTGTTGTTACCGGACAGGGATATGTAATCCTTGGTGACGGTCTCCAGCCGGCCGGTGATGAGCAGCGTGTCGCCAACGCCCTGCCCGCTCTGAATCAAGATGGGCACTTCCGCCTTAAACTGGCCGTTGCGGTGATCGCGGATCTCCACACGAAAGCGCCAGTTGCTCTGTTTCTGATCCAGATCGGAGAGTGGGATGCGGGCTTCATAGCTGCCGTTCAACTGGTTGACAAACTTGCCCTCTTTGCTGTCTCCGCCGCTGGCGGGCTGCAGTTCGAATTCGTTCTTGTCCAGGTCCAAATAGTTGATATTGGCTGCGAAGACGCGGGCATGCAGCGTGTCGGCGAAGGTAAAACTGCCGTCCTGCGTCGAAAAATCGCTGCGCCGCGAAATCTGCAGACTCTGCGCTGCCAACGTGGTGGCGAGCGTTGACACCCAGATAGCCACTTTCAGCCCAATGGCGAGAGATTGTACCCTTCGTCGCAACATATCATGGCCTCATGGTAAGGTGATGAGACAAGTAGGTGATCTTGCGGTCCGATCCGTCTTCAAACTTGGTGCCACTGCCCGCCCTGCTGCCCGCCGCCGATAAATCCATAATCTGCGTCGGAATTTCTTCGTTATGTGCGCAAAGATGGGCAAAATTTGCGCGCCGACTAGCAGCGCTGCCGCGCAAGTCTTGCCCTTGAACAGAGGACGCAGCATTCTCGCAGAAAATCCGAGCTTCCCACCTGCCAGGATTGTGCTTGAAATTCGGCGACAAATCCCTATATTCGCGGCGTTGTTTGTACAGTTGAATTGGCAAACCGGGCTGTGCTTTGCATGAACTCGCACAGCAAGAACTGGTTTGATTCTTGCCTGTGGTAATGGCTTCGCATGGCAAGACGCTGCCTGTTTGCCATTTCGTGTGGAAAGATCACATGGCAGCGGTTGTCTCCTCCCCTCGGGCATGTGGTGTATGGTTGATCATATAACAACGGCATGGCGTATTCAGAAGCGGCGTGCAGGCCGGGCTGGGCAATTGCGCTGGGTGACCTTGACCGCCGTGTGCTTTTGGCTTTTTTCCTGCACCACGCCGGCCGAGCACAGCAATCCGCTCGATCCGGAATCCCCTGCCTACCTGGACAGGGGCGTTCTCAGCGGAACCGTCACCAGTTTTTATCAACCCTTCCGGCCGCTGCCAGACGCCGACATTCATTTGCTGGAGACCGGCGCCAGCCGCCGCAGCAATGCCAACGGCGAATTCACCTTTGCCGGACTTGCACCCGGCCGCTACACGCTGCGCGCGACGTCCGCAGGTTATGCCGCCGACAGCGCCGAGGTGGAAGTGGCGGCGCGCGAGACCCGGGTCTTGAGTTTCCGTCTCAATGCCCTGCCACTGGTGGCAGACGCGCGTGTCACCGCGGCACATGTCAAGACGCGCGCCTCGCTGAGCGACACGGATTTCGTTTTCCTGACGATCACCGCGGAAGTGTTCGACGGTGACGGTAACAACGACCTGCAGCGCGTGCAGGTTGAGATTCCGGCCGCGGCGTTCGCCGATTCCCTGCGGCGCAGCAGCTCGAATGGCATATGGGAACGCACTTTTCCACCGGAAGAATTGCGGGCAGGCAACGGAAACTTGATCGACCCCTACAATTTGGTGGGCGAACTCTTTCGCATCCGCGCCACGGATGCGCCCGGTGCGCGGGTGACTTCGGCGCCGTTTCAGTTGGTTCGCGTCATCGCCGAGGAGCCGCTGCCGCAGGAGCCGGCGAACGGCGAGGTGCTCACCACCAATGCGCCGCAATTAAAATGGCTCATGCCGCCGCTCACCTTCGAGCATACTTTTACCATTCATGTCTTTAAACTGATCAGCGGCTTTCAAACGCTGTTGCTGACGATCCCGGAGCTGCCGGCCGGCACCACGGCGGCGCCCTATCCGGGCCGCTTGACCACCGGCTCTTATTTCTGGACGGTTACCGTCACCGACCGCTTCGGCAACAGCAGCCGCTCGAAGGAAGCCACGTTTGTGGTGCAGTGAGCGTGCCGAAAGTGGACCGTGCAGCGCCGAATGGCCGGGCGCGAGGCGGGCAAGCCGCGACCGACAGCGTTGGACAGGAGAAGACCGTGCGAGCGGGAGGCGCTATGACGGAAAGCCGGTCAATCAATCACACTCAGCAAAAAATTCTGAAAGCTCCCGGCAGAATAATGTGCTGAGATCACCGTCTCTCCATCATTCCGCCAAAAGTCACTGCGCCGCCCCAGGGCTTCGATCTTCAATGGGTGCAGTTCTCAATAGAACTGCTTTTCGACAGGATAACAGAGTTTGCAGCAATTCAGGGACACTGTTTGAAAATCAGCCTGCCCCCGACGGGGTCGCGTGTGACAGCCCACGGGCAGCACCCTGGGAACTGAGGGAGTTTGTCGCCTCCAGCCCTGCGTAATACCTCAGTTATTGGTTGAAAACGTAGCATAGACCTCATGTCCAATGGCACTAACTTTTTGGGCAGGCAATGACAGCCATTTTCTTGTCATTGCTTTTGCCCCAGCAAGCTTAACCTTATCAAACCACCTTAATCATCCTGACAAACAGAGGCAAATAGTTGGAAAAATTTTTTGATAGTCATTCCTTCGATTGTCTTCCCTTAGGGAAAAAGTTAGTGACATTGGACCTCTTGTCTGCAGGCAGGCTGGAAGCCTGCGCTACTTCACTCGTAATCGAGGGATTACAGCCCTGCAGGGGCGACATTCCTGACGTGTTTCTCCGCGCGGCGGTGAGGCTTGGTGATTTCTCCGTTGGAGCTGTCTTCTTGTGCGGTAGGATTCGCGCGCAACATTGGTAGTATTTTGCCTGCTGTCCTGCAAAAGACGCAGGCTGCCGTGGGGCGTTCCCCGTTTTCAGCTTGTCTGAAAACCTGGCGCAGGGTTTTCTTCGCCTTGTTCCTCCCGGTTTGCTCTGTTTTCGCCGTGGCAGGAATCCAGGCATTTGATCCGAAACAAAGCAACTGACTGAGAAACAGCGACGCTTGGCCAACGCCCGGCAGGCTGCAAGCGACAGGTGCCTATGTCCGAACCCATTGCGGAATTCTCCGATCCCTTGCTCGCGCTCTCGCAGATCAGCGAAAGCATCAACACCATCTATGACCTTGACGAGCTGCTGCAGCGGATCCTGGCGATTGCGCTGCAGACGGTGAACGCGCAGCGCGGCTTCATTTTGATGTCGGAAAAGGATGATCCTGCGGACCTGCAAGTGCGGGTGGCGCACAATCTCGCGCCCAACGCGCTCAATGCCGTGGCGCCGTTCTCGCGCAGCATCGTGGAGGCGGCAATGGCCGGCGGCGGGACCTTGATCACCTACAATCCCGCCGACGATGCGCGCTTCCGCTCCTCCGAGAGCATCTTCGATCAGAAAATCGTGGCCGCCGCCTGCCTGCCGTTGCGCGTGAAGACGCGGCGGCTGGGCGCGATCTATATCGACAGCACGGAAACGCGCGGCAAGTTCCGCCCGGAAATGGAGCCGTTTCTCAACGCCTTCGCGCATCAGGCCGCGATCGCCATCGAAAACGCGCAGATGTATGATCAACTGCGCAGCGAAAACCGGCGGCTGCGCCAGGCCATGGCGGAGGCCAGCGAATTCACCGGCATCATCGGCCAAAGCCCGGCCATGCGCAGCGTGCTGGACACCGTGCGCAGCGTGATGGACACCACCGCCACCGTGCTCATCCTCGGCGAAAGCGGCACCGGCAAGGAATTGATCGCGCGCGCCCTGCATTACAACAGCCGCTTGAAAGACAAACCCTTCATCGCGCTGTTCTGCGGCGCGCTGCCCGAGACGCTGCTGGAGAGCGAGCTGTTCGGCCACAAGCAGGGCGCCTTTACCGGCGCCGTGCACGAGAAAAAAGGCCTGTTCGAGGAAGCCGACGGCGGTACGATTTTCCTCGATGAAATCGGCGACATCAGCCCGAAGATTCAAACCGCGCTGTTGCGCGTGCTGCAGGAGCGCGAAGTGCGGCGCATCGGCGAGAGCAAAGTCCGCAAGATCGACGTGCGCGTGCTGGCTGCGACCAACAAGGATCTCGCCGGCGAGGTGAAGGCCGGGCGATTCCGCGAGGATTTGTACTATCGCCTGAACGTCATCACCATTCAAATGCCGGCGCTGCGCCATCGCGGCCACGACATTGTTCTGCTGGCGCAGCATTTTCTCGACCGCGCCGCTTCCAAGTCCAAGCGCCCGATTGCCGGCTTCACGCCGGAGGCGCTCTCCGCGCTGCTCAGCCACGACTGGCCCGGCAATGTGCGCGAGCTGAGCAACACCATCGAGCGGGCCGTGCTGCTCGCCAAAGGCGGCTATCTCACGCCCGCGGATTTGCGGCTCGCGGCGCCGTCCTATTCTGAAACCACGGAGCTGCAATCGCTGCGCGATCACGAACGCCGCATTGTCGAGCGCGTGCTGCAGCAGCACCAGGGCAATGTCACCGAAGCGGCCAGGGCGCTCGGCGTTTCGCGGCGGTGGCTGCATTACCGGCTCAAGGAGTGGCAGGGCGCCTAGTGGTCTGTTGCCTTGAAATGTGCAGCCATCATCCCTGTCATCCTGCAAGGATCCTGCAAGGCCTTGAGCACAGTGCCGGGTGTCTCGCAAGATTACCACGAAAATGACGTGACCCTGCCCCTTGTGGGCCGATGATTCTGCACAAGTCACAGTACCCTACAAGGGGGAGGACTACATTTTCATCACCATGGGTGTTTGAACGAACATGGCCATTCCTTTGGAATGATACTCGGGATCACTCATACAAATCAAAGTAGCAGAGCACTGGTTCGGGGTCCATCCAAAATCAGGAACGCATCAGAACATGTTCCTGCAAGGCCCCGGCCATGGCAGCGAAATGTTCAGAGCGTTCACGACACGCGGAGCCTTGGCAACCGCGGCTGAGCGGGGGTTGGAACTTTCAAGACGTTCTCAGGGCGTTTTGTTGGGGTGGGGGAGTGCGAGACCGAACCCGTCGCATTCCCGTGGCGACGACGGCCCGGCCGGCTTTGTCACGGGCGGCGAACCCTGTACACGAGCGTGCTTGGGCGCACCAAAATCTGGCCATCATGAAAACCCTCGGCAGCCTCCAGCTCTTCGCCGAAATCAAGCGCAGTGAAACCGGCGCGACTTATCGCGGGCTGGACCCTCGCACCGGACAACTGGTGTTGGTCAAAACCTTCACCGCCAACGGCAACGCGCCTGCGGCCGCCGCGCGCTTCGCGCAGGAGGCCGCAATCTACGCCCGCATCACCCACCCCAATCTCGTCAAGCTGATCGATTACGGCGTGGCCGAGGGCCTGCGCTACCTCACGCTGGAATTCATCGAAGGCCAAACCCTGCGCAGCCTGCTGCAAAACGCACCGCAGGCCGGCAAACTGCCGGTCGCGATTGCGCTCACCGTGTTCGACGCTGTGCTCGCCGGCGTCGCGGAGATTCACCGCCGCCATTTCATCCATCGCGATCTCAAACCCGAAAACATTCTCATCGGCCACGACGGCAGCGTCAAGCTGTGTGATTTCGATCTCGCCACTTCGAATGCCGCGCGCCCGGCCGGCAGCGGGCTGACCGGCTCGCCCGGCTACCTCGCGCCGGAAGTCATTCTCGGCGAAAACGCCACGCCCGCCGCGGATCTTTTTGCCTTGGGCATTCTGCTTTATGAGATGATTGCCGGCGGCCGGCCGTTTCAATCCGCCACTGCCGGCGGCGAAATGAACGCCATCGTGCGCGTCGCGCCGCTGCCCATCACCACCGTGAATCCGCACGCGCCGGCCGTGCTCGACGAATTGTTCGAACGCTTGCTCGCCAAGCAACCCGCTGCCCGACTGGCCGGCGCCGAAGCGGTGCGGACCTGGCTGGCGCAGCACTTCGTGCTCGGCACGCCGGAAATGCAGCGCCAGCGGTTGCAGGAGTATCTGGCGGCGCCGGAGAATTGGCCATTGGCGCTCCCCCCGGCTTTCGTGCGCGTTGAATTGCTTCAACAGCAAACGGCGCAACCGCCCAAGTCCCGCAAATGGCGGCCACTGCTGGCCGCGGCCACGGGCTTGGCGCTCACCGCGTTGCTGGCTCAGTGGGGACTGAATTCGATGAAGCCTGAAGCAGCGCAAGAGCGAACGGTGTCTCCCCACACTGCAACGCCGGCAGCGGATTCTTCCGGTCTGACGCAGGCAAAGCCACAGTCCGGGCAGCGAGAGAAAGCGCCGGCAGAGGAAACAGAACCGGCGTTGCCGCCGCGGCCTCAGGAGATTGCCGTTGACAGCGCGGCCATCCCGCCGCCGCGCACCCTGTCCATTCAAAGCAATCCCTGGGCCTATGTTTTTCTTGCCGGCGATTCGCTCGGCATGACGCCGCTGTCGGCGCCGGTTTCTCTTCCGGCGGGCAAGCACGGCCTCGTGCTCAAAAATCCGAATTTCCCACCGGTGAGTGTGCCGCTGGAATTCTCTGCTGTTTCGCCGGACACGCTGTTCTTCTCGCTTTGGGAGCACGTCGCGCAACTCGAGCTGCAAATCAACCCGTGGGCGGAGGTTTATGTCAATGGCCAGCGCCGCGAGCCGCATGCCGGCGAACAAACGCTGCTGCTCCTGCCCGGCGTCTGTGAGTTGAAGTTCGTGCATCCCCAACTCGGGGAAAAAACCGAGACCATCGTGCTGCGCGCCGGTGAGACGCGGCGCCTCGCGATCAACATGTTCTAAGGAAGGAGGGCCACTCGTGTACCCGGAAGCCGTTGCAAAGATCAAAATGTCGTGGACCGGCATTTGTACAAGGAGCTTGATGATGCTGCTGGGTTCGGTGCTGGTGCTGCCGGCACAGCCGCTGCAATACCCGCACAGCAAAAAGGTCGAGGTGATCGACGATTATCACGGCGTGCGCGTCGCGGATCCGTATCGCTGGCTCGAAGACGACGGGGCCGAAGACACCCAGGCCTGGGTGGCGGCGCAAAACAAGCTGACTTTCGGCTACCTGGAAAAAATCAGCAGCCGCGCGGCGATCAAGCAGCGCCTCACCGAACTGTGGAATTACCCCCGCTATTCCGTGCCGGTGCGCGAAGGTGGCCGCTACTTCTACACCCGGAATGACGGCCTGCAAAACCAGGCCGTGCTTTACCTGCAGGAGAAACTCGACGGCGAGGCCCGGGTCGTGCTCGATCCCAATCAACTCAGCGCTGACGGCACCGTGGCGCTGACCAACCAGGCCTACAGCAAGGACGGCAAGCTGCTGGCCTACGGCCTCTCCAGCCGCGGCAGTGATTGGCAGGAGATCAAGATTCGCAATGTCGACACCGGCGCGGATTTCGAGGAAACGCTGAAATGGTGCCGGTTCGCCGGCATCGCCTGGCGCCATGATCAGCAGGGATTCTACTACAACCGCTTTCCGGAACCGGGCACGGTGGCAAAAGAAGACGAGAACAATTTCAATCGCGTCTACTACCATCGCCTGGGCACGCCGCAGTCGCAGGATGAATTGGTGTTTGAGCGGCCGGACTTCAAAGAGCTGGGCTTTGTCCCGTTCATCACCGACGACGGCAAATACCTCGTGCTCTACGTCTATCACGGCACCGACCCCAGGAATCGCATTTACTATCGCGAGGTCGACAGCCAGGGTCCGTTTCACCGCCTGCTGGAGGAAGCCGATGCCAGCTACACGCCGATCGACAACGATGGCACGATCTTCTACTTTCAGACTGATTTGCAGGCGCCGCGCGGCCGCGTCATCGCCATTGACCTCGAGCGGCCGGCGCGCAAACATTGGCGGGAAATTATTCCCGAGCAGCCGGAAGTGATTTCCTTCGCCACCATGGTCAACAACCAGTTCGTGGTGGCCTACATGCGCGATGCCCATCATGTGTTGAAAGTGTACGAGCGCGACGGCGGTTTCGTGCGCGAGCTGCCGCTGCCAACCATTGGCTCGATCTCCGGGCTGGCGGGCCGGCGCCAGGATGGCGAGATGTTCCTGCAGTTCACCTCGTTTCTCTTTCCGGCCACGATCTACCGCTATGATTTCACCACCGATCGCATGGTGGAATTCCGCGGCGCGGCGATCAAATTCGATCCCGCACCCTACGAGACGCAGCAGATCTTCTACACGTCCAAAGACGGCACGCGCGTGCCGATGTTCCTCACGCACAAACGCGGGCTGGCGCGCAACGGCGGGAATCCGGTGTTGCTGTACGGCTATGGCGGTTTCAACGTGAGCCTGACGCCCTGGTTCTCGGTGAGCAGCGCGTTATGGCTGGAAAACGGCGGCGTGTTGGCGGTTCCCAATTTGCGCGGCGGCGGGGAATACGGTGAAGAATGGCATCAGGCCGGAACGCGGGCGCGCAAACAAAACGTGTTCGATGATTTCATCGCGGCGGCGGAATGGCTGTGCGCCAATGGCTATACCAATCCGCGCAAACTGGCGATCAGCGGCGGCAGCAACGGCGGCCTGTTGGTGGCGGCGTGCCTGGTGCAACGGCCGGAGCTTTTCGGCGCGGCCCTCTGCCAGGTGCCGGTGATCGACATGCTGCGTTATCACAAATTCACGGTGGGACGCTACTGGATTTCGGATTACGGCGACCCGGACAAGCCGGAAGACTTCAAATTTCTCCACGCCTATTCGCCCTTGCATCGCGTGCAGCCGGGCGTGGCCTATCCGCCCACGCTCATCACCACCGCGGACACCGACGATCGCGTGGTGCCGGCGCATGCCAGGAAATTCGCCGCCACCCTGCAGGCGGCGCAAGCCGGCCCGCATCCAATTTTGATTCGCATCGAAACCAAAGCCGGCCACGGCGGCGGCAAGCCCACGACAAAACAGATCGAGGAATCCGCCGATCTCCATGCGTTCCTGTTCCATACCTTTGGGATGACGATGGCAGGCAAGTAAGAGGTTATCCCGCTTTGCAGAACCTGCAGAAGGAGGCGTGTATTGGACTATATGTCCTGGCAGAACGCGTGTTTTTTTTTCGCAGGAAGGACGGAAGATTTATCCAAAGATGACTGAACCCAAGAGGAGGTCACAAAATGAGGGCATTGTAGTGGTGGTTTCGCGTTGTGGGCGTTTTCTATCTGCTCATGACCCTGATGAACGTTTATTTCCTGTTTTTCGGTGGCGCTCAACTGTTTGCCGACACCCTGCCCGCGCCGATGAATGCCGACCCGCTGGCCGTGCGAGCCTTTATGGACGCCTGGTTGGTATTCGTGCTGGAATTTGGCGTTCTGGGCGTGATGGCGCTGGTTGCTTCACGCGCGCCCGTGCAAAACAGTATCATGGCATGGGTCATCATCGGGGCAGAAGTCTTTCGCGGCATCGTGGCCGACGTCATTTGGATTGGGCGCGGGTATTCTGCCACCAGTTACACCGTCTTCATCCTCATTCACCTCATTGTCATTATCACGGGTGTCCTCTTCGTAAGACGGGCACAGACCGAATGACCTGCATAACACCATCTTGTTTCGGTTCGCCAATGAAACCCGACTCACCATCACAGGCGGGCTAACACCGGGTTCCCGCCGGCCGATGGAGAAGGGAGCCCGGGCGGGCAGGCATGCTCACTGCTTGCGGGCGGCTGCGCGGCGATACACTTCCAGATACTTCTGCGCCGAGTGCTGCCAGGAAAAATCCTCCTGCATGCCGCGGTGGACAATCTCACGCCAAATGGTCTTCTGCTGAAACAGGCTGAGGGCGCGCTGCACGCTGGTGAACAGCGCGTGCGGGGTGAAATCCCGGAATGAGAAGCCGTTGCCCTCGCCGTTGAATTCGTGATAATCGTGCACCGTGTCGGCCAGGCCGCCGGTGCGGCGCACGATCGGCACGGTGCCGTAATTCAGGCTGTACATCTGATTCAAGCCGCACGGCTCATAGCGCGAGGGCATCAGGAACATGTCGCTGCCGGCGGTGATCCAATGCGCCAACTCGTTGTTGAAGCCGAGATACACGCCCACCTTTTCCGGATAGGCACTGACCGCCCACTGCAGAAACTCCTCGTATTTCCGCTCACCGTCACCCAGCACGATCATTTGAACCGGCAGGCGCATGAGATCGGAGAACGCGGCCGGCAGCAGCTCCAATCCTTTTTGCGGGGTCAAGCGCGAGATCAGGCCGATGACCGCCACATCGGGATTGAAGGGCAGGCCGAAACGAGCCAGCAGCGCCTTCTTGTTCAGCACCTTGTTCTCGAACGAGTCGAAATCATAGCGGTGCGGAATGTATTTGTCGACCCGCGGATTCCAGTCGCTGGTATCAATGCCGTTCAGAATGCCGTAGAGGTCGGCGCGCCGCATCGCCAAAATATCCTGCAGGCCTTCGCCATAGGTCGGCGTTTGGATTTCCTGCGCGTAGGTTTCGCTGACCGTGGTGATGATGTCGGCGTGGAGAATGCCGGCCTTCAGAAAGGAAAAGGAGTTGTGAAATTCATAAGGCCCGCCGGGGTAGTATTTGCCGTACGACAGGCCGGCGGCATCCACGCTTTCGCGGCCGAAGCGTCCCTGATAGCCAAGATTGTGAATCGAGAGCACGCTGGCGGTGCGGTCAAACAACCGGTCCCAGAAGTACTTGTCCTTCAAATAAACGGGCAGCAGCGCCGTCTGCCAGTCATTGGCGTGCAACACCTGCGGTGCCCAGTGATAGCGCTGCAGGATGTTAATGATGGCCTGTTGCAGCAGGATGAAGCGGGCGTCTTCATCATAGTCTGAGGTGTAGATGCGTCCGCGATGGAAATAATGCGGGCAGTCGATGAAATAGTGTTCCAGACCGAGGCCGGGCGTCTTCTTGTACCAGGTGTTGAAGGTGAGATTGAGATTGCCGATTTGCAGGGGGAGATCGCGCAGCTCCTCGGCGAAGATGAGCTCATGATCGAGCACGCGAATGGAATCATACAACGGCAGGAAGACCTTGACTTCCATGCCAGCTTCGGCCAGGGCGCGCGGCAGGGCGCCGCTGACGTCGGCCAGGCCGCCGGTTTTGACATAGGGCACACACTCACTGGTCGCAAACGCGATCCGCATCCTTCCTCCCTTGTTCACCAAGAGTTCTCATCGGCTCGCCAGAATGGGCCGGGCCGTTGGCCAATCGTAAAGCCGGTGCAAGGTATCAAGCGGGCGACTAAAATGCAAGCAGCAGTCCGGCGACCACCTGATTGGTCGCTGCAGAGAAAGCAGGAAAGCGAGACAAGAGGAGGCCTGGGACTGCTCTCGCTTGAAATAAAAAGGAGAAGCCGGCTCCTCCATGGTGAAATCATGGCATCAAAAGCAAAGCAGGATTTCCATATGATCGAAGCAACCCAACTGATGCCAATCTCTTTCATCGGCCGGGTGATTTCGATCAGTTGGCGATTCTGCTTGAGTTGCAAATTATTCGCGTCACTTCAGGGTTGCGGGGCGGGGCCAGCCTCATGCCAGGG
>JBBIKM010000122.1:0-18545 GCA_037445455.1 bacterium | reverse complement strand
CTCCTTGGCTCCTTGGCTCCTTGCCTCCTTGCCCCTGCCTCATCGCGGCGTACGACTCGCCAGCCAGCCTTCCAGAAACAAGGCCCCGAGCACCGCCCACAAGGCCAGACGCCACAGCCTTTGCTGCCGTTCCACCTCGCGGGCAGAAGGAGCCGGGACTCCGAACACACCACTGAGCTGCGTCTCTTCCTGCGGGCGATTGAAGCGCGCCTGCAGGTCTTCCGGCGGCAAAGCCAGCTGATCCGATTCGCGCGCATCGAGATTCACAGCCCGCCAAATTCGCCGGCCGCGCTGCTCGAAAACATAGTGTCCCGGCAGTGCAGTTTCTGTAAACACCGCGGGCGCGGCAAAAGTTTGTTCCTGCCGGCTGCCGTCCGGTAACGTCACTGTGATGGCCTTGCCGGTCTCGAATTCGCCATTGATCAAAATCGGCTGGCCGACGAGCGTGACTGCGGTTTGCGCTTCCGCGCGGCGTACATAGTCGAGCCACTGATGCAGCAGCGGCACGAAGATGCCGCGCACCGGCAGATTGCCGCCGCTCAAATCAAACGTCGAAGCCCACAACAACACTTTGCCCCTGCCCACCGCCAACTCGAGCAGCGCGGGCAGGCCGTCTTCAAAGCCGGCCAGCCGCACGGCTTCCGCCCGGGGCTGGAGGTGATAGCGCTTCGTCACTTGAATCGAGCTGGGATCGCCGTTGGCGGGATCGCGAAAAACGCTGAATACCGGATGCGCAAAATTGATCTCGGTCAAGGCCACATGCTCGCGGCCGTTTGCTGCTGGGGAAAGAATGCGGCCCGGCAGCAATTCCGCAAGCAGATGATTGAACGACTCGCCCGGCGGCCGGCTGCCTGGCGCGATAATCAAGCCGCCGCCCTGTCGCACATAGTCCCGCAACTTCTCCGCCGCGCCATTGCTCACGCCCGTCACGCCGGCCAGCACCACGGCGGCAAAATCATTGGCCAACACCGATTCGACGGTATTGGGGGTGCTGGACGCAACTTCCAGGTCCGCGCCGGGCAATTCGAGGGCAGAACGCAAATAGCGCTCGGCGCCGCCCTCTCCCAGAACCAACAGCACGCGCTGGCGCTGCGGCGCGGGCGGCACAACGTAGAAGCGGTTATCGCCGGCAAAGTCGTCCGCCGCTGCACTGATCTCGAAACACCTTGCCCCCTCCTGCGCTTCGCCAAGCGCGAGGCCGGCAGCAGCAAAGTGAACCGTCTGCTCGGCGCCGGCCGCGAGAACGAGGCGCTGCACAGCAAGCGGCCGGCGGCTGGGCGCGGCCGGCAACAGCCGCACTTCGATCTCCTGTTCCTGCTCCGCGAAATTGCGCACGCGGCACGCATAGACAACGCGGCCGCCCGTTTCGAAACGGTCGCCGGCCAGCAGCGCGACGTTTTGCCAGCGCGGTTCGAAGGCATGGGGAATCAAATGCGCCGCGCTGTTCAACGTCAAATTGCCGAGCGGCAGATTGCTGACTTGCAGATCCGAAATCAAATGGAGATGCCGCTGCCGCAAGGGCGATTGTTGCAGCAGGTTGTCGGCGAATTGCACGGCCTCGCGCAAATTGCCCGCCGATTGCCGCTGCTGCACGCGCGCCAACGCCGCCAGCGCTTCGCCGGGCGCGACATTCTCCGCCAGCACCTCGAGCGTGGCGCCGGCGGCAATCAGGCTGACTTGATCCGCGCTGCGGGCCTGGCGCAGCACTTCGGCGGCGGCCGCCACTGCCGCGCCCAGATGATCGCCGGCCGCCATGCTCGCGGAAACGTCGATCACCACCGCCAAACTGCGGGCATCGGAAGCAAGCACGCTTTCGCCTTGCGCGCCGGTGAGCAGGGGCCGCGCAAAGGCAAGGCCAAGCAGCGCCAGCGCGAGGATGCGCAGGGCGAGCAGGAGAATCTGTTTCAGTTTCTGGCGGCGCATCAGATGCGCGGGCGTGCGCTCGAGAAAGCGCATGGCGGCAAAATGAACCGTCTCGGCGCGATTGCGGTGGATCAAATGAATGATCACCGGAAGCGCCGCGGCGGCGAGGCCAAGCCAGAGATAGGGTGTGGTGAGAAAGCTGAGCATGTTTTTCTGCAATCACTCGAAGGGCGCCAATCGCATCGTCAGCCGCAAGGCATGACAGCGGCGGTGGCTTTGTTTCTCAACAGAACCGTGCAATGGGCAACTGGTTTCGACATGGCTGGCTTTGTCCGGGACAACTCTGATTCAATCAAAATCAGCAACCTGCGCGACCTGCGGCGGCATTCCGCCAATCCGGCCAATCAGGTGAATCCTGTCAGAACACCCGGGGCCGGCCGCTTGTGAGCGCCAATGCGGCAGTTTCGTGGCGGCGCAGCGTCTGCGGTGAAAGCGTACCGTTCAGTTTTTCCCGCTGCGCGCGGCCAGATAGGCATGCAGGGCAAAATCCAGCGGCTGGGAAGTGCGCAGCAACGCGTAGTCGATGCGATTGAGTCCGCAAATGCGCTTCAACTCGCTTTGATGCGCCTGCAGGTTGCGCAGATACTGCTCCCGCAGGGCCTGCGGCATGCCGAGCACGGCCGGTTCGTTTTCCCAGCCGACGAAGCGCGTGAGGCGGTTGAAGTCGAAGTTCAACTCGAAATCATCCAGGACTTGCAGGGCAATCACGTCATGGCCGCGAAAACGCAGATGTTCGAAGGCGCTGGCGAGCGGCGGCAGATCGCAGAAGAAATCACTGATCAAAATCACCATGCCCTTGCGCTTCATACCCTCGGCCACCTGGTGCAACACGCGCAAATTGCTGCCGCGGCCGGCGCCCGGCTGCAGTGTTTCCAACTCACGCAACAGATTGAGCAGGTGGCCCGGCCGGAATTTCGCGGGAATTTGCAGGCGGATTTCATCGTCATATGCCAGCAGGCCGAGGGCATCACGCTGCTGGAAAATGAAGTAGGCCAGCGACGCGGCGAGATAGCGGCCGTAGTCGAATTTGGAGAGCCGCGCCGGTTGGTGCCGGCCGCTGGTACCCGCCATGCTGCCGGAGAGATCCAGCAAGATCGTGCACTGCAAGTTGGTCTCGTCTTCGTACTGCTTGACGTAGAAGCGGTCACTGCGGCCAAAGACTTTCCAATCAATGTGGCGCGGATCATCGCCGGGCGTGTACTGCCGGTACTCCGCGAATTCGATGCTGAAGCCGGTGTAGGGGCTGCGATGCAGGCCGCTGAGAAAGCCTTCCACGACCGTGCGCGCCCGCAGCTCCATGCCTTTGATGCGCGACAGAATTTCGGGATCGATGAAGCGCAGTGCCGGTCGCGGCGCCATGAAAATTTCTCCTTCAACAGAAAAACCGGTCGCGAAGCGCGGCCGCCCTCGCCGCCGCACGATTGTCGCTGCCGTTCTGCACGGCTAAAGCCGGCCGGCAGCCTGTGCCGGCGCCAGGAACTTTTGGTGCAACTGCTCAAACTCCGCCCGGCTTACCAGGCGATAGTGCGGATGATAGCGCTGCTCATACCCCGCACTGTGATGCCCGATGAATTCACCGCGCGCCAGTTTCTCTTCCACGGCTGCTTTTTCCTCCGCGAAAGCCGGCAGCGCGGGCGCCACCGCGGCGATCACCGCCAAAATCGTCTGCCACTCCTTCTGCCACTCCGCCAGCGCCGGCGGCGAGGCGGCATTCGCGCTGTGCACGAATGCTGCCAGCAAATCTTCGGCTGGAATGATTCCCTCTTTGACCAGCTTGAGATTGACCCGCACATACTCGCCGTGCACGCCGACCGGCTGCCACAGCACGCTGTCAAAGTCCGTGCTGGTGTGCAGCTCCATGGCCAGGAAGCGCCGGGCTGCCGCCGGATCGGGAATCATGTGGCCGGGGCCATAGGCGCCCTGAAAGAAATACTTGTAAAGATCCTGCAGCGTCGCCGCGGGATGCAGCCGCAATTCCTCGCGCACCGCCTGTTCAATCTGCGCCGCCTGGTTCGACCCGGACTGGCAGGCGAGCACTGCCCAGCACAGGCCCGCGCAGCCGCACAGCAACAACGTGGCATTTGATTTCAACATGATCATCGGCAAAAAAGGTACAGCTCAGCCTCACGAGATCAGATTCACCGCTGAGCCGCAGCGTTCATTGAGAAAGCTGAGCAAGCTTCTGCTGCGATCCCGGCGACTCTGGGGTGAGGCTGGCAAGGTGACCTGGTCGAGTTGATCGCGCCGCCGGATTTCACAATCCCGACTTGGGCAGCGGCACGATTTCCAGCAGCCGCTTGATGATATCCTCGGCTTTTACCTTCTCCGACTCCGCGAAGAAATTGGTGAGCACGCGGTGGCGCAGCACCGGCAGCGCCAGCGCTTGAATATCCTTGATCGCCACGTTCACGCGGCCATGCAGCAGCGCGCGCGCTTTGCCCCCCAAAATGAGATACTGCGAGGCGCGCAGGCCCGCGCCCCAATTCACCCAGTTCTTCACGAAGTCCGGCGCCGTGGGCGTGGCCGGCCGGGTCGCGCGCACGAGCTGCACCGCATAGCGCGCCACCTCCTGCGAAACGAACACCTTGCGCACCAGCGATTGAAATGCCAGCACCTCCTCGCCCTTCACCACCTGCTGCAACACGGGATTGCGGCTGCCGGTGGTGGCGGTGGCCACTTCCACTTCCTGCGCTTCGGGCAGATAATCCATCACCAGGTTGAACATGAAGCGGTCGAGCTGGGCTTCGGGCAGCGGATAGGTGCCTTCCAGCTCGATGGGGTTTTGCGTGGCCAGCACGAAGAACGGCTCTTCCAGGCGGTAGGTCACGCCGCCGGCGGTGATGTGATGTTCCTGCATCGCTTCCAGCAGCGCCGCCTGGGTTTTGGGCGGAGTGCGGTTGATCTCGTCCGCGAGAATGATGTTGGCGAACAGCGGGCCCTTGATGAATTTCAGCACGCGCTTGCCGGAGGTGCGGTCTTCCTCGATCACGTCGATGCCGGTGATGTCCGCCGGCATCAAATCGGGCGTGAATTGAATGCGTTTGAAATCCAGATCGAGAATTTTCGCCAGCGTGCGGATGAGCAGGGTCTTGGCCAGGCCGGGCACACCGGTGATGAGGCAATGGCCGCCGGTGAACAGGGCGATCAGCACCAGCTCGATGGTGTCGTCCTGGCCGATGATGAGCTTGCGGATTTCGGTGAGAATGGCGTCGCGCGCTTGTTGCAGCCGCGCGGCGAGCTGGCGCTCATCGAAGGTCTCGGGGGAGGCGTGCGGGTCCATGTGGTGTTCTCTTTTCCTTCGTTCAATGGGTCATGGCATAGATGACGTAGTTGATGCCCAGGCGATGGCCCATCAGCGAGTACTGCTGGGGATACTTGGGATCGGCCGAGTGTTCCCAACTGTCGCCGATGTCGACATTGAAATTCACCAGCACCATCAGGCGGTTGTTGTCGTCGAAGAAGCCCCAGCATTGCGGCTCGACGCCGTCGTACTCGTAGGTGGTGCCGCGGATGATGGGCGCCAGCCCGGGCACCGGGGGCGGCGCCTGATTGAAATCAAAATAGCAGTGAAACACGGGATGATCCGGCTGCAGCCGCACCGGCTGCCGGTCGGGAAAGACGCGGCGGAATTCCGTCAGAAAATTCTCCCATTGCGCCGAGCCGTGGAAATCGTCGATCATCAAGAAGCCGCCGCGCAGACACCATTCCCGCAGGGAATCGGCCTCGGCTGGCGCAAGCTGCATGAAGCCGACCTCCAGAATGTAGGCAAAGGAGCAATCGAAGAGCTGCGGATCGGTGAGCGAAATCGCGATGGCTTGATCGTTCACCGGCAGCCGCGTCACCTCTTCGAACACGCTGATGAAATTCTCCTCGGCGGTGGGATAATCCACCTCCCAACTGTCCCACATTTGAAAGCGCAGGCGAAATCCGTAGGAAAATTTGCCCGAGCTGTATTTGAGTCGCATGAAGGTGAAGGCGTCGGGCTGCAGCGTTTGCGCCGCGCTGGGCGCGGGCAAATGCGGCAGCAGGCAAATGAGCAAGAGGCAGATTTTCTTCATAAACTCAATGCGTCATGGCATAGATCAAGTAGTTGATGCCGAGTTTGAATGCTTCGGTGGAGAATTCGCGGTCATTTTCCGGCCATTCCCAGCCGTCGCCGATGTCGTTGTTGTAATTGATGAGGGCCATCATGCGGCCGTGTTCGTCAAAGATCGCATAGAAATGCGGCGGCAGGCCAAAATAGGGCGCATGCCGGCCCAATTCCTCGAATTCGAAAAAGCAGTGAAACACGGGATGCGCGAGCGCCAGCTCCTGCGGCGGTTCGGGCACCACCCGCTCCATCTGCTGCACGAAGTTGTGCCATTCATGGTCGTTGCGAAAATCATCAACGAGCAGAAAGCCGCCGCGGCGCAGGTATTCACGCAGCCGCCTGACTTCTTCGTCCGCGGGCGTCCAATAGCCCAATTCGCACATATACAGCAGGGGCAAATCGAAAATCGCATCATCCTGCAGCCGCACGATTCTGTTTTCGAACGTGAGCGGCAGAGTGGTAAGCGCCGCCAGCGCGACGTAGAGATTCTGTTCGGCGGTGGGATAATCATGCGCCCACAGCGGGCCGCGGCCGCCAAAGCCCATGCCGAAACCGCTGCGGCCGGACTCCCACTCCACGCGCGTGAAGGTGAAGGCCATGGCATCCGGCGGCGTGCTGTTGCCGGCGGCACGCGGGGTTTGCGTCCAGCCGGCCGGCGGCGCCAGGCCGAGCAGCAAAGCGGCAAGGCAAAACTGCTTCATGCGAAATTCACCAAAGGTTGTTCACCGAACACAGAATCGACACGCAGCAACCCAACGGCATGGCCGCAATGTTGCGGCTGCGTTCATTCCACCGCGCGCAGCAAAACCTCCTGCGCGCGCTCGTAATCCGGCGCGATTTCCAGCGAAAGGCGGGCGTGCTTGCGCGCCAGGTCGCGTTTTCCGAGCTGCAGGTAGGCTGCCGCCAAATCGCAATAGGCCGCGGCACGATCGGCGGGCTGCAGACCGAGCACGGCCTCAAACGCCTGCACCGCGCCCGCCGGCTGCCGCAAGGCGAGATACAACTCACCAAGCTGGCGTTGCCGTTTCAAATCGTAGGGATAAATCGCCAGGGCGCGCGCCAGGGCTGCGGCTGCCCCCGCGGAGTCCCGCCGCGCAAGCTGCCAGTCGGCCAGCGTGAGCGCCGCAGGGAGGGCTTCACCGTTGTGGCTGGTCAAAAATTCCAGCTCCGCCACCGCTTCCTGTTGCCGGCCTTGCTGCCAAAACAAATCCGCCAGCAATTCATAGGGATTGTCCGCTCCAACATAGGCCGGCAGGAGTGATTTGGCCTGGCGCAGATACTTTTCCGCTTCCGCCGGTTGTTTGTTCTGCGCGAGGTACTTGCCATAGAGCAGCGCTGCGAAAAAATTGTTCGGCTCATTTTCAGCGAGACGGCGCAACCGCTCGCCGTCTTGCAGCACCGGCGGATGCGGCGGCTGGCCGGCCACTTTGGCGAGCATCTTGTCTGCGGGGGTTGCCGCAAGCAACTCGGTCTGCACCCGCTCCGGTTGGAATTTTTCCCGCAAAAATTGCAGAAAGGCGCGATCGAACTCCGCGCTGGTTAGATGCAAGACGGCCTGCATCGCGGCCTCGGTCTTCCTGCCCTGTTTGAATTGTGGCAGCAGCGCCAGCACGTTGTCAAAACCATGGCGTTGCGTGATGAATTCCACCATCTGCGCGGCTTGATAATAAGCCAGGGAAACGCGCTCTGCCGGGCCGGTGAAGCTTTCATCCAGCTCGTGCAGCGGCAACACCTGGCCGGCACGCAGGGCGCGGATCATGGCCAGCTCCATGTTCATGCCCCATTCGCTGCGCGCGCGCGCCGCTTCGTAAACCGCCAGCCCTTCGGCGAACGAACGCGGTATGCGGTTGGCGCTCAGCTCGAGGTGCATGACGTGCGCGATTTCATGCCACAGCGTTTCCTGCCAGTTGAACTCACCGCGCTCGCGGGCGCGCGGCGAATTCATGGTCACCAGCGGTCCGAAACAAATGCCCAGGAAATACTGCGCGCCGGGCAGGCCGAAACAGCGCACCGCAAAATCGTCATGCTTGGGGAAAATTTCCACGGTGATGGGCAGCGGCGGCTTGACGCGATAGCGCGGCGCCATGGCCTGATAGGCGGCCTCGCACAACGCCGCGGCCTGCGGCCCGATGACGGGACGGTCATCGCGGTGCAAGCGAATCAAGAAATGCGCGGTGCGCAGCGTGTCGTAGTGCTCATACTCATCAAACAGGTTCAGCAGGTTGACCGTGGGCACGTGGAAGGGGTCGTGGCGATAGGCGGTCTCGAGCAGTTGCTTCGCTTCCTGATCCTGCCCCAGCCGCGAAAGGCTGATGCCCAGCCCGGTGACGGCCGCCCAGTTCTGCGCATCCAGTGCCAGCGCGCGGCGATAGTAGGCCACCGACTCTTTGAAGAGATAGCGCCGCGCCGCATCCGCCGCGAGGTTCATCAACACCACCGGATCGTGCGGGTTGAGTGCAGCAACCTGCGCGAGGACTTGATTGACGGCCGCTTGATCCATCCGGCGGTCCGCCAAGACAGCCTGCAGGCTGAGCGCCTGGCGATGGCGCGGAAAGGCTTTGAGCACAGTGGAGAGATGCTCCGCTGCTGCGCTTTCGCGATTGGCCGTCAGCAGCAACTCCGCCGCCAGCACCCGGGCCGCCGGATGGTTGGGGTGCTTGGCGAGCACAGCTTCGGACATCGCAATGGCCGCGCCGAGATCAGCGACGGCCTGGCAGCGCGCCAAGCCCAACTGCGCCGGCACGCACTGCGGATTTCGCTGCAGCGCCTCGCGGAACACCGCAGCGGCTTCGCTCGCGTTGTATTTTTCGAGAAAAAGCTCGCCCCAGGGCAGGTACAGCCGCCAGTCTTGCGGCTCCAGCCTGACTGCCTGCTCGAAAAGGCGATTGGCATCATGGAAGCGTTCGAGAAAAATGCAGGCGCGCGCCACCAGTGCGATTTCGCGCGCCGGCAGGCCGGGCGTGGTGCGATAGCGCCGCAGCAGCGCTTCAAACACCCGGCGCGATTCCACGCGCTCGCCGAACTGCCATTGCAGCGCGGCATGGTGGAATTGGGCGGCAGGATCCTGCGGGGCAAGCTCGGCCGCGGCGGTGAAATGACGCAGCGCTGCCGGCGGATCGCCCAGAAACAATTCCAGCTCGCCCAGCCGCAGATGCAAAACCGCCTCGGGCCTGGCCGCCAGCGCGGCAGTCACCGCGCTACGGCTCTCGTCATAGCGGCCCAGTTCCTGGTAGGCGAGACTCAAGCCGGCGACTGCTTCCGGCCGCAACGAAGCGGCAGCCGCAAAAATGTCCGCGGCAGCGGCATAGTCACCGCGCTGAAAGGCAGACCAGCCTGCGGCAGGCTCGCCTTGGGCGAAGTTTTCATGCGGGCGGCCGAGCAGCAGGAGTGGAATGAGCAGGAGTGCACGCATGTTCGTCTTGCAATCTCGTTGGGTGAAACCTCGTCCTAAAGCCACGAGAATGGCAACAGCACTTGCCGGGCGGCGGATTTTGGAGGTTAGTCCAGCAGAAGTTGAATTGCTGCAAAACCAGCAGGGATTTTCAACTCAGAGAAAACGGAGCAGCCGGAGCCGATCAGGACAAGAAGAATTCGCCAGACCATTCTTTGTTTGCGCGATTTTCTCCGGTTCATCTCTTTGGGTTGCGGCTGGGCCGCGTTGGAGGACTGCCACAGGTCAACTCGCCAACAGCAGGGTCGCCTCTCGGACCGTGCCGGCCGGCAGCAAGCGGCCGTCGCACGGCCTGGCTGTCACTTGATCAAATAGGTCATCTTTTCGCCGCCGCTGCGCTGGATCTCGTGCAGCGTGATGGTTTCCTGATCGCGAATCTCCGTGCGTGAGCGCTTCTGCACGACGCCGGCCTTGCGCACTTTGGTCTTGGCGGTGGAGGAGATGAGATTGACCTTCTTGACCACAAAGCCTTCGCGATAGGCGAAGTAAAGCTGGCCTTCGCTCACCGTGCGCGTCCAATACTCCTGGGTGATGCTTTGATCCTTGATGGTGGAATCATTGGAAGCGTCGAAGGTTTCCGTGTAATCCAGCTCGCCGCGAAAGTCGATCACCGCGCAATCGAATTCGCCGACGCGCTCGACCTTGCGGAACTTGTAGCGCGAAGTGACGATGGCGGAGGTGTCGGGCGGCACGTCGATGGTGAACCGCAATTCCCAGGAATAGCCCGGGGTGATGGCCTTGACCGGAAAGACCGGCTGGCTGGGGCGGTAGCTGCTGTTGTAGTAGAACGCGCGGCGGTCGCTGGGATTTTCGACCGAGATGATCTCGCCGTTGGGCCGCATGCGCAACTGATACTCCAGCAGGCGGCCGACAGGGGATTTACGCTTCTTGAGCCAGGCCAGTTCCGTGGCGGAGTAAATGGAGTCGCGCTCGATCAGGAAGGAAATGTTGAGATGGCGGACGGCAGTGGAATCGATGCGGATGAATTTCATCACCGAGGTCTGCTCCTGCCAGTGTTGCATGGTGTAACTCAGCGTGTCATCGCGATAGGCCCGCCATTCGACTTCATCGTGAATCTTGTAGACGTAATTGTCACCCGGCTGCTGCTTGAATTCAAAAAAAATCGGGCCGGAAGAAAAGGAGCTTCTGTCGCAGCCCGACACGATAATCGCCAGGAATGCCAGCGTGAGACGCCAGAGGGGAAACCGGCGCGTCATCACCGTGTGCCCTCCAGGGTAACCATCATCGCGCTCTTGGAAATCGGATCCACCGAGCCCATGGTGCCGCGCGAGATGCTCATCAACTCGATTTGGCGGCGCAACTCCGCCGGCATGTCTTCATCATAAACCGCGTGGCTGACCGGTTGAATCTTGAAGTCCCGTACCGGAGCCAGGTGCTGCTCGCTCCACAGCTCTGGCGGCTGGTGATCGCGGTTGAATTGCTGCAAAGCCGTCAGGCCGAGGGCAACGATCAGCAGGCTGGCGGCGGCAACCAGCAGCGGCCGCCAGGTGACTTGCACCAGCCGCAGCCACACCGGCGCCGGCTGGTGGGCTTCGGCGCGCAACGGCAGCACGCGCGCTTGCGTCCGCACGCGGATTTTGTCCCAGGTCTGCTCCCAATATTCGGCCGGCGGTTCGGGGACGGCACGCAGTTGCAGCAACAGCGCGGTGGTGCGGAAGCTCTCCAGTTCGCTGCGGCAGTCCAGGCAGGCGCGCAAATGCTGCTCCACCTCCTGTTGCAGGGTGGCGGGCAGCTCGCCGTCAAGGTAATCCAGCAGATGTTCTTTGATTTCCGTGCAAAGCATTGCTCAAGTCTCCACGATAGCAACGATTGTCAGATGAGTCACATTCGCCATCCCATGCACCCTCATGCTTTGAGATACATATGTAGCCGCTTGCGCAGTTTTTTGCGCGCGTGATGCAAGTTGGTGCGCACGGTGACCAGTGAGCATTTGAGCACCTCGGCGATCATTTTCTTCGACAGGCCTTCCACCTCGTGCATGAGAATGACGGCTTTTTGCTGCTCGGGCAGAGAGGCGATTGCGCCGGTGATCTCGCTGAGCAGCTCCTTGTTTTCGAGCACCTGGTGCGGGTTGCGCACCCATTTGGTGGTGGCCAGTTCGAATTGTGAGGGCCCTTCGTCTTCATTGTCCAGGGGCTGCCAGCGCGCCCGCGCCCGCATCTTGCGGTGATCCATGCACAAGTTCACCGTGATCTGGTACACCCACGAGCTGAAGGCTTCCGGGCTGCGCAGCCGCGCGATGTTCTTGAACACACGGATGAACGTTTCCTGCAGCACCTCATCGGCGTCCTGATGATTGCCCAGCATGTGATACGCCAGCGAATAGAGATTGCGCGAGCAGCGGCGGTACAATTGATGAAACGCCGCCTCCTCACCCTGTTGGGCGAGCAGGACCAGCTCGGTTTCATCGTGAGCCGGCGGACTCGCGGGCGAGCCGGCCGCGCTCAATTTGGTGGCCAGGTTCGTGTTCATGCACTGATAAAGACGCGCACTTTTGTTTTCTGTTTAAGCGAAATATAGCAAAATATCATCCGAATGCTAAAACTTTTTTGGCAGCGGCCGAGTCTATGCCAGCGACCGCCAAGGGAAAAATAAGGCATGTCAATGCCCACGCGCGGCGCGGCCCCCGCGGCCTGAGGAGGTGCGGCAGTGGGCGTAATTCCGGGAGTTCTTTATGATCAGATCGTTTCCTACCAAAAGACTGGCGCTGGCCGCGGGCACGGGCCTCGCCCTGCTTGGCGGCCTGTTGTTTTGGAATGTGCGGGAGGGGCTTGCCGGCGACAAGTCCGGCAAGGGCTGGCTGGGTGTCAGTGTGCAAGAATTGACGCCCTCCCTGCGCGAAGCCATGAAAGTCGGTAACAACACCGGCCTGCTGGTGACCAATGTCGCGGACGGCAGCCCGGCGGACGAGGCCGGCATTCGTGAGGAGGATGTCATTATCGAGTATGCCGGCCAAAAGGTCGAGAAGGTCGATGAGTTGACCCAGGCTGTCCGCCAAACCGAACCGGAAAAGAAGGTCAAAATCGTCGTGCTGCGGGAGGGCAACCGCAAGGAATTCGAAGTGACGATTGGCAAGTATGGTCGCGAGCGCAGCAGCGGGCCGTGGCGCAACTTTTCGTGGAGCGGCAGCCATCCGCCCGTTTCCGTTTTCTCCGACCGGCCGCGCCTGGGAGTGCAGGTGCATGAATTGAACAATGATCTGGCGCCCTATTTCAAAGTCGAACCCAAAGCCGGCGCGCTGATTCTGTCGATTACCAAGGACAGCCCGGCGGCCAAGGCCGGCTTGAAATCCGGTGACGTGATCATCAAAGTGGGCGAGGAAGTCGTGCGCGATCCGGATGATTTGATCGAGGCGCTGGGCGAGTATGACGAGGGCGACCGCGTCAAGATCGAATACGTGCGGCAGGGCAAAACCGCCTCCGTCGAAGTGGAGCTGGAGAAAGTCAAGACGGAAAACTTCAGATACTTCCAACCGGAATTCCGGCGCATTCCGACGCCGCACGGCGCAGGCTGGGAAGAAGCCGAGTTTGAAGCGCCGGAGGTTCTCCTGCGACAAGATTTTCCAGTGTGGGACTTGATTCGCGCGAAGCCAATCCAAGCGGAGCGGAATACCATCTGAGCGTCAGAACCGTTGCTGCGGTGGGTCCATCCTGACGCGGTCCAAAGTGCCGGCGGCTTGCCAAAGCGCCGGCACTTTTTTATGCCAGGAGCTCGCCACGCAGCACGGTAATGGCCTGGCCGCTGAGCAGCACGCGCTCCCCGCGCACGGCCACCTTCAACAGCCCGCCGCGCGCTGAAACTTGCCGGGCAATCAGATCGGTTTTGTCGAGGCGGGCGCTCCAAAACGGCCCCAGACAGCAATGCGCAGAGCCGGTAACTGGGTCTTCATCAACTCCCGAGCCGGGCGCAAAGAAACGCGAGACAAAGTCACAGTCACCGCTTTGTGCCCGGCTGGTGACGATCACGCCGCGCACCGGAAGCTGGCGCAACCGGTGAAATTCCGGACGAAGCCGGCGCACCTGCTCCTCGCTTTCCACCTCAATCAGATAATCGAACTTGCTCTGCCCGACGAACAGCGGGGTGAGGCCGAGCGCTTCAATCAAGCCGGCGGGCGCCACTGCCGGGGTGGCGGCCGTCGCGGGAAAATCCATCTGTATCCAATCCTCCTGGCGCAGGGCAGTCAGCCAGCCGCTGCGGGTGTGGAAGCGCGCCGCCTCATGCGGAGAAAGATGGCCGGTCTCCCACAACGCATGCGCGCTCGCCAACGTGGCATGGCCGCACAAAGCCACTTCGACCGTCGGCGTGAACCAGCGCAAGTTGAAGCCATCTTCCCGCCGCACCAGGAAAGCGGTTTCGGAGAGATTCATCTCCGCCGCCACCTGCTGCATCCAGCGTTCCTCGCGTGCCGCCGGCAGAATGCACACCGCCGCGGGATTGCCGCTGAACGGTTTGCTGGTAAAAGCATCGACTTGCATGAACGTGAGCTTCATGGTTCGTCCTTTTTCGTTTGGTTCCGTGCCGTGAAAGGAATCTCAAGAGTGCCCGCGATCGCCTCCCGCCCAAACCGCCGCTGTGCCTCCCCCGGTTCCTGATTGACTGAATTGACGGAGTCCCTTCTGTTCGCTTCCGGAAAACGGGGACCCCGGAGGTACAAAGACCGGGCAAGACCCGCCTGCGCGCCGCCCTAGCCACCGCCTACGCACCCGCCATGCTTGCGCTGTATGTTCTTGCACAAATCCTTCTAGACAGTCTTTCCACTTCCGGGGTGTTAAGGGTTAATTCAATGGGGAGGCCACTTTGTCATACACTCGATTTGGGTGCATACCCTTTGTCCTGGCGCTGGTTCTTGCAGCCGCAGCCGTCCTCAAGTCCGCCAACAAACCTTTCACGATGGATGAAGCCATGCCGTTCGCGTGGAATGCGCGTGTCATCAACGCCAAAGGCCTGACTGCGCTCGGCGAACGTTTGGCCGGCGATTCCACCGCGACGGTGCTGGAAATCTCCCACCCGCCACTCTATACCATCCTGCTGGCGCACAGCTTCAGACTGTTTGGAGAAAGGCCGGAGGCCGCCCGCTTGCTTGGCGTGTTGTGCCTGCTGCTCACTGCCGGCCTGCTGCTGCTGGTCGCCCGGCGATTGTTCGGCCTGCGGCTGGCGACGCAGATCTGGCTAACCGCTGTCACCTTGATGGCGGTGAATCCCTACTTCATTCAGTATGCCTTGCTGGTGGATATCGACTGCTCGATTCTCACCTTGTGCATGACGGGGACGATTTACTTTTTCATTCGCCTGGTGCAAACGGACTCAATCGGCGATCTGCTTGCCACCGGCCTCGGCCTCGTTGCCAGCTTCTGGGCCAAGGAAATGACGCCGCCGATCCTGCTGGCTGCCATTTTTTTCTTTCTCTGGCCTTATGCCGGCCTGCGGCAAGCGTTGCGGCAAACCGCCGCCCTCACCGCTATCGGCGTCGGCGTGTTCGTGCTCACGTGGTATCTCTTCTGCGCCTGGACCAGTGTGCCGCCGCTCAGTTTCGTGGAATTCACCATCCTGAATAAGGGCGCAGCCGCGAGCCCGTTTTCTCATCTGCCCAAGGCATGGATGAAAATCAAATCCATGCTGTACTGGCTTTCACCGTCGCTGGTGTTGCTGTTCGGCGGTTATGTGGCCTGCCGCATCAAAGCGCTGCGAGCCTCGCGGCATCTCGAGCTGCAGGATTTTCTGCTGGTGTATGTCGGGCTGATGTTCTTCTACACGATGGTGTACATTCCCAGCTCCACCAGCAATCCCCTGCAGAAATACGACTACCCGGCCATGCCGTTCATGGCTCTCGCGGCCGCCTCCGGTTTGCATCGTCTGCTGCCGTTGCTCACGGTCAAGACCGCCTTGCTTCTCGTGCTGGTGGGCGTGGCGCTGTTCTGCTGTTACTTGCTGTGCCGGCTGCCCGACCCGTTGCTCGCCGTTTCGGTCAATGCGCTGCGCTTCCGCAGCCCGACAAGCCTGCTGTTGTTCCTGCCGCCGCTGGTGGTAATGCTGGCGCTCAAGAAATTCCGCCCCACCCTCACCTGGGGCCGCAGCCTGGCGCTGGCCGCCGGCCTGGTGGTGCTGCCGCAGAATGCCTACCTCACCATCAAGCAAATGTCCGATTACACCACCTCACCTTCCTGGGACAACTACGGCGAGCGCGGTCTGGCGCAAACCATCGACTACCTGGCCAGGCGCGTGCAGCCTGAACAGGAGCTGGTGGTGCGCAAAGACATCGGCTACTACCTCAACGGCATAGCCGGCCTCGAAAACCTGCGCTGGTGGTATCCGATGTTTCGTAGCGAACTCCCAAGAATGAAAGAAGACTTCGAGGCGATCAATGCCTCCGGCGCCATTGCCTACGTGGTGTTGGGCCCTTATGACCATCGCGCGCCGGCCCGCCAGGTGATCCAGCCGTATTTCACTCTCGAACAGGTGTTCGGAGATTTCGAGATCTATTGCCGCCGGCGGTGATTGCCGCGCTGCCGCTCACAGCTCCTCCGGCTGGGCAGCCTGCCGGCGCTGCGCCGCATGAAAATCCACGATGCCACGAAGCAGTGCCGGCACCTCGCGGCCATGCACCTGCGGCGCCCGGCAGCGCAACTGCACGGCCACCGCGGTTTTGTTGGTCAACAGGACTTCCGGCACGTCCGTGCTGCGGCGCAGTACCGCCCGCGTATTGGGCAGCGCCGCAAAAGCTTGATTGATCGCCAGCGCAAGCTGCTCGCCTTGTTGATTGCCGGGATAGATCGTGGTCTGCACCAGCAGCGAATCGGAATCCCACCGGCGATACTCCCACTTCAAATACCAGCCCTGCGGCACCTGATTGACGAGGGCGATGCGGGCGTCCCGCGCAAGACCGGTGGTGTCGTTAGTACGCACCAGGATCGCATTCGCGCCGGCCCAGCGCAAGCTGTCTGCCAATGCCGCCATGGCCGCAAGATTCGCGGCAGCAGCGACCATCCCGCCGTTAAAACGATCACCCCTCTCTTTCCCGCCCAAAGCCGCATCGAGAATGATGGTCTGCTGATGCAGCACGCCGTGCAAAACCGGCCGCAACGACGGACGCACAAACACGCTGCGCAGCGAGTCCACCGCCATCATTTCCACCGCCGGGAAATAGCCGGCTTTCCTGGCTTCGAAGCGATAGAAGCCGGCCGGCACCCCGGTCAAGAAGAATCCGCCAATGGCATCAGTGGTGGCCCACACCGAATCATTCAAGGAAATCGCCACCTCCGCCAGCGCGGCGCCGGTGGAATCATCGCGCACCAGTCCGCTGAAAAAAACGAGCTGACCGGCGGGCACCAACTCCAGACGGAGTGTGTCCTGGTGACCGTCCGCTGCCGCAATCACCTGCACCGGTCCGGGCTCATTCGCGGCTTGATAGTAGATCGTTCCGCTGCCCTCGTGCAAGCGCAGTGAGTCGCCCAGAAGCCGGCCGCGCTCGGCGCGCACTGACACCGGGGTGCCCTCCCACACCGGCTGGCCCCGGCCGTCGCGCAGCGTGAGCGTAATCGGCAGGGCGGCCACGCCATCCGCGGGGAGTCGCAGCATCGGCGCCGCGAAAGCGATTGCCGCCGTCGGCGCCGCGACAATGAGCGTATCGCGCACCGGCAGGTTGTGATTCTTGAACAGGTTTTGCAGATCGACTTGCACCACGTGCACGCCGTTGCGCCAGGCCGAATCAGGCCGGAACCAAAGCCTTCCTTTGGTGAGATCGACTCGAGCCGGCACCACCTGGCCATCGACGCGCACCGATACGCTGGCGGAATGCAACAGCAGTTGCCCCGCGCCCCGGCCGCCACGCTCGGTGATGCCGTCAGCCAACTGGTAGACGACTTCCGGCTGCGGATCGCGTGAAATCTTCGCGGGCCGCAAACGCCTGGCGCTCGGCACTCCGCCGGCGGCCCAGCGTGCCAGGCCGAGAAAAATGCCATAGGCTTCGCGGCGATTGTAGCGGCGATCCATCAACCGCTTTTCTTCGGTGGGATTGGAGAAGAAGGACGACTCCAGCAAAACCGCGGGCAGCCGGATGCGGCGCAGCAAGCCGAAGCCGTCGGGATAGATCATCTTGTCGCTCAGCAGGCCGTCACTGGCCACTTGCGGCAGCCGCAGCGCTTCAACCAAACCGAAGTAGATGTTGCGCGCCAGATCCATGCTGGCAGGCGAATAATCCGGATAGAGATGATAGTAAACCGAAGCGTAATTAACTTGAGGATTGTCGGCGGCGTTGTGATGCAGCGAGAGGAGAAAATCACAGCCGGCGCGTTCGGCAATTTCCGCGCGCTCGGCCAGCGCGACGAAGCGATCATCCGAGCGGGTCAACACGACCGTGGCGCCGGCGCGTTCGAGAAAAACCTTGAGCTCCAGCGCGACGTTGAGGTTCATCTCCGCTTCCTGCTTGCCGGTGGGCCCGCGCTTGTAGCCGGGCAAATGGCTCAGGCCGCCGTGGCCGGGATCGAGGGCGATTTTGTAGGAGGCCAGATAGTGCGCATACGGCGGAATGGTGTAGTGCTCCGGCGGCAGCCTGGTCCAATCGTGCAACACCAATTTCGCGCCGCCGCAGTGCAGGAAGAAGAACGAGAGCAAGAGGGACGCGCGCAGGATTTTTCGGTCGATCATGGCAGGAGACCGGGCAATGGTGGAAGACGAATGCGATTCGCATGGGCTGTGCGGCCGGCGGTTGTGTGGCATGGTACAAAATCACCGGCAGTCTTGTCAAGCGGATTCTCGTCGGCCGCGTAAGGTCTCAGTTACCGGAGGTGTCGTCTTGCTCAGCGACGGTTGCACCGTTGCTGCGCGCGCCGCGCGTCGTGAGGCCACGGTCCAGCCGTGGCAGATCAGCCCCTTCCAACAACTGAGGCCGCGCCGGCGGCGTCTTGATCAGCAACGGTTGCACCGTTGCTGCGCGCGCCGCGCGTCGTGAGGCCACGGCACAGCCGTGGCGGATCATCCCCTCCAACAACTGAGGCCGCGCCGGCGGAGTCTTGATCAGCAACGGTTGCACCGTTGCTTGTCGCGCTGCGTATCGTGACGCCA
>JBBIKM010000121.1:16725-18813 GCA_037445455.1 bacterium | reverse complement strand
GAAGGCAAATTGCAATGGGTGCAGCCGATTGGCGCCGCGCCGGATAAAGTGACGAGGGACAACTTTCAAGAGTATGGCTCCGGCGCATTTTTATTGGCGGGCAGCGAGATTTACAAGTTGAACGCAGCACCATGAAGATCGCTCTGCAGGCCGATGGAAATGCGATTGCCGCCAGCGGCCGCGGTCTCTCTTTCGTCACCGCAGGGCTTCTTCAGAGCCGCATGGGAAGCCCTTCTGCTGATTGGGAGCACGCGAAACTTTGTTTCCAGTAGTATGAGGGCCGCGCCGCATGGCATCGCAGAAATATGGCGACAAATGACCATGAAGAAACTACCGGCTGTCCTCAGCGCAGCGTTATCCCTTTATCCTGCCGTGATTGTCATGTTCTGCAGCGCACCCGGGTGGGCGCGACCCAACGTGATACACGTTCCCGAGGGTTTCACCACAATTCAAGCCGCCCTGGACTCTGCCGCTGCCGGCGATACCATTTTGGTCAGCCCGGGCATCTATGCAGAGAATCTCAACTTTCGCGGAAAAAGTATTGTATTGAAGAGTGTCGCAGGCCCGCGCAGCACGATTATCGATGGCAGGCAACAGAGAAGCGTGGTGACGTTCGCTTCGGGCGAGGAGGCAACGGCACGGCTGGAAGGCTTCACGCTGCGCAACGGCACCGGCACTGTCGCTGCTGATGGCAAAGTCTATGGCGGCGCGATTTACTGCTTTTCGTCATCGCCAACCATCAGACGAAATGTGATGCGGGAGAATGTGGTGACCGCGGCCTGCGGCGCGTTGGGCGGCGGCATCGCGATCCTCGGCAGCTCCGCTCCGTTGGTCGAGAGCAACCACATCTATGACAATCGCGTCATCTCCATGTGCGATGCGATCGTCAACTTCGGCGGCGGCATTTTTGTTTCGGGTACTGCAAGGCCGCAACTGCACGAGAACACCATCTCTCGCAACAGCGCCGACTTTGGCGGCGGTGTCGCGGTGATGGATACCGCCCGCCCCCTGATTCAACGAAATGTCATCGTACGGAATTTTCGCAGCGGCATTCTCGTCACGCAACTCGCGCAGCCGATCATCGGCGGCGCGCCGCGAGCCGGCAATGACATCGCGGAGAACGAAGGTTTTGAGCTGGAGCGGCGCTTGCATGATGCCGGTCAAATTGAGAAGATCAACGCCCGGTACAATTATTTCGGCCTCTGCCCGCCCACGGAGAATGAAGTCTTTCCGCTCAACGAGTTTGATACGAGCAATTGCCAGCGCTTCGCCGTGCGAACCTATTTCCCCTTGGAGAAGGGAAATCAATGGACGTTCGATGGTCCTGTGCTCGCGACAGAAACTGTTATTGACACCTTCACGCTGGGCAAGCGCCACCTCTTTTATCGCTTCAATGAATTTCGTGGCTGCAAAGATATCGCGCTGCGACTCACGGAAGAGAACAAGCTTGCCTATCGATTTGATCCGATGAGTATGATTGAGCATACCTGGGTGGACTTCGGAGCGGAGATCGGCGCGCAATGGACCCTGGCACTCGGTGAAGAAAAATGGACGGTTGAGCTGCAGAGCAAAACCGACACCGTCACGGTGCCGGCCGGCACCTTCACCGCGTGTTACCGTTTCTTCTTTGATTGGGGCTGCTGCGATAATAGCTGGGTCGAATGGTACGCGCCGGGCGTCGGCCCGGTGAAACGCGTGCTCCTGGGATTCGCTGTGATTGAGTACCCGCTTTTGCGTGCGGTCATTCATGGCCAGCCGGTTTCCGTGAACGACAGATCAGGCAGCGCGAGGCCGGCGCAGTTCAAACTTCACCAAAATTATCCCAATCCCCTGCCGCAGGCGCGCGTGCGCACCGGCGCGGAAACGGTGATTCGCTACGAGCTTCCCCAAACTGCCTTTGTTCTGCTGGAAATCTACAGTCTGTTGGGCCGGAGAGTGCGCTTGCTAATTGCAGCCTCGCAGCCGCCGGGAAGATACGAGGCACGGTGGAACGGGAGGGACGATGCAGGCAAGGCACTGCCCAGCGGTGTGTATTTCTATCGCCTCGACGCGGGGAACACAACGCAAGTGCGCAAGCTGGTGCTGCTC
>JBBIKM010000121.1:0-16715 GCA_037445455.1 bacterium | reverse complement strand
GCAGGCATGCGGCTATCGCAGGCCGGAGCGCAGGCAGGGTGAAGGCCTACGGCGCGAGGCATTCTGTTCCGGCGCTGGGGTGCACGACGTGCGTCACCGCCGGGCGTCCGGCGCTGCGCCGATATTCGGCGTGCACGGCTGCTTCAAACTGCGCGAGCCGGTCCTTCTCCACCAGATTGAGTGTGCAACCGCCGAAACCGGCACCCATCATGCGGCTGCCGAGCACGCCCGGAACGCCGCGCGCAATCTCGACCAGCAGGTCAAGCTCACGGCAGCTCACTTCGTACTCATCGCGCAAGCCGGCATGTGATTCGAACATCAGCGCGCCGAAGGCCTGCAGATCGTTGTGCAGCAGGGCCTCGCAAGCCGCGAGCACCCGGGCGTTTTCGCGGATGACATAGGCGCAGCGTTGATAAGACACCGGTTCCAGCTCTGGCCGGCAGGCGGCGAGCATTTCCAGGCTCACGTCGCGCAGGCTCTGGACGGCCGGCTGATGCCGGCGCAGCACGGCCACGCCGCTTTCACATTGCCTGCGGCGCACGTTGTACTCGGACGCGGCCAGACGCCGGCGTACGCCGGTATCGCACAACACAAAACACACACCTTCGTGCGCGAAGGGAAAGTACTCGTACGCCAGCGTGCGGCAATCGAGCTGCAACACCTGCTGTTCGCGGCCAAACAGGTTGATGAACTGATCCATGATGCCGCACTGCACGCCGACGAATTCGTTTTCGGCTTTCTGCGCAAGGCGAACCAGTTGCTGGCGGTCGAATCCCAACTCGAACAGCGCGTTGAGTGCGAAGGCGAAGCCGGCTGTGATGGCCGCCGAGGAGGAAAGGCCTGCGCCGATCGGCACGTCTCCGCCGAACACCCCCTCGCATCCCGGCAGCTCGCGGCCGGCTTTCGATATTTGCTCGAGAACACCCATCAGATAATTCGGCCAGGCTTGGGCAGATTTCCGGAGGGTTGTGCGCGTGCAGACGAAGTCCTCGTGCAGATCCGCCGCGACAAAATGAAACTGCCCGTCCGCGCGCGGCGCGACCACAAACCAGATGGCTCGATCAATCGCGGCCGGCAGAACAAAGCCCTCGTTGTAGTCCGTGTGCTCGCCGATGAGATTGATCCTTCCCGGGGAGCGCACCATGATCTTGTCCTGCCGGTCTCCGAAGCGGGTCGCGAAGGTTTCGGTGAGGAGGCGCAGCCTGTTCGGCGTGGGGAGGTTCATGCGCGTGCCATGCAAATTGCGTCTTGCCATCGTTTCACTCACTGGCGTGCCGGTTGAGGAGGAGAAACAGGGCGCCGGCCACAATCATGACTGTGCCCCACCAGAGATTGGGATGCAACGCGGCGAACACCGTCCGGTAGTCAATCCCGAAAAAGTAGAGATACAGACCGGTCAACAGAATGATGCCTCCCATGCTGAGCAGCATCAATCCGACGAAATACCAGATTGGCTTCATGTGAACGGTTTTGTCGCTCATGTTTTTTTCTCCCTACCAGAAGTAGATGTTCAAGGCGATCACCGCCAGCATCGAGAGCAGTGCGTAGAATTCCGGCGTTTTGAAGAATGGGACGTGTGCCGCCGCGGCTTCCTTGGTCAGGCCCTTGACCAGGCCCACCAGCTCTTCATCGGGTTTGCGCCTGGTCAGCAGGCTGATGGCGATGGTCACGACAAAGCAAATGAGCCATGCCCACCATGCCCGCCAGAAATTCGCGGCCATATCGCTCGCAACGCTCGACAGGGTGATTAAGTTCTTGCTGATCCAGTCGAATTTCACCGCCAGAAACAGCGCCACCGAAGATCCCATGCCGGCCAGCAAGCCCCAGAATGCGCCGCTGGGCGTGATCCAGCGCACGAACATGCCCAGCAGCATGGTCGCGAACAAAGGCGCATTCACCCAGGAAAAGATCGCCTGCATGTAGTCCATGATGCTGGGGAAACTCTTGGCCCAATATGCCGTGACCACGCTGATGAGAATGCCGGCAATGGTGGCGGCGCGCCCCATCCACATGAGATGTTCGCTCGAGGCGTTCTTTTTGAAGAGGGCCTGATAGATGTCGTAGGTCCACACCGTGTTGAAGGCGCTGACATTGCCGGCCTGCCCCGCCATGAAACCGGCGAGCAGCGCGGTGATGCCGAGGCCCACCAGTCCGATGGGATAATAGCGCGCGACCAGCAGCGGCAGGGCGGAATCATAGTTGACCGCCCCGCCGTCCTGCAGCAGTGTAAAGCCGCTGTCGGGATCATGCGAGAGAATGTAGGCAATCAAGCCCGGCACGATGACGAGAAAGGGAACGGCCATTTTGAAGAAGGAGGCCAGGATCGGCGTTTGCCGCGCGGCGCGCAGATTTTTGGCCACCATCGCGCGCTGCACCACCAGAAAATCCGTGGTCCAATAGCCGAACGACAGGACGAAACCCAGTCCCAGAACAACGCCACCCCAGGTGACCAGCATGCCGTTGTCCGCGGCATTGGCCGAAGTGGACCACAGCGCTGAATAGGCGGTGGGCACGCGCGCAAACATCTCCTGCACGCCGCCCACTTCGAGAATGCCCAAAACCGCGACGAGGAACAAGCCAAACCAGATCAGAAAGAATTGAATGATTTCTGTGAACATCGCCGAAAGCAGTCCGCTCATCGTGATGTAGGCCGCAACCGTGGCAGCCGAAACCCACATGCTGGCATCCCAATTCCAGCCGAGAAACGTGCGCAGGACCAGCGCCATGGCGTAGAGATTGATTCCCGACACCAGCAGGGTCATCACGCCGAAGGCAATGGCGTTGAGCACGCGCGTCTTTTCATCGAAACGGAGTTTCAAATAGCCGGGAACGGATTTGATTTTGCTGCTGTAATAAAAGGGCATCATGTACACGCCGAGAAACACCATCGCGGGAATGGCGCCAACCCAGTAGAAGTGGGCGACATACATGCCGTACTTCAAAGTGTTGCCCGTCATGCCCAGCAGCTCGAGCGCGCCCAGGTTGGCGGAAAGAAAGGCCAGCCCGGAAACCCAGGCGGTGTTTCTTCTCCCGGCCAGGAAGAAATCGCTCTCGTCCCTGGTGAACCGCTTCAAATAGGCGCCAATGCCGAGGACGAAGAGAAAATACGTCGCAATGATGAGCCAGTCTGGAAATGCCAGTTGGATCGATTGCATGGGGACTCCTTCTTTCAAATTTGTTTGTGCATGGCACGGGCTGCTGAAGCCGTTGGGCGGATGGCGTGCCGGGACCGGGAGGTGGTTGCGCGCGCATGCCCAGGGCTTGCTCAGCAGGTCAAAGATGGCAGCTTGATATAAAGCGATGCCCAAGCCATGTCCGCATGGCTTGGGCATTTATTTTCGGCGGGGGCAGAAATTGTTCGCGCAGCATTGCGCCTCCGTGTGGACGGCGACACCCGGATGAGCAGCATCTGTTCACGACCAGGCTGAGTGCGACAGCCGGAAGCCGGGATGATGGTAGCGCAATATGCCGAGAATGTCAAGGACTCATTGGGATGTGACTGCCCGGGTCCTTGTTTGCCGCAATTTTGCTTTCGCGGCGTGCAACAAGCGCGAGTGCACGCATGATCAGGCCGGGCCGCGTTCGGCCGCAGGGTGAGGGAGAAGATTCAGACAGTGGCGAGAGTTCGACCTGAATGTTGCACATGCGCGGGCGTTGGCCGGGATCTGATGCGAAATTCTGGTTCCCGCCTCTTGCATCGCAGCGGCGCCCGGGCTATATTGTGCCGCGTGACAGAACGCAGACGGTGCCGGCCTTCCGTCCGGCAGCTCTTCGCCAGCGGGCAGCTCCAGTTCCGCGCACTGCGCGGAGAGCTCAGATCAAGGGGTGATATGATGACCAGCATGATTGCGGCCCCACGCGGCCACCGGCCGCCTCTTTCCACCCAGCCAAAGTTTTCCCACTGAAGACAATTACCCGAACCCTGGCGGAAGGACAATCGCATGAACATTCTTCCCAACATTCTGCAGGCCATCGGCAATACGGCGATCGTGCCCCTGTGCCGCGTCGTTCCGCACGGCGGCGCGGAAATCTGCGTGAAACTGGAATGGGAGAATCCCACCGGCAGCATGAAAGACCGCGCGGCCCAGGCGATGATTGTGCGGGCCGAGCAGGACGGCCGCTTGCGGCCGGGCGACACCATTGTCGAATACACCGGCGGCAGCACCGGCATTTCACTCGCCTTGGTTGGTGTCGCAAAGGGGTATCGGCTGCACCTCATCACCTCCGATGCCTTCAGTCAAGACAAATTGACTCAGATGGCTGCCCTGGGCGCGGAACTCACACTGATCGCAAGTGAAGGCGGCCGCACCACGAAGAAGCTGATCTGGGATATGATCGCGGCAGCGCGGGAATTCAGTCAAAAGCCTCATACCTTTTGGACCGACCAGCTCAACAATCACGACAGCATTGCCGGATACGCCTCTCTGGCTGAGGAAATCTGGCGCCAGACCAATGGTCGCATCGATGCCTTTGTTCATTCGGTGGGAACGGCCGCCTCGTTGCGCGGGGTGGCCACCGTGTTGAAGCGTTACCATCCCAAAATCAAAATCATCGCCGTCGAGCCGGCGGAATCCGCGGTCTTGTCGGGTGGACAGGCTGGGCCGCACAAAATCGAAGGCGTCGGGATTGGCTACGTTCCGCCGCTTTGGGAAGCCGGTCTGGTGGATGAAATCATCGCGGTGAGCACGGAGGAGGCCAAGGCCATGACCAGGCGCTTGGCATGTGAGGAGGGACTCTTTGCTGGAACCTCTTCGGGAGCAAATGTCCTCGCCGCACTTCAAGTGGCGCAACGGCTGGGGCCGCAGGCCAGAATCGTCACCTTGATGGTGGATTCCGGCTTGAAGTACCTCAGCACCGATGTCTACCAGCAGCCGGGCGCGCGCCTTGGCTGATTCCGGCCGGGGCGGCAAGAGTTGGCCGGGGCGGCACCGGGCTGCTTGCACGTTCAAACGAGCGTTGTGCTAATCGCCGTGCGGGGCGATTCGTTGGGAAGCTGGATCCTGCTGAAGGGGAATCTTGTGGAGTGTGATTGCGAGGGCGTTTCGCACTTGTGGGTGATTGTCAGTAGTCTCTGACGCCTCGCAGGGGTGATCGCATAGTTGATAGCGAGCGCGCACCTGCCTTGCGCGTTGATTGTTTGCCGCACCGGCTTTTCTGCTGGCACGCCATCATGCTTGCAGCAGACCATTGCCCTGTTGCCGTGATTTCGCAGCCCTGTCCCCGGGTGGGGGCATCGCTCCGAGCATTGGCTTCGCCCGTGACCCCCCAAGGGGCCGGGACTGCAAGAATTCCAGGTGACCGGGCACCGGATGATAGTTGGGACCAAATGGGAGAAAGACATGCCATCACACTATTCTCTTCGCACGCGATCGCGGGGCGCGATCGGTTGCAGCAGCCGGTACCGTCGCGAGATGACCCGCCGGTGCGCCGTGGGCGTGGTGCTGCTGTTTCTTGCTTTTGGCGGAATGCCGCTGCCGGCGCAGGACAAACCCATGAAATGGGGCGAAGTGCCGCGCGCTGATTTGGAAATGACATCGTTTCCCGCCGATACCAACGCCAGTGCCGTCATCCTGTGTGATTATGGCGAAGTGTCGTTCGACACGGAGTATGAAGTGGATTTCTGGCGCCATCGCCGCATCAAGATCCTTTCGCCGGCGGGCTTCAAGTGGGGTGAAGTGATTTTGACTTACAGAGCCAAGGACCGCAGCCAGCGTATTCATGATCTCGAGGGCTCTACCTTCATTCTCGCAGCCGACGGCACCGTGCGGCGCGAGAAACTTGACAAGAAATCCATTTTCGATGAGAATGTGGATAATGAGCACCGGCGAGTCCGCTTTGCGCTGCCGGCGTTGGTGCCTGGCGCCGTGGTGGAGTATCGCTATCGCGTGCATTCAAAATACGCCGTCTATTTGCCCAATTGGTCCTTTCAAGACAGCGAGCCGACCCGCTGGAGCGAACTGCGCGTCGAAATTCCCAATATGTTCAATTACGTCCTGGTGCATCAGGAAATCTCCAATTTCGATGTGCATGAATCCGGCGAGCGGCAGTTTATCACCAACGGCGGCACTCGCCTCAAAGCGACGTACTATCGTTGGGTGATGAAAGACCTGCCGGCGCTGCGCGAAGAGCCGTTTATGACCACCGTCGATGACTACTGCGCCCAAATGCGGTTCCAACTCGCCAGCATTCGTCCGCCCGGCACGGGGATGGAAGAAAAGGTCATGCACACCTGGGAAGAACTGGCGGCCGAGCTGCTGGACGCGGACAATTTTGGCCGGCAGATCGATCGGCATGGCGTGCTGCGCGAGCAGGCCAGAGCGCTCACCGCAGGCATGTCTGATCCGGAAGCGAAGATGCGCCGCATTTACGACTATGTGCGTACGACCATGAGTTGGGACGGCACGCGCGGTTTTGTCACGGACGTGAGCCTGGATCAGGCCTGGCGTGCCCGGCGCGGCGGCGGGCCGGAAATCGCTCTCATGCTCACCGGCATGTTGCGCGCCGCCGGTCTGGAGGCGCATCCCGTGCTCATCAGCACGCGCGACAACGGTCGCGTAATCGTTGTCTATTCCCTGCTCTCGCAATTCGATCACGTTCTCACCCATGTCAAGATCGGGACCAAAGAGTATCTGCTCGATGCCACCGATCCGCTGCGCCCGTTCGACCTGCTGCCGGTGGCGGCCCTCAATCAAGTCGGCTGGCTGGTGAAGGAAAAGAATCCCCAGTGGGTCCACATCGTCAATCCCGGAACACATTCTCGTGAGACACTCGTTAACGCAGCGTTGGCCGCCGATGGCACCATCACCGGCAGTTTCACCGCCAGCAGCCGGGGCTACAGCGCATTGTTTGACCGCCAGGGTCTGCGCGACGGCAAAAAGGAGGAGGATCTCCTGCAAGACGGCTGGCTCAACGGCCTGGCGGGAGCGCAATTGGATTCGTTTGTCATCAGCAATCGTGATTCAAGCGATGTGCCACTGCTCGTACAAGCCCATTTTACCAGCACGGAACACGCCCACGCGGCCGGAGACAACCTCTACATCAATCCCATGTTTTTCGGCCGTACGGAAGCCAATCCTCTCAGAAACCCGCGGCGCACTTTTCCCGTGGATTATGCCTATGGCCGCGTTCAATTCTACACCATCAACTTGCGGCTGCCGGGCGATTACGTGGTGCAGGATCTCCCCGGCAACATTTCCGTGGAGCTGGCCGGCGGTGGGGCGAAGTTCCTGCGGACCATGGCAGTGAACGGCAGCCACTTGCAGATGATCAGTCAGATCGTGATTCGCAAAATCCAGTTCCAGCCGCAGGAATACAAAGGCCTGCGCGACTTCTACGATCGTATTGTCGCCGCGCATGCGCAGCAGGTCGTGCTCAAGCGCGCCACCGCAACCTCAAAAGCGGAGGGGAGCAAATGAAAACCTGCTCTGCACGCCGCTTTGTCTCTGTTTGTTTGCTGCTGGTTGCCGGGTGCCCGTTCCGCGCGGCAACGGTGGCGCAGGAGAGTCCATCGCCGTTCGATGTTGCCCGTCTCCCCGCCGCGCTGGCCGCCGGCGCAGATGCGGTCGTGCGTTCGGAGAGGCTGCGCTTCACCGTCACGGCACCGGGGCTTGCCAATACGCATGTGCAACGCGCCGTCACGGTTCTCAACCGGAACGGCCGCAAACATGCGTTGCAGGTGGTGTTTTATGACCGCTTCCGCACGCTGAAAAGCCTGCAGGGCAGCCTGTTGGACGCGCAGGGTCGCAAAATCCGCGAGCTCAAAAAGAGTGATCTCAAAGACGAGAGCGCCATTTCCGACTATTCACTTTATGAAGATCATCGCGTGCGGTATGCTCAACTTTACCATGAAGTCTATCCGTACACCGTGGTTTTCGAATACGAGATGGCACACCAGGGCTTGATCAGTTGGCCCTCCTGGTATCCGCAAGAGCATGATCTTCCGGTGGAATATTCCAGCTTCGAGTTGACCGTGCCGGCGGAGATGCCGGTGCGCTACTCTCTGCGCGGTGCGATCGGCGAGCCCCAGCTCGAAAATCATGAGAAATTCAAGACCCTGCGCTGGCAGGCAACCATGCTGCAGCCGTTCGAGCCTGAGGCGGAAGGGCCTGCGTGGTGGGAGCAGATCGATGGCGTGCTCACGGCACCCACGCAGTTCGAAATTGCCGGTTACAGCGGCGACATGTCCTCCTGGGAATCATTCGGCCGGTGGTTCCACCAACTCGCGCAAGGCCGGACCGTTTTGCCGCCGGTAGCGCTGGAACAGGTGAGGCGTCTCACCGCGCCCTTTGCCAATCCTCGCGACAAGGCAAGAGCGCTGTATGAATATTTGCAGTCAACCACGCGCTACGTGAGTGTGCAGCTCGGCATCGGCGGCTGGCAGCCATTTGATGCCACCTACGTGAGCACCCGCGGCTACGGCGATTGCAAGGCCCTGTCGAACTACATGATTGCGATGCTGGCGGCGGTTGACCTCCGCGCCTGGCCCGCGCTCATCAACAACGGTGCGGACGCCGCCGACGTGCTGGCGGATTTTCCCAGCAATCAATTCAATCATATGATTGTCTGCGTGCCGCTCGCCAGGGACACATTGTGGCTGGAATGCACCAATGCTCTCATGCCCTTTGGCCGGGTGGGCAGCGGCAATGAAGATCGCCATGCGTTGGTGGTGACGCCGGAAGGCGGGAAGTTGCTGCGCACGCCGCGCAGCCAGGCCGGTGACAATCAGCAAATTCGGCAGGCGTGGGTTCTCATTGACCCGGCGGGCAACGCGAGCGCGGAAGTGCGTACGCGCTATACCGGCAATCAGCACGTACGCGTGCGTTCGGCACTCGCACACAGCGCCCCGCGCGAACGGGAGGACTGGCTGCGCCGGCAAATTACCATCGGCAGCTTTCAAATTACCAGCGTCGATTTTTCCGGCCTCGAGCGCAAGAGCAGCGAGATCACCTTGCCGCTCACCCTCACCTTGCCGCGGTTTGCCGCCGTTTCCGGCTCACGCATGTTTGTGTGTCCGAATCTCCTGGAGCGCCGGAAATATGTGCCGCCCGCGATGCCGGACCGCAAGCACCCGGTGTTTCTGAACTACGCCTATCTGAACGTCGACAGCATTCACTATTCCCTGCCCGAGGGTTTTGCCATCGAGGTTTTGCCGGAACCGGTCAAACTCACGACTTCATTCGGCAGTTATGAGGCGGCAACCGTTGTGCTGGAGCAGGGCGCGTTGCTTTACGTTCGCCGCTTGGAGATGCGGGCGAACCGGCTGCCGGCCCAACAATATGAAGCGTATCGCCAGTTTCTGGCAGGTGTCGTGAAGGCCGACGCCGCGCAAGTGGTGCTGGTGAGAGAATAGGGGCAGGATGCCGATCTCACCCCCATGGTGCCTTGCTCCGCGGCCACGGCAAAAGCACAGCCATTGGCAACAAGGGAATCTTCGGGTTCCCTTCTTGTTTGCCGTTGCAAACTTGAAGTGGCGACGCAACCGCCGGCGCCAACACCAGCCGCTCAAACCCTTCCTCGTGACACATTCAACCCAAAACCGTTTCTGGTGTCCAACCGCCTCGCGCTGATTTACGCCAGCGACATGCCGGCTGCTGCAGGTGAGGTGCATTCACTCTTGACCGGGAGTGGAACCTCCTGGGCGACCGTGTTGCGGACAAACAGCCTGTGCCATGTTTCCACCGTGAGCACGCGTCCCAATAAATCCGCGTGATTTCCGGCGCGGCTGAGGTGACGCTCAAAGAGCGAGCGCAGTGTTTGGCGGTTGAAAATCCCCGAAGGTTGAGGTTGCTCGAGCAATTGGCTGCAGAGGTATTCCTGCAAGACCGGTGCGCTGCGCAACATTTCATCGAGATTGAGCAGCTTGTCGGGCCGCAGGCTTTTGATCGAGACCTTGCAGCGATGTTCCAGGAATTCATGCGTCCGTTCCCGCAGGTATTTCCGCCCGACCGCCAGATCCGTCTGCAGGCGGCTGGCGTTCAACGGCACGCCGCTGCGTTCCCAGGGAATCTGCGCCAGGGCCGGCGTCAACAAACCAATCGCGTGCTTCTGCAGCACTTTGTCGCCACAACGGTGGTCCGGTGACAGGTGGGTGGCGAATTCCAGCACGTCCTTGTCAAAATACGGACAACGGACCTCCGCTACCGTGCGCAACAAGCGGGCGCCGAATGCGGAAAACCGCGGGATGCGATGATAGAAGAAGAAACGATCCAGGAATTGCGTGGGCCCGGCGTTCGGACAGGTTTCGCAGCATACCAGGCTGTCCAGATCCCGGTGGGGCCTGGCGCAATCACACAGCGGGTGGAGGCTGGGATCGATCAGGTTGAGGCGGCCATGGGGTTTGACCGGAATGGCAAAAATGTTGTTGTGCACAAACCGGTCGTGGAACCACAAATAGGGATCGTTGTGCAGGAACCATTTGGCGAGCAGCCGCCGCCGTTTGGAGAAGAAGTTGTCGATGGGAGACAGCCCTTCGAGGACGACGTCTGCGTTCGCCGCCAGGCTGGGGAAAAGATGCTTGACCTTGGCGTGAAAGCAATTGAACATGCCGTCGGTGAGATGGACGACACGCTCCAATCCTTGCATGAAGCTTTCCGCCGCGATCGGCACGAAGAGATTGCGACACGCGGCGGCGGCTGCGGTTTTCCTGGCCAGACGGACATCCAGGCTCTCCGGGTCGCCCATTGTGAAAGTCGGCAGCTTCTTGCCCTGGGCAACGCAGGCCGATAAGATCAAGCGCGAATCCAGCCCGCCGCTCAGGAGCACACCCAGCCGCAGTTTCCCGGCGTCTGCGCTTTGGCGGCGGATTACCCGCTGCCACAATTCCACAAAACGTTCTTGCGCCGTCTTCAACTCGAGCTTGCTCTCGCCTTCGAAGTTGATGCCCCAGTAACGCGCGATGCTGAGCTGGCCACGATGATGAATGGCGTAACAACCGCCGGGGAGAAACCGCACGGCACCGAAGAAAGTGCGGTCGCCCAGCACATTGCCATACTGCAGGAACTGCATCACGCCATGCATGTCGATCTCGCGGGAGACCCACGGCAGCGCCAGCAGCGCTTTCACCTCCGGCGCGAAAGCCAGTCGTTCACCCTGATGCGCCAAATAGAGCGAGCGCAGGCCGATGCGGTCGCCGGCGAGCAGCAGTTCCTGTTTGAGATTGTCCCGGAATGCCAGTTGAAAAAGACCGTTGAAATGGGGCAGGGCGGCAGGGCCCAAGCGGATCAGCAGGTGCAATACGAAATGCAAGGGAGAAGCCGGCCTGCTGTCTTCTTCCCGGTTTTCCGCCAGCGCGTACTGCAGTTCGGCAACATTGAACAACTCTCCTTCAAAAGCCAACTGGTAACGGCCGTCCGCGCTGCTCACCACAGAACATGCTTGCTGCCAACTCGTGATGCCCAAGTGCACCACGCCCATGGTGGCAGCCGATGACTGTTTCACGGCCCACTGATAGCGCGGGTCATGCAGCAGGGTCTGCATCATCTTCTGCGCCGCCTTGTTTGTGAGCTCGCTGTGCGCGGCCGGATCGACTAGTCCAAAGATGCCTGGCATATTCTCCTCATTTCTTCGCTGAAGTTTCACGTGACGACAACAATGCTTTTCTGAACATTTCAAAATGGAATATGGGCGGCCACCGAACCGGGGGCACTGCCAGGAGAAATCGCTGTCAAGGAACACACGGCCGCTGGGACGCGTACGGCTGCCAAGCCGATCGCAATCAGCCTGTGCGCCCCGGCGTCGTTGCAACATCAAGAGCCGGTTGTCAGACGCCCGCGGCACCAGACGCACGCCGGAGGCATCTCCTGCCAAACAGATATACCTGCAATGCGGCCCGCGCGGTGAATGGGGAAAAAAGTTCGGCCGCCAGACGGGGCCGGGCTGGTGGGCTATTGCCGCCGACCGGAGCCGGTGCGCAGGCGGCATACTTACTTCGTCGCGATGACCAGCATTTCGAAGTCTGCGGTGGTCAATGCTTTCGAGCGGCTGAAGGCACCAAGCTTCGCGCCAAAAATATCAACGGTCTTGAATTCGAGCGATTTCAGCAGCCAGGTGATTTCCGACGGCACGTAGTACCTTTCGTTGCAGTGCAACTCCTTCTTGTTCCCCAGGTCATCTTCAAATGAGATCACGTTGTAATCCCTGAAAGTCATGAGATCAAACGTGTTTTGTGCGTTGCTGGCATTTCCTGCTTGCGTCGCTGCATTCAGGAATTCCCTGACGGAGTGAAAAAGAGGAAACAGTCCGTTCAGCGTGGTGAAAATCAGCTTCCCGTTGGGCTGCAAGGCGCGGGCGGCGCTGTGGAGAATTTGAAAATTCATCTCGTCAGTTTCCATCAACGGAAACGCGCCCTCGCACAGCATGATGGCCACCTGGAACTCCTGCCGAAAGGGCAGATTTCTGGCGTCATGCCTTTCAAAAACGATATGCAGGTTTTCCGCCGCTGCCTTTTCTCTGGCGCGTTGCAATTGCGCCGCGGAGAGATCGACTCCCACGACGGAATATCCTCGCCTGGTCAGTTCAATGGCATGCCTGCCCGTGCCGCAACCGATGTCCAGAATCTTCCTGCTGCGGTCAAATGCAATTTCGTCTTCGATGAAATCACACTCGCCGCGGGTGCCTTGGGTGAAATTCTCGCGGTCGTACTTTCTCGCGTAGTTTTCAAACAGCTCTTCATACCATTGTTTCATGTTCATCCGTTCTCAAAAAAGGTTCACCGCCGGTTGGCTGCAGGGCCGCGTGGCGAAACAGGAGGGCGGGCGCTGGCTTTGCGGGTGGAGAAGTCAGTATCGGAAGCAGGGCGAGCATACGCAGCGGATTGCGCGTTTGGAAAGTGCGGCATGCCGCTGCCTGGCTGGTATTGAGCCGGAGGGCGCGAACGGTTTGGCGGGTGCACGGCAGGGCAACGGCATCGAATTCCAAACAACCGCGCTGCCGCCGCGGGACGGCGGGGAAGAAGTCAGTACCGTTGTCGGAAACCGAGGCACCGGTTGGCTCGTGGCGCACGCCACCGGCGCTAGGCGCGCGCCTCGTCCGGCGAGTACTTCCCCATTTCTTCCGCCAGTTGCGCCAGCAATTCGATGTTGGCCGGCGGCGTATGCGGCGCCACCGAGCAGGCCGAGCTGAGGATGTAGCCGCCACCCGGCTTGCCGATCGCGATCCGCTGTTGCACGTCTGCTTTGACTTTTGCAGGGCTGCCGTTGAGCAGCGTATTCACCGGATCGATGTTTCCCTTGATGAAGACTCTTCCTCCCAGAATCTTTTTTGCCTCCGCCAATTCCACCGTGCCGAGCGGCGGCGGATCGAGCGTATCGATGCCGTTGGTGCCGGTTTGCATCATCAAATCGAGGCGGTCGCCGATGCTGCCGCACGTATGCGTGTAGATGGGAATGGCGGTGGCGGCGTGCACCTCGGTGATGATTTTTTTCTCCCAGGGCAGAACGAATTCTTCGTAGTGTTCACGCGAGATCAGGCCGGCGCCGGCAAAGGCCGAGGAGATCAGAATCGCATCCACGCCGCAGGCCGCCTGCCTTTTGGCCAGGTCGATCGCACCCTCGGCCAGCCGCTCGAGGCAGGCCTGGCATTTGCCGGGATCGTCAAGGATGGCCATCAAGGCGTGTTCGTAGTTCAGCAGTTCCAGGAACTGGGACCACGGCGAGAAAATTTCGGCATGCACGGAAATGCCCGCGCCCGCCCGGGCCTTCACCAGTTTGATGGTGTCAAAATGATACTCCGGAAAGAAATCGCTGCAGGGGCGCGGCTCGCTTTCAAAACCCCAGGTGTAGGGATAAGTGATATCGGTGAGATCCCAGGGATCGACATAGTAAAGTTGCCCGGGATCGATTTCTTCGAACTTCGGGAAATAGCGCGTGCCGTCCGCCTGGTAATAATGTGGATTGTCGTCCACTGGAAAAATGGTGTAATTGCCATTGCGCCAGCGCAGCTCGCGGCTGCCGGTTTCGATCTTGTCCAGGAAGTTTTCATAATTGGGATCCCGGCCGGGGAGATTGACCAGAATGCCGTCAAAACCGTAGCGCTGCTGCAGTCTGATGAGCGCCTCGGCAAAGCCCTCGGAGGTGTACCAAATGTCGAGCGGCTCGAGGCCGGCATGCAGGAAATAGTGCCCGAGAGAAAGCTGGCACATCACGGGAACACGATCAGGGACTTGCAGCGCCATCGCGCGCTGCATGCGTTGTTTGGAGGTCATCGCGGCCGCCTTGTTGTTGCGAGATTCATTCCTGCGAAGTTTAGCTTTTCGCTGCGCCATTCGCAAGCGCTTTGTGCGGCCGGCAGCTTCAGGAAAGAAATTGGGGTACTTCCTTCTCCGCGAGTTGCGTTTCAAAAGAGCCATTCCGGTGGAATCAGCCGGTTCAAACTGTCGCGCCACTCCTGCGGCAGCAGGCTGACGCCGAGCTGATAGGAAGTATTGGTCCAGCCAAAGCCCTCGCGGGTGATGTACGAAAACTTGGTGCCGACATTGCCATACTCGGCAAACACCTGATGCGAGCGCGTTGCCACATCGAATTTTTCAGGAACCGTGCCGTTGTAATTCGCCGCATTGAATGTGATGGTATAAAGCCAGCGATAAATCAAACGCTGCGCGATGCGATTGTAGCCATAATTGATCAACCCCTGCCACACCAGCATTTGATGCGGCGCCCAGCCGTTGGGAAAATCCCATTGGCGCGGCGGGTGTTCCGGCGTGATCCTTCCCCGCGACGCTTCAGTTGAGCCGGCGAGGCCTCCCGGCATCTCGAACAGGGGCAACGCGCTGCGCACCAGGCGCTCCGCTTGCTCGGGGGTCGCTGCGCCGGCCCACAGCGGGTAGAACGTCGTCGCGCTTTCATAGGCCGTCTGGCGCTTCTGCACAAAGTCGTAATCGAAGAACATGCCGCGTTCAGCGTTCCACAGATGGCGATTCATCAAGTCCCTTCGCCTTTCCGCCGCTTTGCGCCAGTCTGCGCTGCGTTCCGCCCGGCCTTTGCCGAACTTCAAAACGCCGGCGAATTCTTCTTCAATTATTTTGGCAATATCCCTCTCAATCTTGTATAGCAACGAATTGAGATCAACGGTCACGAGATTCGCGCAACGGCCTTCGAGGCGATAGCTGGTGTCATGTCCGGATTCACGCATGGCGCGATCGTGCACAAAATAGGCATCCAACTCCGGTTCTTTCAGCCTGCCCGCGCGATAGGCTGCTTCAAACTCGCCGGCGGCCATGCCGTGTTTTTTGGCATGGGCTGCGAACACCACGTCAAAGTGTCCGGGCTCCACTTCCGGAGGCGCGCCAAACCCGGAATCAAAATAGCGGCTCAATCCAATTTTCGTCAGCCGATCAGGGTTCATCCACACCGTGCGATATTCCTGGATGGCGGCCGCAAGCACGCCCTGGAGCCAGGCTTTGCTCGCCGCCTCCCTGGGCAGGTGCTGATAAACCGCAAGGGCCATCGAGGTGAGAAAAGGTGGCTGCGAGCGCGTGAGATAATAAGTGCGATTGGCGTTCAAAATGGCGCCGTAGTGGGTGATCTCATGGACAAAATTATCCACCATCGCCTTGGCCAGCTCGGTGCGGCCGTCGTGCAGAAGACCCAGCGCGATGAAGTAACTATCCCAGCCATACATTTCATTGAAGCGGCCGCCCGGCACCACGAAAGGAAGCCCCTCGTAGCCGCCACCCGGGCGGGGCACAAGCGCCAGGCTCAGAATGCCGTGCCGGCCATCGAGGTTGCGCACGTATGGCGCGCTGATGTTGCGCGGCAGGCGCACGACTTTCATTCTCCATTCCGGATGGCGCTGCGCCACGCCGGTGAAATAGTCGAATGCGGTTTGGTCGGAGGCGGGAACGTATACGTAACGCATGCCGTCGATGGTGTTGGTCTTTTCATCAGCGAGAATGGTCTGCAAGCCCTCTTCGTCAACGCGCCGGGTCAAGCCGGACCAAAACAGTTCCTTGATCGAGCGCGACAGCCGATCAACCGGCGGCTCGAAGATGCGTGCAGCGGCGAGCTGTGCGGTGCCGTCCGGTGCTGCTTCCGCTTCCGCCAGCTTTAACTCCTGCAGAAGATTTGAAAGATAGTAGGTGCCGGAGACTTCGAAGACTTGATTCTCCACGGTCCGCATCCAAAAGCGCTTGTCACCCTGTTCGCTGCCAACCAGGTGCGCATCGTCAATGGTGATCTTCTTGTCGCCGTCCGTGTCCTCGTCGGCCAGCAGGGCGTTGAGCGTTGTTTGAATGTCGACGGCGATTTTTCCCGGCACCTCCTGGCCGAAGGCAGGGGACAAAGGGCAGAGGGCAAGCAGCAAGCGGGAAATGGCGAGCAGAAGATTGCGCTGAGTTTTTTTCATAAGCAGATCACTCAAGATGTTTGCACGGTTCCGGGGCTGGATGAGATTTGGGGTTTGGTGATTGGCACGTCAAGATTGGGCAAAATCATTCTGATTTGAAAATAGACTGCCCCAAAATGATTTTGCCCCCACGCTCGCATGCTTTGTTCTTGAATCCAGGCACCTGCTGCGGATTTTCAGACAAGCTGAAAACCGCTGCCCCTGGGGCGCTCCCACGATAGACGAACGCCGACGAATTGAGCTTCTTGTCTTCTCATCCGCTGGCCCTGTTCTATCCGGTGGTGAGAGAAAGTTGGATTCTTGTCCCGGCTTTGATTCCCGGGTGGTCTGTTACCTTGAAATGTATGGCCATCATCATGTCCGCCTGCAAGGATCCT
>JBBIKM010000120.1:0-18827 GCA_037445455.1 bacterium | reverse complement strand
CGCTACCCGCTGGTGGACGGCCAGGGCAACTTCGGCTCAGTGGACGGCGATTCGCCGGCGGCCATGCGATACACCGAAGTGCGGCTCACGCCCATCGCTGAGGAAGTGTTGCGCGACCTCGAAAAAGACACGGTGGCGTGGAATGCCAACTTCGACGAAACCCTGAAAGAGCCGGCGGTGATGCCGACGCTGCTGCCCAATTTGCTGGTGAACGGCTCCTCCGGCATTGCCGTGGGCATGGCCACCAACATTCCGCCGCACAATCTCGGCGAAATCATCGATGCACTGCACGCGATGATCAAGAATCCCGACCTCAGCATCGACAAGCTGATGAAGATTGTCAAAGGGCCGGATTTTCCCACCGGCGGCATCATCTACGGCACCGAGGGCATTGACGAGGCCTACCGCACCGGCCGCGGCCGCATGCAAGTGCGCGCGCGCACCGTGCTGGAGGAAGTGCGCGGCGGCCGCCAAAACATCATCGTCACCGAGCTGCCCTATCAAGTGAACAAGGCCTCGCTGCATGAAAAGATCGGGGAGCTCGTGCGGGACAAGAAGATCGAAGGCATTCGCGACGTGCGCGACGAAAGCGACCGTGACGGCATGCGCCTGGTGATTGAGCTCAAAGGCGATGCCGTGCCGGAAGTGGTGCTCAATAATCTCTTCAAGCACACGCAGATGCACGTCACCTTCGGCGCGATCATGCTGGCGCTGGTCGACGGCGTGCCCACCGTGCTCAACCTCAAGCAGATGCTGCAGCATTTCCTCGATTTTCGCCATGAGATCGTGGTGCGCCGCACGAAGTATGAGCTCGACAAGGCCGAAAAGCGCGCCCACATCCTCGAAGGCTTGCGCATCTGCATCAACAACATTGATGAGGTCATCGCGCTGATCAAGAAGGCCAAGGATCCCCAAACCGCCAAGGAGGGCTTGATGAAGAAATTCAAGCTCAGCGAGATTCAGGCGCAGGCGATTTTGGACATGCGCCTGCAGCGCCTCACCGGCCTGGAGCGCGAAAAGATCGAGGCGGAATATCGCGAAGTGCAGAAACTCATCAAGGAGTTGAAAGCCCTGCTGGCGGACAAGGTCAAGCGCATGGAGCTGATCGCCAAGGAGCTGAAGGAGCTGCGCGACAAGTATGCCGATGAGCGCCGCACCGAGATCGTTTCGGAAACCAGCGAGTTCACCATCGAGGACATGATCGCCGAAGAAGACATGGTGATCACCATTTCGCACAGCGGCTTCATCAAGCGCTTCCCGGTGTCGAGCTATCGCCGGCAGAGCCGCGGCGGCCGCGGCGTGACCGGCGCGAAGACCGGTGACGAAGACTGGGTCGAGCATCTCTTCATCGCCTCGACACATCACTACGTGCTGTTTTTCACCACCCAGGGCAAGTGTTACTGGGTGAAAGTGTACGACATTCCGCAGGCCAGCAAAGGCGCCAAGGGCCGGGCGATTGTGAACATGCTCTCGCTGGCGCCGGAGGAAAAAGTCGCCGCCTTCGTTTCGGTGAAGGAATTCGACGAGAAGCATTTCGTGGCGTTTGCCACCAAGAACGGTCTCGTGAAGAAGACGGCCTTGAGTGCCTTCTCCAATCCCCGCAAAACCGGCATTGCCGCGATCAGCATCGAAGAGGGGGATGAGCTGATCGAGGCCAAGATCACCGACGGCAACATGGATCTGATGCTGGGGACGCACAACGGCCAGGCGATTCGGTTCCACGAGAACGAGGTCCGCGAGATGGGCCGTGGCGCCAGCGGCGTCAAGGGCATTGAGCTCGAGAAGGGTGACTTTGTGGTCGGCATGGTGGAACTCAAGCGGGAAGCCACGATCTTGGTGGTGAGCGAAAACGGCTACGGCAAGCGCAGTGAGCTGAAGGACTACAAAGTCCAGCACCGCGGCGGCTCGGGCCTGATCACACTGAAAGCCACCGACAAGACCGGCAAGATGGTGGACATCAAGGAAGTCGTCGATGATGACGATCTCATGATCATCACCGAGAAGGGCGTGGTCATTCGACAGAAGGTGAAGGACATCAAAGTCATCAGCCGCAATACGCAGGGCGTCAAGCTCATCAAGCTGGACAAGGATGATCGCATTGCGGCGGTGGCGCGCGTGGTGGCGGAAGACGAAGAAGAGGAAGAATAGCGAGATCGTTGCGCCTTTTGGCGCCGCGGGCAATTTGCCCGCCCAACGTGTCTAATGCTTGCGCCCACATGGGGTGATTGCCCCTGCGGGCAGGACGACAAATGATGCCAGAGGACATGCAAAGCCCGTCAGCGCCGGCAGCCGCCAGCCGCACACGGCGGCGTGCCAAGCGTGATTACTGGGAAAAGGAGCGGGAAAAGCTGGTCATCGCCCTGGAGGAGCGGCTGCTCGCCAGGCGCGACGCAATCCCCCTGCGCGAGCTGCTGGCCGCGGAGATTCCCGAGATTCTCAAAGGCTTGTTCCGCCAGCGGGCGCGCAAGCTCGTGCGCGAAGAAAAGCCGCTCGGGTTGCATACGCTGCGGGAATACGAACTGGATGATGCCGAGCTGCGCCAGCAATTGCGCCGCCTGCGCGATATGCTGGCGGAGCGCCTGGTGTTTGACCGCTCCGAACTCCGGCCGGTGTTGACGTTTGGCGTGAGCCTGCAATTCGACGTGCTCGCCAAGCCGCGCAGTGCGCTCGAACATCTGCTCTATCGCCATGAAGTGGAACGCGAGCGCGATGACATCGTCATTGTCCTGCGCGGACTGGGCGAGGAGCAGCAGTATTTGCGCGGCCTGCTGGATCGCATTGCCGCCTACCCGCCGGGCCCGGTTACCAAAGAGGCCTTCCATGCCGCCTGCCATCAAGTGGAACGGGAGGTGTATGGCAAAAATCCGGTTCCGGCGCTCGTGCAAGACCTGAAGCAATACCAGCGCTATTGCGCCGCGCTGCTGGGCATCGCTGCGCCGCAGGACGGATTTCTCATTGACAACCAAACCGTGCTCGCCATGCTGTTTGAACGCAACCTGGCCGAGCTCGCGGAAAACCTGCTGCCGGAGTTCACCAAAAAGGAAGCGTGGGAAATCACTGAAATCGAGACCCTGGTGGCGCGGCATCTCGAGAACGGCACGGCGACGCTCCCGCTGACGGCACGCGAAGGCGCCGCGCTGGTGTCGGTTGACATGACCAAAGTCCTGGAAGAGGCTGCCAGCGAAATCGAAAGTCAGCTCGTGCAGGCGGCGGTGAGCGATTTGCAGCACGCGCCCCCACCGGCAGCCGCGCAGGCTCCAGCCGGCATCGTGATTCGGGAAAAAGCCGATTGGTATCCTGAGGGGACAGAACCCGCCACGGTGAGTGAGTCGGTTGCGCCCGCCGAAGGAACCGCGCCGGTGCCGCAGCAGCCGGAGGCAGCCGCCGAAGCCGCGCCGGCGAACAAGCTCAAGATTCGCTTCGATACGGAAGAGCCGTTGGTACATCGCGCCAAGATCGAGCAACAGCCCGCCGGGCCATTTCCCTCGTTATATCATCTCATCGACGACAAGAACCGCAAGGCCTTCATTCGAAAAATTTTTCAGCGTGATGCGGATGCCTACCTCGAGTTCATTGACCGGTTGGAGCCCCTGCAAACCTGGAAGGAAGCCAAAGCCGTGCTGGATGCCGAGCTGGGCCTGCGCAACGTCAATCCCTATTCCAAGGAAGCCGTGCAGTTGAGTGATGTGCTCTTTGGCAGATATTTCAGCAAACGCTGAAGAGGCGATCGCGCCGCGAAGTTGATCGGCAGGCGAACACGATCAAAAGAATTTTCTCGCGCGGTTCCAGGCTTGCTTTTGCACGCATTTCATCGAAACTGGCCGGCCGCCCGCAGTCATTTCTCCCACGCTTCCACCCTCCGCACAAACCTCCTGACCAATTTCCCCCGGCAACGTCTCCTGCAGTCACACCCATCTTTGTCGTCATGCCGCTGCGCTCACCGCGGTTCAGTCTTCCTGCCCTGGAATCAAAGATTCTCTGGAATTTTGTTTTGAGGTTGAGCGCCTCAAGGCCTTTCATCCCTTTCGGTGGCGGCCGCTTGGTGTTGTGAGCCCGCGGCATTCCAGCGCTCTGGCGTGCGGGCCGCGCTTGTTGCGTCGCAAATTCGTCTTGCATTTGTTTCCCGGCGGCCTAGATTGCCGGCATTGCCACCAGGGTCGCGGGCGTGCCCAATTTTGGGAAATGCAAGGGGAGATGAGTATGCCGAATTTGAGCAAGTGTTGTGTGGCAGCGGCGGTTCTTTGCTTTCTGCTGCAATCTCTCGGCTGCTATCCGGAGGTTTATGAACCAGCGACGCCAACAGTCAGGGAAGTGGAGCCGCCCCAGTCGCCAACGCTCAGACGCCTGACAGTAGACATGATTGAATACTATCACGTCACCACGCCGAAGCTGTGGAAATTGAAATACTATCTGGAGAATACCCTCATCTTGCAGCACGTCCGGCACGCAGGCAGCAGCACCGTGACTGCCAGCCGCGGGTTGATCCTCAAGCGGAGAATCAGTCAGGATGAAATTGTCTTCGACAATTTGTCTCCGGGCAGTGCGATACAAATAAGGCAGTCGGTCGTGCCCTTCTACAGGTTTCCCTTTGTTCGGCTGGTTTACCTCATTTCCGTGCAATTTGAGCGTGACCGCCGGTATTCCCTGGAATTTGAGCCCAGCCTCTGTGGAGAATATGTGCTGCGGAAAACGTTTTGGTGTGAGAAGGTCAATTACCAGGATCGCATGTTCAGCAGCTTGGTGTCCGGTATTGACAATTATTTGATGGTCGATGCCAGCGCCATCGACGAGGTTAACCATCGGCGTCGCACCGTTTCCGGAATGCAATCAGAGCGTTGAATACGCTGAATGTGCGGCATCGAAGCCGTGGAGGAATGCCGTGTCGAAGTACGAACAGATCGATCTCGCTCGCGTCCATACCTACCCGGTGCAGCAGCGTTTCAGCAAAGTGCATCGTGAGGAGCTCGCGCGGCCGTTTCGCCGCGGGGATTTTTTTGAGACGTTCTATGACTCGCTGCCGAACATCCTGGCCGCGAAGGATCTGCGCGAATTCGTCCAGCATCTGCTGGCGGCACGGGCACAAGGCAAGCCCATCATCGTGATGATGGGTGCGCACGTGATCAAGGTCGGGCTGTCACCCATCCTGGTGGACTTGATGCAGCGCGGCTTCATCACCTGCCTGGCGATGAACGGTGCCGGCGTGGTGCATGACACGGAACTGGCGCTGTTCGGCCAAACCTCCGAGGAAGTTGCCGATGGTCTGGCGGACGGTTCGTTCGGCATGGCCGCCGAGACCGGCGAGTTTATCAATGGGACGGTGGCGCGCGCCCGCGGCCGCGAAGTGGGCCTGGGCGAGGCGATGGGCGAGGCGTTGGTGAAGGCACCGGGGGCAGGCGTGAAACTGAGCTTGCTGGCGAATGCCTACGCGCGGGAGATACCGGTGACCGTGCATGTCGGCATTGGCACGGACATCATTCATCAGCATCCCAATGCTGACGGCGCCGCGTACGGTGAATTGTCTTATCGCGATTTCAAAATCTTCGCGGCGCAGGTGGCGCGCCTCAATCAAGGCGGGGTGGTACTCAACCTGGGTTCCAATGTTCTGCTGCCGGAAGTCTTTCTGAAGGCGCTGACGGTTGCGCGCAATATTGCGCCGCCGGTCAACAACTTTTTCACCGCGAACTTCGACATGTTCAACCATTATCGACCGCGCGTGAATGTGGTGCAGCGGCCCACCCTGCAGGGCGGCAAGGGCTACAATTTCATCGGCCATCATGAAATTATGATCCCCCTGCTGGCCGCGGCCCTGAAGGAGTTTTCCTGAACGGAGTCTTTCGCCCGCGTTCAGAGTCCTCCACAAGAGTTCCGAATTATCCCGCTGTAACTCCGGCCGCAGAATGGCGCCGCGGCAAGCAGCGCCTCAGGCGCCGCGCAGTTTTGCGACACCGGCTGCCAGCACCGCGACCGCCCGGTCGATTTCTTCCTCTGTCGTGTATCGTCCCAGCGATAGCCGCAACGTGCCCATGGCATACTCACGCGGCACCTGCATGGCCTGCAACACATGTGAGATCACCATTTCTTCTGCGGAATGGCAGGCAGCCCCGGCCGAGACCGCCAACAGCTCGCCGATTTCCGCCAGCAGCGTGTTTGCGGGCACTCCCCGGAAGCTCACACTCAGCGTATTGGGCAGGCCATAGTCGGGATGGCCGTTACGCCGCAGCTCCGGGATCCGGCTGTGCAGGCCGTGCCACAGCCGGTCGCGCAATGTTTGCATGCGCGTCATGTGTTGCACCAAATCCCGCTGCGCCATCGCGCAGGCCTGGCCCAGGCCCACGATGCCGGCGACGTTCTCCGTGCCGGCGCGGCGTTGTTGTTCCTGCCTGGCGCCGTGAATCAGCGGCTCGAGTTGCAGGCCGCGCCGCACGACGAGCGCACCCACGCCCAGCGGCGCGTAAAGCTTGTGCCCCGCCACCGAGAGCATGTCCACGCCCAACTCGTTCATCCTGACCGGCACCTTGCCGACCGATTGTGCAGCGTCACAGTGCAGCACCAGATTGCGGCGGCGTGCGAGCGCCGCAATGTCTGCCAGCGGCTGCAGCGTGCCGACTTCATTGTTGGCATGCATCACGCTGAGCAGCGCGGTTTGCGGCGTCAGCGCGGCTTCCAACTCCGGCAATTGCACCCGGCCGTATTCATCCACCGGCACAAACGTGACGCGATAGCCGCGCCGGCGCTGCCAATAGCGGCATGCCTCACTCACCGCCGGATGCTCGATCGCCGTGGTGACGAGGTGATTTCCAGCTTCGGGGCAGGCCTCGAGAAAACCCTTGATGGCCAGGTTGTTGGCCTCGCTGCCCCCGCTGGTGAAGATGATTTCTTCCGGCGCACAACCGAGCAGATCGGCGACCTGCTCGCGCGCCCGCGCAATCGCGCTGCGGCATTGCCGGCCACAGGCATGACTGCTGCTGGCATTGCCAAAGTTGACCGTGAGAAAAGGCCGCATGCTTTCGAATACCTCGGCAGCGACCGGTGTGGAGGCGTTGTAATCCAGGTAGATGGGAGGCATGGGTGCTCGCTCTCGCGTTTTGTGGCGGGAGGGTACGGCAGATTCCCGCCAATCCGTTGGAAGCTTTGCCCGCCTGCGGATTTGGTCTTCTTGCCTGGCAGCCGCACTGCGCCGTTTTCTCCCACAGGCTGCTGGTGAACCGGGCCTCATGCTTGGTCTGGCGAACCTGCTGCCGGGGCAACGGACTCATATGGCCGGCCCAGGAGATAGACTCTGCAGGTGCCGCTCACGCCTTTGAGGTTGATCTCAGCGCTGCGGGCATTTTCCGGCGGCAGTGGCAGAAGGTCAAAAGCCGCGGCAGATACCAGAAAACTGTTGTCGAGCTGTTTGGTGGCGGCTTGAATGCGTGCCGCCACATTGACGGGATAACCGATGACACTCAGGGCGCCGTCCAGGCCGATGCCGACCTGGCCACAGATCACGCGGCCAAAATGAAAGCCCATGCCGACCTCAATGTGATGCCGGAAATACGGCTCGAGATAGTTGCGATTGAGGGCAGCCACCTCATTCAGGATTTGCAGCCCGGCGGCGACGCCATGGGCGGCGGCCGTCGCCGGTTCCTCTTCCAGGCCGAAAACCGCGTACAGACCGTCGCCGGCAACTTCTATGACGCGGCCGCGATGGGCTTGGAGCGCGCGCCGCACCACCATGAAGAAACGGTTGAGAATGTGAATGACGTCGTAGGGCAGATGCGATTCCGCAAATGGCGTGAAATCGCGGATATCAAGAAAGAACAATCCCAGCACGCGTTCTTCGCCCAAGCTGCGCATGGCCTCGGCGGGAGTGCCCGCGGCGATCATGTTGTAATCGGTTTCATCGATGATCAAGCGACGCAATCCAACCGGTCCGCCGGTTACTCGAGTCTGGCAGGCCAGCCGCACTTTCGGCGGAAAGCCCATCTTTGCCGACAGCGCCAGTTCTGCGGGCGTCGGCGGCGTAAGAAACTCGGAACCGCTTTCAACCAACACGCGGCAGGTCGAACAGCGGGCGTTGCCGCCGCAGACATGGTAGTGCGGTATGCCGGAATCGAGCGAAGCTTCCAGCAGCGTCTGGTCGGGCTGAATCACCAGCATGAGTTCGTTGAGGAACTCGACGATGTGGAAACTCTCTGCGCTCATGGCGGTGATGGCAGTGACAGTGGTTTTTGAAAAATTGCCAGAATATTGCTGCGCATGGCAGCCAGCCCCGGCAAGCGCGTGAGGGCATACCACAGCCCGAACAGCATTGCCGGCGCGAGCGGCGAAAACGAAGTCTGCTCCAGCCGCGCAATCGAAACCGCCTGGAGACTGCCGGCGCCCCGCTGCATGCGGCGAACAGTATTGAAACGATGCCACGTCGGGAAAACCTCGTGCGCGGTAACGCCGAACATCTTGCACAGCAGCCACCTCTTCCACTTGAATGGCAACAGGCGCGGGAGCAGCACCAGCAGGCTGGCGGCATTCGTAGTCAGGACGAGCAGCTTGCCACCGGGTTTGAGGATGCGCTCAATCTCCAGCAGATCCTGCGGGATGTGTTCGAGATGCTCGACCACCAGACGCAGCGAGACGAGATCTGTGCAATTCGAGGCCAGCGGCAAATGCCGCAAGTCTGCCTGAACAAATGGTGCCTTAGCAGCCGGAATGAGGTCGATGCCCACTGCCAGGCGGCAGTCCCTTCCCAGGCTCGCGAGCAGCGCGTTGCTGCCACAGCCGGCATCAATCCACACCGTTTCTGGTGCCAGCAGCGAGCGCAGCACGGCCTCGTAAACCTCCCAGCGCGGGCGATAATCCGGAAAGCGGCGGCGGAACCAATGTTCGAATTTATCTGCCAATGTTCAGAGAATCCTGCCCTGCCTGGAGAAAATTCCACTTTGTGGAAACCACGGAGCCGTAAAGAGCCGCGCGGGATTTCAGTCAGGCTGAAATCCGAAGCCCGCGGTCAGCAAAAGGCCCGATTCGTATGCTGTTGCCTCGTACGTGCTGTCCATTACCACTCTCATCCAGCAATCATCTTGTGGAGATTTGGGTACACCGCCGTGCTATTCACATCCTAGGCTCACCGCGAGAGGCGCCCAACGCGGAGAAGGACTCTCTTGTTCTCGAAACGCCGCACTCTCCGCGGTGCAGGGGTTTGCTTCCTGGCGAGAAGGACTTCAGAAATTTGCCATTACTTTGCGCGCCCTGTGGCCTAACCCAAGCGCGCGAAGCGCAGGTGCAGAGGCCAGCGTACCGGTCTGGCCTGTTCGGGGTCGCCCCACAGCGGCGCAAGTTGTCCACCCAATTGCGGCACGGGATCAAAGCCGCACGCCGCAATGAACCGTTGAGTTGCCGACCAGGTACGGACATAGCCGAGCAAATCACGCAGGCGCCAGTGTGCCGTCATTTCAAACGCCGGCGCAGCAAGTTCAGCGAAGGGCAGGGGCAATTCGGCGAAGCGGGCGCCGATCCACCGGCGCTCCGCCGGCCAAAAGCAGCCGACGATATTCCGATTGAAATCATCGAGCAGCGCGTCGATCGCCGGCGCAATACGGAGCAGATCATAGCTCCACACCGCCAGGGCGCCGCCGGGTTTGAGCATGCGCCGCACTTCGGCATAGAAGGCCTCGAAATGAAACCAATGCAGCGCCTGCGCGACGGTGATCAAGTTCACCAGGCGCGAGGCAAGGGCGGCGTGCTCCGCCGTCGACACCAGGTAGGTCACCCGCGCATGGGGCGGCGCATGCGCAATTTGCCTGGCGCTGGGATCGGTGGCGATGACGCGGTCAAAATGCCGGGCGAGTGCCAGGGCGGCCTGGCCGGTGCCGGTGCCGCAATCCCAGGCACAGTCATGCTCCGGCACGAGGCCGGCGAGAAAGGCAAACAGCTCGTCCGGGTAGCGCGGGCGATACCTGGCATAATCTTCTGCTTGTTGGGAAAAATGATCCTTGAAGGCCATCTCAGTTCTGTCGTTGTTTCTCCTGGCGAATTTCCGCCACACCTTTCAACTTGAGCTCCGCCACGGCGGAGCGCACTGCGGTCATGAAACGATCACCGGGGTCGATCTTTTCCGTGCGATAATTGGGGTCGCGCTCACGCCAGAGTGGATGTCCGACGAATTCCAGATACTCATGATGGCCGATCAGATACTTGATGGTGGGGAATTTCTGCACCAGGTAGCGCACCAGTTTGATGTTTGCCTCCACCTGCTGGTTGGTGAGATTGTCCACGCCGTCCTGCCCGCCGACGTTTTCCACACCGATCGACTCATGGTTCAAACCGATGCAATGGCGCGCCATCCAGTTTTCCGGCATGAGGCGGAAAATGCTGCCGTCTTGACCGACGAGAAAATGAATGGCGACGTTGACCTCGCCGGCGCCGCGCAACTCGGGGCGTGAAGCCGGCAGCCGCTCCGGAGCAAACGCAGCAAATGATTTTTCGAGATCAGCGATCGCGGTCCAGTGCAGGACGATCACGCGCGGTGTAATTGTGATGTCCGGCACGGTCAGGCCGTAGTGGCCGGCGATGTAGTCGCGAGTGAGCTGCACGCGTTCTTCGGAAAACGGAATGGGTCTGTCAATGATCTTGATTGCCGGACCGCAACCGCAGAGGGCACCGATTATCAGAGCCGCAGGGAATAGGCTGCAAACTCGAGCTGGCATGGTCAGACTCGGATTGGAAATGGTATCGTCGTGAATTTGCCGGCGAAGATGGCAAGAAAATCTCTTGCTTTCAAGGGGAATTCGCGAAATGGCGTATCGCCTCAATCGCGGGCGCCGGGGCAGAGCGAGCACAGGTGTCTTGCGTGCAGCAGACCTGAGGTCTGCGCCGCGCTTTGTCACTGAGGCAGTTCCGAGTGCCGGAGCCATGGCGCGGTGTGCGCCGCCGGCCTGAAAGACTGCCGGTTGCGAAGGCCGCTCGTCCCCGTGCGGCATCGCAGCCCATTAGCCAAGATGTTGCTGCGACAGGATTGCCTGTGGGGCAGAGTGCTCAAAATTTCATGACACTCGACCTCATTCCATCGCCGGCGTAGCCGAAGTTGCGAACATTCTCTGACGGATGCTGGCTCTGCTTGAACTTTCCCCTGCATCCTCTGGCACGTTTACTGCAGGTTTGTTAGGGCAGTCGTCCAAAAACAGGATTTGCATTTGCAATTGTGGTTGGACTTACAAATTTGAATCACGCTGTCTCAAGGTGTTTCAGATTCGTATGGCAAGCAGGACGCACAGATCACCTCTCGCCGGGCAGTAGAAAGAGCAGTCCGGCGATGCTTCAAGAAGTTTGAACCTCGGCCAGGAGGGCGTCGTTCAAACCAGCAGCGGATCAGGATGATCGCGAAGTTTGCTCTTGATCTTTGTTTCGTTGTTTGGGCTGGCCGGCAGCACAGTCGGCGGCAGGGAAGCCGCCAGGGAATGGATCAAATGCCCACGCATTGCACAGGACAGATTCGGCGGGCGATTGCTCCACGGCGCCAGGCACGGCGCCGCTGCTGATTCCGGCAAGCCAAACAACTTCACAACGGCAGCGCGCAAGCGTTGCCGGGCTCAGGCAGGAGCCCAGGGCCAGGGACGACCCGAACGCGCTTCGGCGCATTCTTGGTACCACAGCTTTGCACTGCATCCGAACTGGCGCGGTGACCCACGGAAGGTGAGCCGCGCCTTTTTATTTTCCGCGCGAATGGCGCGCCTGCTTCGGGCGCTTGTAGTGATCACCATACCTCTTGCGCCGGCATCGCATGGGGCGGCTGCGTTATTTTTATTGCAATTCGTGCGCATTTCCTTTATTTTGCACGTTCAAATTCCGGACAATCTTCCTGATTTCACGCAAAATTTCAGCCACCACAGTGCACCGTTATTGACGGATTCCCATGGGACTTTACCAATCGCCTATCCGCCGTTTCTTGCAATACCTCAGCCTGTTCGCATTCCTGGCGTCCCCTGCGCTGGCGCAAGACCTGCTGCCACTCGACCAAATCAAAGCGGGCATGAAAGGCAAGGGCCGCACCGTGTTCAGCGGCTATCAGCCTGAAGAGTTCGATTTCGAAGTGGTCGAAGTGATGCGCGATTTCTACCCCAAGCGCAATTTGATTCTCATCCGGCTGGACAGTGAGAATGCGCGCTTCACCGGTGTCGCCGCCGGCATGAGCGGCAGCCCGATTTACATTGACGGCAAACTCGCCGGCGCACTCTCTTATTCCATCAGCGTGTTCCTGAAACAGCCACTCGCTGGCGCCACGCCGATTCATGAGATGATCGAGATCATGGAGCGCGAAGCCGTGCGCGAGCAGGAACTGGCGGCGTTTGCTCCGGCCGGCGACAATCCGTTTTTGGAGATGGCGCTGGGTCTGGCCGAACCGGCATGGGAAAGTTTCATCCCCCAAGCGCTTTTCCGCAAACGCATGCATGCCGCTGACCAGATCAAACCGTTGCCCTTGCCGCTGGCATTCTCGGGTTTTCAATCCGCTTTGGTGCAGCAGGCTGCCGGACTGTTGCAGCCCGCCGGCCTGCTGGCGGTCAACGGCGGCGCCGTGGCGGGTGAAGCCGGCACCGCCGATCAGTTGATTCCGGGCGCGGCAGTGGGCGCCGTGCTGTTGCGCGGTGATGCCACGATCGACGCCATCGGCACGCTCACCTATCGCCAGGGTAATCGCGTGCTGGCATTTGGCCATCCGTTTTTTGATCTCGGGCCGGTGGAGATGCCGATCGCGCTCGCCAAAATCCTCACGGTCGTGCCGAGTGAATTGAGCGCTTTCAAAATCGGCGCGAGCACTGAAGTGCTCGGCACGCTGCGCCAGGATCGCACCACCGGCGTCTATGGCGAGGTGGGCGGCATCGCGAATCTGGTGCCGCTGGCCGTCACCTATACCAGCGAGACCGGCACGGAAACCCGCTTCCATTTCGAGTTCACCGATGAGCGCGCGCTCAGCACGCTGATGCCGCTGGTGCTGCGTTTCGTGCTGGTGAACACGCTCGAATCCGCACGGCTGGCCACCGGCGAGAACAGCCTGCAGCTCAGCGGCGAGATCCGGCTGCGCGACGGTGCAAAGATCAAGTTGGAGAATTTTTATCCCGGCATGCTGCCGATCACCGGCCAGGGATTCTTGAACGGCATTCTGCAGGCGACCGGCGAGATTGCCGCGGCGCTGGGCACGGTGATGGCCAATGATCTTGAGCCGGTGAAAATCGCGGGGGTGGATTTGCGATTTACTTCGCTGCCGGGCTGGCGTTATGCCACCATCGAGCAGGTGTGGCTGGACCGCAGCCTGGCGGAGGCGGGTGACAGCATCAACGTATTTGCGCGGGTCAAAGCCTATCGCGGCCCGGAGGTGGTCGTGCAGCAGCGGCTCACTCTGCCGAAAGTGCTGGAGGGCAATGTGCTCATGGTCACGGTTGGCGGCAGCCGGGAATTGACGCGTCAGGAGCAGCAATTTTTTCCGGGCCGTTTTTCCCCGCGCAGCTTCGCGCAACTCGCGGCGCTGCTCAATGAGCGCCGGCGAAATGACGCGCTGTATGTTCAGTTGAGCACACCCGACCGCGGCCTGATCGTCGAAGGCGACGAGCTGAGCTCCCTGCCGCCCACGGCGTTTGCGATTTTGCAGGCGCAGAACTTGAAGGGCAACACCTCGTTTGCGCGGCAACGGGTGCTGGCAGAAGCAGCGCAGCAGGTGGCGTTTCCGGAGACGCCCGCGCGAAAGAAAACAGAAGCCAGACCTTATGCCATTGCCGGCATGAAGATGATCCGGGTGAGGGTGAAGTAGAGACGCTCTGACCATTCGGTTGATCAAAGCGAGGCCACAAGGTGACCACAGCATAAATCGTGAGGCGAAATTTCAAGGCGTGGCAATAATCCAACCGGCCACCTGTCTGCTCAAAATCCAGGTCACTCAGCTTGAAATGATTTCAGCGCAGGAATTCCGGCGGCAGAGGAAATCTCTCTCTCGGGGTTGAAGCGGAGGGTGCGGAATGTTTCGAAGAGAGTCCCCAGCCGGGAGGTTTGGAACTGGGGTGTGATGAAATAGCGGCGCAACGTACAGGGCCGTTCAGTATAATGACAATCATGTGAGTCGAGGCAAGCGATGGCACAGAATCGACTCTGCAACTCACCATTCGAGGGACCCCCTCATGGCCGAGCTTAAAACCAAGCCCAATGCCCAAAGCGTCGCGAAATTTCTCAACAGCATCACCGACAAACAACGCCGGCAGGAATGCTACACGGTGCTGGAGATGATGAAGCAGGCCACCAGGGCCGAGCCGCAAATGTGGGGCAGCAGCATCGTCGGTTTCGGCCGCTATCACTATGTCTATGCCAGCGGGCGCGAAGGCGATTGGTTTCTCACCGGGTTTTCGCCGCGCAAGCAGAATTTGACGCTCTATATCATGGGCGGGCTGGCGCCGCACCAGGCGCTGCTGCAAGAGCTGGGAAAACACAAAACCGGCAAAGGCTGTCTGTACGTCAACAAATTGGAGGACGTCAATCTCCCGACGCTGCGCAGGTTGATCGTGGAGGGGGTCAAGCGTGCGCGCCAGCTCGATCAGTCACCCAACGCGGATAAGCCGCAACCCAAAAGATAATCTCGAGCGGAGGGAAGAGCTCAACAGATCAGGCTTTTTAGTTGGCTTCTTCACGCCGGTGGAAAAAGGTTGGAACCTTTTTCCAAGTCTGAAAGGCTGATCCCCCAGGGCGCGGAGCAAATGAGAGGCGGATGAAATGGACTGCTGTTTTTCAAAAGTACCGGAAGGCCACATCTAATTTGCTGAAGAATTACCCGGCGCGAATTCCCGGAGGCGATATGAGAAGAGACGAGCAGCAATTTGCAGGAAGCCATTGTCCTGGTATTGGCAGCCAATCGGGCGCTTGCAGCGGAGTGTTTGCAGGACCGGCAGGTCATTCGTGAGTTATGAACCGAATGGAGGCGCAGTCGTGCCAGCCCAAGAAGCCACAAAAGCGTTTGACGAAAAACGCCGCGCCCTGGCGCGCTCGGTGCGCCAGTGGAGCGTGACCGACTTTCATCGCCAGATGGAGCAGGCCGGCATCTCTCGCGCCTGCGTCCTGTTCGAGAATGGTGAATTCACCCTGTCGCATCCTCAGATTCTCGCGCCAGTGCAGGCGTTCCTTGAGCTGTCCCAGGATTTCAGCAATCATGAAGGGGTATTCATCGGGCGGGAAGACGGCATTCCGACATTGTTTTTCGCGTTCGTGCACGACACCCGGCGCGGCCTGGCGCAAGGCGGGCTGCGCTTTTGGCGCTATGACAGCGTGGCGGAAGTCCTGGTGGACGGCTTGCGCCTGGCACAGGGCATGACCCGCAAGAATGCGCTTGCCGGTTTGTGGTGGGGAGGCGGCAAGGGCATCATTCCGCTGCCGCCCAATCTCAAAATGCCGGATGAGCTGCCGCCGGGGCCCGAGCGCCGCCGGCTCTTCGAAGCTTACGGCCGCTTCGTCGCCAGCCTGGGAGGCATTTACTACACCGCAGAAGATGTCGGCACCAAGACTGCGGACATGGATGCGATTCTCAGCCAGAATCGCTTTACCACGTGCATTTCCACGGCGCTGGGCGGCAGCGGCAATCCCTCGCCGTTCACGGCGCAGGGCGTGCTGCGCGGCATGCAGGCTGCGTGGCGCTTCATCACCGGCACGGATGATTTGCGCGGTGTGCGGGTGGCGGTGCAAGGCGCCGGCAATGTCGGCCGGCCGCTGATCGAATTGCTGGATGACTTGGGCGCGGCGGTGTGGATTGCCGACGTGAATGAGCAGGCCATTCAGGCACTCACGGCCAGGCGGCCACGGCTGCAGGTGGTTGGGCCGGAGGAAATCTTCGATCTCGAGGTGGATATTCTCGCGCCCTGCGCCCGCGGCGGAGTGATCAATGCCCACACCATTCCGCGGCTGAAAGTGCGGCTGGTGTGCGGCGCGGCCAACAACATCCTGCTGGAAGAGCGCTACGATCCCGAACGGCTCTGGCGGCGCGGCATCACGTTCGTGCCCGATTACGTCTGCAATCGCATGGGCATCACCAATTGTTGCGACGAGTGGCACGGCTATCTGCCGGACGACATCCGCATTGCCGCCGAGCGCGTTTATCCTGATACGCTGCGCGTGCTGCGGCATGCCCGCAATCTGTTCATTCCGCCGACGCAGGCGGCCAATGAACTCGCCGATGTCGCCGCCAGCGAGTTGCATCCCATTCTCGGGCATCGCGGCCGCCGCATCGTCGACCATCTGCTTGCTTCGAATTGGAGCGGCGCGGGGCGGACGCGCGCCCACGACGCCACCCGCGCGATTTTCGATCCGCCGCTCGACGAGCCGGTGCTGCGGCTGGCATGGGACAAACAGGGCCGTTTTCGCGGTGAGTCTGGCAGCCTCGCCGCCGCCCCGGTCTCCGCGGTTTCCAGTCCGAATTTGGCCTCGTTCACTTCGCCCCTGCTGCTTGATGTGCGCGCCCGCGTCCGGGAGCTGCTCTTCAATCAGCGGCCGCGGCGCGTGCTGGGCACGGACCACGGCGGCTTGGCGCTGCAGCTCGCGATTGAGAATTCGCTGCCCTATGAGCGTGAGGAAGTGGGCCGGCCGGAATTCACCGCGACTTGCCGCGATTTTTTCAATCGCAATGACGCCGAGATTCGCGAACAAATGCAGCAGCTCGGCATTGGCTTCGATCCGGCCGGCTGGCTCAATCCCATGGCCGAGGCGGGCCGGCGCGCGGTTGAGCGGTTGTTCTACAGCCTCAAGGATGCCGGCTTGATTGTGCGCGAGAAGCGCTGGGCCTACCAATGCCCGCGCTGCAAGACCGTGCTGGTGGCCTCGGATGTCAGCCGCGCCAAGCTCAAAGTCGACCATCACTACAGCATTCGCTTTCGCACCAAAGCCGGCGCACTCGAGACCAAGACGCATTTTCCCGAGCTGGTGTTGGGCGCGGTGGCGGTGGCGGTGAAGGCGGCCGGCCCCTTCGGCCATTTTGCCGGACAAACGGCCCTGCATCCGGTGAGCGGCGCGGCGTTGCCCATCCTGGCGGTGGAAGAGCTTGCTGCCGATGCGGTCTTTTTGGTGCCGGCACATCATCGCAGTGATGAACAGATCGCGCGCCAGGCGCACCTGCAAGAGACCATTGTGGTGTTTGATGAGAAGGGCGCGGTGTGCGTGCCGGGCTATGCCCATCTCTCGCTGACGGAAGCGCGGCGCAAGGTGCTCGAACACATCGGCGCGGATGCAACGCAAATTCCCGGCCATGAGGCGATCGATGCGCATCGCTGCCAGCGCTGCGAATCGGTGGTGTATCAACGCAATTCCGAGCAGTTGTTCGTGCGCGTGGAAGCCGGAGCCGGCCATCTGCGCCGCGGCATCGAGACCGGCGCGGTGCGTTTTTCCCATCCGCGCTGGCAGGAGCGCGTGCTCGCTCATCTTGCCGGAATGGAGCCGTGGTGCATTTCCCGGCAGCACTGGTGGGGCAACGAGATTCCTGATAACCCGCAGGAAGTGTTGTCCACCTGGTTTTCGCTGGCGGCCTGGTCGCTGCAAGGCGCCGGCTGGCCGGCCCAGCCCGTGCCGGCGCCCATCGAGGAAGTTTTCGTGGATCCGGATTTGTTGCTGCGCTGGGTGGTGCCCTCACAGATCGTCGCCTATTTGGTCACCGGCCGGCCGGTGTTTCAGCACATTCAAGTGCACGGCAGTCTGCAAATCTCCGAGCGCGCCTTGCTGCCGCTGCCCGGCGCCGCCGAAGACCTGCCCGATGAAGAGCGTTTTCTCTTTCGCATGGTGCGCCGGCCCATGCGCCACAGCCTGGGCAATGTCGTGCAGCCCAGCACGCTCATCCGCCGGTTCGGCGCCGACGCTCTGCGTCTGGGTTATCTGCTGTGCGTGGAAAGCGGTTTTCATGAGGTCGCCACCATTTCAGAGAGCAAGCTCCGCCGCGGCCGCAAGGCGGTGCACTTGCTGCTGGCCAAGCTGGCGGGCTTGCACAACCTGCTCGGCGAGGCGAAGCCGGGCGGTGAAGCGCGGCCGGCTGACCGCTGGCTGATCGCGCAGACGGTGGCCGCGACGCATGCCGTGCGCGCCGCGTACGAGGCGCAGCACTATTCCGAAGCCGCTGTGATTTTGATCGAGATGATCGAGGCCTTTGGCCGCTATGCCAATGTCGTCGCGGCGCGCAAGCAGGCGGGCGGCGATTCCGGAGCGGCGGCCGCGACTGTGGCCGCGGTGATTGCTCGCATGGCCACGGCCTTCAGTCCAATCTGCCCGTTCCTGTTTGAAAAGGTTGCCGCCTGGAGCGCGGGCCGCTTTGCGGATGCCGGCCCTGAGCCGCAGGCGGAGCCGTGGATGGAGGATCTCGTGCGGCAGATCGCACAACGCCGCAACGATATCGATCTCCTGCAGACCCCGCTGCCCAGGCTCGCCGATCGCGATCGTGAAGAGATCATGAAGCTGACCAGGAGTTTCTTGAGATAGCATTCATCAACAACGCGGCGCCGCCGCACACCTCATTTTCAGGAGCACGTTCACCGCATGCCTTTCGCAGAATATTTCGACCATAAAACCTGTGAGCCGGAGCTTTACCGCCGCTGGGAGCAAAGCGGCTGCTTCATCGCGGACCGCGATTCCGGCAAGCCGGCCTTCACCATCTCGATGCCACCGCCCAATGCCACCGGCACGCTTCACCTCGGCCACGCCATCATGCTCGCCCTCGAAGATCTGATGATTCGCTGGCGCCGCATGGCCGGCGACGAGGCCTTGTGGGTGCCGGGAACGGATCATGCCGCCATTGCCACGGAAAACGTGGTCATCAAGATGCTGCAGAAGGAAGGCATTGCCGATCC
>JBBIKM010000119.1:6322-18978 GCA_037445455.1 bacterium | reverse complement strand
GTTGCTTTTCGCGCCGGCGGCCGGGCGTCATGATGCCACGGCGCAGCCGTGGTGAATCGAGCCGGAGGTTGTGATGCCACGGCGCAGCCGTGGCGGATCATTCCCACCAGCAACTCAGGCACTGCCTGAACCTGTACGCCACGCCGCACAGCTTGGGCGCAATGGTGATATGGAGGGCCGCTGCCAGGACAGCATTGCGCTGCGAACGGCAACAGCTTCATTTCGCCCCAGTAGGCTGCCGAATCCATCGCGGCAGTTGCCGCTTTCGTTTCGGCCACGGCCGCGGCGTCTGCGAACAAGTGGGCCTGCCGGTACATATGCTTGTCTCAAGATCAGCGGGCAGCCCGTGCCCGCGGATCGGACTGCTCTTTTGCGGGAAAGGAATCCCTCCTACTCACGTCGACTCTGCGGCCACCTCAATTGTGAGGACGGACTCTCGCCCGGTGACGCGGCTGGGCCGCACACCTGCACGTTTTCATCGCAAATCTCCAATTTCACAACAGGCCGCTCAGCCTGGTGAGCGAGCGGCCGTTCACAACCATCGTCTCCCCAGGCGGATAAAATCAGAAAGGTGACGGATGCGCAAGCAGGCCCTGGCTTTCCTCATCGCGACGGTTCTCACCACGACTTCGGCATGGGCACAGACCTTCGATGTGCAGCTTGTCAGCGTCAAGAATGACGGCGTCGCCGGCGGCAACGTGGATCTCAAAGTGCAGATGAAGGCCAATAACACGGGTTTCCGCATGGGCTCTGGCAATCTCGTTTTCACCTACAACCCTGCCTGGCTCTCCCAGCCGACTCTGCTCACCGCCCACACGTTCAACGGCAGCCGGTACACTGCGCCAACCGTGACCGAGCCGGCCAGCGGACGGGTTTCTGCCAATTTCGAATACAACAGCAGCGCCGGCAACGGCACGAGCGTCAACACCTCCTTCATGGACGTGGTCACCATTCGCTTCACGATCAACAATCCCAACGTTGCCGACACACTGAGATGGCGGACGGTGTCACCCAATGCCGTCAACGTTTTCAGTGACGACAACGCAACGCAGATTGCGGCCGGCACGCTGGCAAGTCTGGCGGTGCTGCCGCCACCGGGATTGACTTCCTTTGCGCCGGCCAGCGGGCCGGTTGGAACAGAGGTGACCATCACCGGAAACAACTTCGCGCAAGTCACGCAGGTCGCTTTCAACGGCCAGCCGGCTGCGAGTTTTGTGATTGATTCCAACACACAGATTCGAGCCACGGTGCCGGCCGGCGCCGCCACCGGCAAGATCGCAGTCAGCAACGCCAGCGCAACCGTCTTCAGCGCCAGCGACTTTCTGGTGACCACTCCGGCGGGCACGGTGATCCTGACCTTCACGCCGCTGGCAGATGCCCATATCGTGCAATCCAAACCCACGAACAACTACGGCACGGCCAGTGCCATGCGCTACCGCAACAGTCCGACCTCCGGCTATGCCAGCTATTTCAAATTCGAGGTGACCGGCCTCAATGGCGCCCTGCAAAGTGCGAAGCTGCGGCTTTTTATCACCGAAGGCACAAATGACAACGCCTCGGCGTATGCGGCGTCCAACACTTATGCCGGTAGCGCGGAATCCTGGACAGAAACCGGCCTGACGTGGAACAATGCCGATCGTGGCGGCAGGTTGTTGGGCACCAGCGGCCCGGTGACCTCCAACACATGGTTGGAAGTGAACGTCGCTGCGGGTATCAGCGGCAACGGCACCTATAGCTTTTCATTTCTGAATGAGACTTCGGAGAGCGGGTATCTCAGCAGCCGGGAGGGTGCCAATCCGCCACAGCTTGTGATTGAGTTTTTGCCGGCCGGCAGCAACGCCGCGCCCGTGGCAAACAACGATGCCGCGACGACTGCCGCCGGCACTGCCGTGGTCATCAACGTTTTGGCGAATGACTCGGATGCCGATGGCTCGCTCGATCCCGCCAGCGTGACCGTGGCAACTGCCGCCGGTCACGGCACCACTTCGGTGAACACCAGCAACGGCGCCATCACCTACACACCCAATGCCGGTTTCTCAGGCAATGACAGCTTCACCTACACGGTGAGTGATAATCAAGGCGCAGTTTCCAACCTCGCCACTGTGGCGATCACTGTCACCGGCAACACGGTTTCGAGCCTCACGTTCACGCCCATAGCTGATGCTTCCACTTCAGCAGAGAAGCCGGACAACAACTATGGTAGCGATACAAATTTGCAGTTCCGCTACAGCAACCTGACGCTGATCAGCTACCTCAAGTTTGAAGTCACCGGGATCACAGGTAATGTACAAAGTGCCAGGTTGCGGGTCTATGTGACCACCGGCAGCAATTACAACGTCACGGTCTATTCCGCCTCCAACAATTACGTCGGCACCAGCACACCGTGGACGGAGTCCGGCCTGACCTGGAACAACGCCGATCGTAGTGGCATTGCGCTCGCCACGCAAGGCCCGTTGACCGGCAATGCCTGGTGGGAATGGGAGGTCACTGGGGCAGTGAGCGGCAACGGCACAGTGAGTTTCGGCATCTTGAACACCACGCCTGTCCTGGGCGCGGGCAGCAGCCGCGAAGGTGCAAATCCGCCGCAGCTCATCGTCGAATTCAGCAGCAGCGCGCTGCCGCGGGCAAACGCTTCAGCCGGCACGGAGACGCAAACGCTGGCAGCGGCCACCGCCCAGCGGCCGCCCGCCAGCCTGCAACTCACGGGCAATCACCCCAATCCGTTTTATTCGCACACGAACATCACGTTTGCCTTGCCGGAGGCCGCGCCGGCCAGCTTGATTATCTACAATCTCACCGGTCAGGTGGTGCGCAAACTGGTGGACGGCCTGCGACCGGCGGGTTTTCAACAAGTAACCTGGGACGGACGGGACAAGTTCGGCAACGAGGCGCCGACGGGCGTCTATTTCATGCGGCTGCAGACTGGTGATCAGGTGAAGGTGAAGCGCATGATTCTGCAGCGGTGACGGCACTGCCGCAGCGTTCAGCAGGCAGACTATTCGAGGGGGCCAGGCTCACTGCGAGCTCCGCTGAGCACAACAGCGGCACCACACAGTGAACTCCGCGACGCTGGGGTGATTGCTGCAGGGTGAGACAGCAAAACTCGGGTGTCACGGTTCAGATTGGCAGCATACGAAAGGCCGGTGCGTGCAGCAACCGGCCTTTTTGTTTGCAGTCGCACAGGACGAAAACAGAAAGGGGCCTTACGGTAATGTTCCAATCTCGGCTGGGCCGAGGTTGCCAATCCTGCAGGCTCCGCAGAAACGCTGAGGTTTTTGATGCACCGGCCCAGCCGTGGCGGGAAGACTGCCTTTCATGGCTACCTGAAAACGATTCACCCGCGGCTGAGCCGAGGGTTCAGAAACACCGAAGGTCGGGGAGAATCTGAGGATCTCGATGCGCAACGGCCAAGCCGTTGCGCGAACATTGTTGACCGCGGGCTGTACTTTCGGCAGGAAAACAAAAAAAGCCGCCCCCGTTGCCGGAGGCGGCTCTCACTACGTTGAGGTGATCTCAGTTGAAGCTGTAACGCAAGCTGAACTGAATTCGGAACACATCGAACTCCGTGGCGGTCGGCTCGTAGGTCTTGGAGATCAACGAAGTGCCGATGTTGCGCAGGCGGTAACGCGCTTTGCCTTCGGCATCGGCGCCGCGCGCGATCAACGGCTGGGTGGTGACCAGGCGCTGGCCCACGCCCCAGTTCTTGTTGATCAGATTGCCGACATTGAGCAAATCGACGCGGAACTGCAGGCCATTGCGCTTGCCGCTGACGTTGGTAAACAGATCCTGCGTAATGCTGAGGTCAGCGCGGTAAACCATCGGCAGGTGAATGGCGCCGCGCTCGGCGTATTCACCGCGATGCTTGCTCAGGTAGGGATCCTGCTGAATGAAAGCCTCCCAAGCGTCTTGCTGCTCGGTCACGGTGAAGGTTTTGCCCGAGGAGGTGAATTCTTCGAAGTTCATCTCCGACTTGTCGCGCGGGATGTAGATCAAGTCATTGCTGGTGCCGCCGTCGCCGTTCAAATCGCCGCTAAAGGTGTAGCTGGCCGTGCGGGAGGCAAAGGCGAAGGGGTCAGCCGGCCAGTTGCGCGCACCTTCCCAGAACAGGGAGACGGTGGTGGCGCCGAAATTGAAGTACTCCTTGCGGTAGGACAGCGCTGCGAAGACGCGATGGCCGGGGGAGTTGATCGAGAACGCCACGCCGGGATTGTTGGGATCGCCGGAATGTTGGTTGTTGTTCCAGGATCCAAACGCGATGGAGCCGGGATCAACCGTGTTTTTCGAAACGCCGTAGCTATACGCCACCTTGCCATACCAGCCGTCTTGCATCGGCCTTTCCAATGCCGCCGCCAGATTCCAGGAGTAGCCGTCGTTTTGGTTCTTCAAGACGATCGCACTGGTGATGTTGCTGTTGATCCGGTTGCCGGTGGTCCAGCGCGGACGGTCATCCGGCCCAACGAACTTGGTGTTGGCCGGCGCCAGGTTGGCGTTGATGTAGTAGATGCCGTTCACATCTCGTCCGTAGATGAACTCGGCGGTGCCAACCAGGCCCAACCACGGCAGCTTGCGATCCACACCAAGGTTACTGCGCCAGAGCTGCGGGAACTTGAAACTGGGATCGGTGAAGGCCAATTCATAGCTGGCAGCCGGCGCGCCAGTCACGTTGGTGGGTTTGTAATGATTGGGATCCGGATGGAACGGCCGGGCCGTGGTGTTGTCCAGTTGCTCGAAACCGGTCAGCACGCCATTGTTGCCGATCTGGTTGGAAATCCACACGTAGGCCGGACGGCCGGTGAAAATGCCCGTGCCGCCACGCACCTGGGTGGTGCGATCGCCGGAGACATCCCAATTGAAGCCCAAGCGCGGTGACCACAGCAGATTGCTGTCGGGCAGCTTGTCCGTGGCATATTTGACCGTGTTGCCGTTCTCGTCCCGGAAGCTGAGACCGTCCACTTGCGCGTTTTTGAAGCCGGTATCGCCGAAGAACGGCACGTCCACGCGCAGGCCGAGGGTCAACCTCAGATTCTTGTTGACCTGCCATTCGTCCTGGCCGTACAAGCCGGCGAACAGCACTTCCAGCGGCTGGATGGGCTTAATCTGGCCCGGGATATTCGACCAGCGTACCTGGAAGCGGCGCAGTGTAACCGGCGAGGTGGTCCGGTTCGGATTCGCCAGGTAATCATTCGCGTCGGTGTAGAAATCATCCAGCGAGTTGTACACATAGATGCTCTGTGAACCCGGGAAGAAGACGTTTTCCGACTCGTAGCGCTCGCCGCTCAAGCCGAAGGTGAAATTGTGATCGCCGCGGTAATAGGTGAAATTGTTCTGCACCTGGAAGCTCCAATAGCGCAGCTCATTGTTCGGCGTGAAAGGCTCGAAGCCGAAGGAGGTGTAGGTGGAGCCGTCCTTGAGAATGTCGACGAACGGAAAGAAGGTGCCGACGCTTTCGCGGCTTTCATCGTTATGGGTGTAGCCAATGAGCAGGCTGTTGGACATGTTGTCGCTCAGGATCGAGTTCCACTCCCCGACGATCGAGCGAATGTTCTCCAGAATCTTGTAGTTCGAATTCTGGAAATTCAAGGCATTGGTGTTGGTGCGACGATTGCCGAAGCCCAACGAGGAGGAGTTGGAGGCCAAAACATCCGTATCCGAGTCCAGATGGTTGTACCGCAAGCTCAGCTTGTTGTGATCGTTGAGGTTGAAATCCAGCTTGCCGATGAAGCGCAGGGCCGGCGTCTTGAAATCATAACCTTGAAAGCCGCCGGTTTGGTAGTTGAACTTGGAGCTCAGGAAGCTGCTGAGCTGGCTCAGATCAGAAGCCAGCACCCGGGTCTTGTTGCCGCCCACCACTTCACCACCGAGATTGGCGGTAAAATCCGTGCCGGGACGGGTGAGTTCATCATCCTCGAAACTGCCAAAGAAGAACAGCTTGTTCTTGATCAGCGGACCGCCGAGGCGCAAACCGATCTGCTTGTAGTCAAACTTGCCGGGATTGTACTTCAAATCGCCGGCTTCTTCACCATAAAGGCCGTCATTGCGGAAGATGTAATAGGCCGAGCCGGTGAATTCGTTGGTGCCGCTCTTGGTCACCGTGTTGACGCCTGCGCCGACAAAATTGCCCTGGCGCACGTCATACGGCGCAATGTTGACCTGAATCTGTTCGATGGCATCCAGGGAAATCGGTGCCACACCGGTCCGTTCGCCCGGGCTGCCGGCCAGGCCAAAGGAGTTGTTAAAATAGGAGCCATCGACCGTGATGTTGTTCAAGCGGTTGTCCTGCCCGACAAACGAGTTGCCACTCGCCTGCGGTGTCAACCGGGAAAAATCGCTGATGTTGCGGGTGATGGTCGGCAGCATCTGAATGGCCGTGCTGCTCACCGCCGTGGCCGCGCCGGTGCGCGAGGCACTCAGAATCGCATCCCGCTCCGCGACCACCGTCACTTCGGCCGCCTGCAACGCCTCCTCGACCAGCGTGAACGTCAAACGGCGGTCTTCGCCCAAACCCAGAAAAATGTTCTCAACGTTCTCCTTGCGGTAGCCGATCAAAGTGGCCGTAATCGTATAGGGGCCACCCACCCGCACGCCCGGAATGTTGAAGCGGCCATCGTTGCGCGTCGCCGCGCCGAAAATCGTGCCGCTCGGCGTGTGAACCGCCACGACACTGCAGCCCACCAGCGGCTGGCCGTTTTGATCAACAACCACGCCATTCAAAGCCGCGGTCGTCACGCCCTGGCCATACGCTGACCCGGCAAAACCGAAAACCAGCAGCAGCGCCAGAGCAGACAGGCTCACAGTCTGCACGAATCTGTTACGATGCATCCTGAAACCCTCCGTTAAGTTAATTGAACAGTGATTGAAAGTTGTTCGCCTCTGCCAGACAAAGGTATTCCTCGCACTCCTCGGGAAGATAATCAGGTCATGTTAAGCAAGGGTTAGTTTTTTCTTAGCAATGGATCAACTCTGCCGCCCCGCAATCACCGCAAAAGAAAAAGGCGTCATCAGCGCAAGCTGCGACGCCTGGAGTTCCGGAAATTTCAGTAAAGGCAAGACAATACTCGGACATTTTTCCTCTCCTCGACCTGAAATTGCGGGGCGAATATGGAAAAATTAAATCGAAAAGGCAACAATTTTTTCAGAGATGACACATTCGTATCTCAACGCTATCTTTCTATTTTTACATGCAAGATCTTGCGCACAAGTTGAATTCCTTTCATCCTCACCATCACAAAATAAACGCCCGGAGTCAAAGCGAGAGCCGCGGGTGACCAGTCAACCACCCACTGGCCAGGCACCACTGATTGCATGGCCAGCTCCGCGATCCGTGCGCCCAACAAGTTGAAGAGCAGCACGCGCGGCCTCTCTCCGGTGCCGCCCGGCGCCTGCAAATGGATTCGCAACGTTCCGGCAAAGGGATTGGGATAAGCCTGCAATTCCAGGCCGGCGGGAACTCTGGCCCGCTCGGTCACGTTATTCGCCACCAGACCCTGGTAGAGATTGAGGCCGCCGTCACCTTCTCCCACCAACAAATCGACGGCGCGGTCGCCGTTCAAGTCCGCCAGCACCGGCCGGCTGTACGCGCCGATGGCAAGGCCCGCGAATTTGGCATCGACCAGGACAAACGAATCCAGCACAGCGGTGCCCTGAAAATACAACATCTCGCCCTCCAGCGTGCCCACCAACAGGTCGAGAAAGCCGTCGCGGTTCACGTCGTGCACGCAGGGTGCGGCATAGTCGCGCACCAGCGGTGGACGCAGCTTTTTCCGGAATTGCATGACCGGCCGGCGCGCGGTGCCGGTGTTCTCAAAAATCGCCACTGCCGCGCCGGCATATTCGCCCAGGAACAAATCCAGGTCGCCGTCGAAATCCGCATCAGCAAAACAGGGTGAGCTGTAGCTGCCGACATCGATATTCTGGAAATTCGGGTCGGCAAGCACGAAGTTCGGCACTTGCGGTGTTCCGCTGTTTTCGAACAGCACCAGATCGCTGCCCGTTACGGTGCCAATCACCAGATCCAAATCCGTGTCGCCGTCAAGATCGGCAAACGCCGGCGCCGACACGGCATTGAGCTTGATGCCCTGAAAGTTGTCAGTCACCCAGTGGAACGCGGGCGCGGACGCTGAGCCGGTATTTTCGAAAAAGTGCAACCGGCCGTTGAGATCGCCCAGGAACAAATCGAGATCACCATCGCGGTCGAGGTCTGCCAGTGCCGGCGCGCTGTTGCTACCCACGTCGATTTGGGTGAGGAAATTATTCGTCGCGATTTTGAGCTGCGGCAGGGTGGCGGTGCCGGTGTTTTGGTAAAAAATGAAATTGTCGAGATTCTGATTCTGGCAGGCGACGAAAAAATCCACCGCGCCGTTGGCGTCGATGTCCGCGAAGCGCGGAATGTTGTAGCCCAGCGTGTGCACCGGCCGGCCGGCCGGGAAGGCGCTGTCGGCAATCACGAGGCGGGCGCTGGCCGGCGTGCCCTGATTGCGCAGGAAATAGACGCCGGGATGGAAAAAATCGCCATAAAAAAGATCGCGATCGGCGTCGCCATCGAGATCAACAAAATCGATGCCGTTGGCACCGTGCCGCGAGGCCGTCCAAGCCGGCGCCGGCGCGATTGCGCCGCCCGAGATGATGCGCAGATCCTGCCAGGTGCTGCTTTCAAAGCGAAACGCCGGCACCGCAGGAGTGCCGGTGTTCTGATAGAATTCGATATATCCCAGAATATTGCCGCTGAAGAAATCGTAGTCACCGTCCGCATCCACGTCCGCAAAGGCCGGCGTGCTGGTGTAATCGATGCGCACTTCCTCCCCGCTGACTTGCGTCACCACCTGTGTTTCCAGGGTGAAACGCGCGACTTGCGCCGAACCGAGGTTGCGATAAAACGCCAGGCCGCCCTGATTGTTGTCCTGGTAGAAATCGCAATCACCGTCAGCATCGATATCGACAAAATAGAACCAACTGCGAATCTCAAAATCGCCGTAGTGATCGTTTGCCAGGCGGAACCGTCGGACCTGAGCATCGCCGATGTTTTCCAGAAAGAGCAGACGCTTTTCCGTGGGCGTAAAGTAGAAAAGATCAAAATCGCGATCCGCGTCGATATCCACGAATTGCGGAATGAAGAAATCCAGCCCGCCGAGAAAGGGGAATTCCAACGGCTGACCGCTCACTTCCACCGGCAATGACACCACGCGCTCGAATTGCTGCGCCCGCCCCGCTGAATGGCCACCCAGCAGCAGAAGCACAAGCAATCCAGCCGGCACGCCGCATGCCGGCGAAAACGCCATCCAACCCAGCCCGCGGGCATGTACACACATGAGCACGCTCTCCCAAACCGCAATGAACAACCGCATCAACCTCACTCGCCCACCGTCACTGTCCCCTTGTCCCCTTGCCTCCTTGCCCCCTTGCCTCCTTGCCTCCTTGTCTCCTCGTCTCCTTTACATCACCAGCACCACCTTCCCAATATTCCTCCTCTCTTCGATGTAGCGATGTGCCTCCGCAGCCTGGTCCAGGGGAAAAGTCTTTCCCACAAATGGCCGCACCCAACCTTCGTCCACGCCCGCGAGGATTTTTTGCATCCAGCCCGTGACCTTCGCGCCTTCATGCCACATGTGGCCGAGATTGGTGCCGAACACGGCCTTGTTGCTGTTCATCAATGAGACCGGATTGAACCACGGCATCCTGGTGACCAGCTTGAGCAGGCCGAACACGCCCACACGCGATTCGGACGCGGTCGAAATGCCAAACATGCCCAGCCGGCCGGTGGCGCGCAGCGCGTCGTAGCTTTTTTTCCAATGCCGGCCGCCGATCGGATCGATGATCAACTCGACGCCGCGGCCGCCGGTCAATCGTTGCAGTTCCTTCTGCCAGTCTTGCGTGCGATAGTCGATGAGAAAATCGCACCCGCGCTGCTTGAGAAACTCGTGCTTGCCCGCGCTCGCGGTGCCGTAAACCGTTGCGCCGATTTTCCGGGCGAAATCCAGAGCCGCCAGCCCCACCCCGCCGCCAACATTGTGAATGAGAATGGCTTCGCCGGCTTGCAGCGAACCCATCACCACCACCGCCTGATAGGCCGTGAGATAAGCCACCGGCAGCGCCGCGGCTTCTGCACTGCTCAGCCGGCGGGGTTGGGCGAACACCTGGTTGCGGGGCACGCTTACTTTCTCCGAGTATCCGCCGAAGCGCGTCAGCGCAATCACCTCGCGGCCCACCTCGTCGGCATCAACGCCTTCCCCCACGGTTTCAATCGTTCCACAAACCTCATAGCCGACCACGCACGGCGGTTTGGGGGCATCGGGGTAAATGCCCTTGCGCGCCATGAGGTCGGCGAAATTGATGCCGGCCGCCTTCACGCGAACGACGACTTCACCACGTTTGGGGACAGGGTCATTGCGTTCCCAAACCTTGAGCACTTCACAGCCGCCGGATTTGGTAATGAAAACTTGTTTCAAGTTGGCTCCCTGATCATTTGCTATTGGACTCGTGCACAAGCGCCGCCCGCAAGCATAGGAAAGTATCGACAAAAATCAAGCGGTGAATTCGCCGAGTGGCGCCGGGACGGGAAACGAGGCTGACAAAAGGGCCCCCATAGCGGCAACAGCGGCGATACCAGGCAAGAAACCTGTTGGTATGCCACTCGGACATCATCGCGAAACAAAACCAAGTCGCATGAAACCTGCTAATCGTGTTCAAACTTGGAAAAAGATTCCAACTTTTTTCCAACGGAGAGAAGAACCCAACTGACAGGCCTGCCCCATCAGTTGGGTTCTTGTCAGCGAAGCTGACAATTGGCGCAGGCCATAAAGCGCTCGAAGTCAGAACAAAATTCTGAAAAATTCTTGACCGCAGAGCAACCGCTTGCACCGCGGAGCCGCGGAGAGCGCGGTGTTTTGAAATCAGTGAGTCCTTATTGCTGCCCGCGGGCTTCCGGCTTTAGCTTGTCCCAAGTTTGGTGTGGTTGCTGGGCATACAACCTCGACTTCAATTGGAGCCGCCGTGCGCGTGCCGGGGAAGCGCATTTCTGATTCCCACCAAATCAACTCCCAAAACCTGGCGGGCGAGGCGATCAAGCTCACGTTCTGCGCCGGTAAAATGGAACGTGCGATGCGTGTGCGTGAGTTTCTCGCCCGGCTGCAGCGCCCTGGCCGCGGAGGAAGATTCCAACTCATAAAACGGGCCCAGCGGTTTGGCGCCGGGACTCGGCGGACCGTCATTGTAAGAGTTCGCCACGTCGCCGCCGTAAGGATGCTCCTGCAGTTCCCAGGCGGAATTCACATAATCCGTGGCGCTGCTGTCAAATGAGAACTGCACCACGGTCAGGACCTGGTTGACGGCATCGTAGCTTCCCATGACTGGCTTGGTGGCGGACGGAGGAACGCCGATCTTGCTGCGATATTTGCCGTCGCCCTTGAAATACGCGACACCCTTCTTCACCACCAGGCGATCGGCAGGCACTCTGCCGAAATAGTCGTCATTGACCATGCCGCTGTCGCTGCCGCCGGTACGCAGGGGGATCACCACCGTGGTTTCATCCGAGGGATTGAACATGCCAAGAATCCAAATCGAGAGCAAACCGCTGGCCTTGGCCCATGCCTGACTGCCGGTGTTGGTGATGGTATTTACCGTCTCAAACGCGACCGCGTTGACCCCGCCGGGCGGCAAACCCACATGTCCGGCAATCGCCTGCTCGCCGAGCAAAACAACCTCGCGCTCCACCTGCAACTGGAATTCGGTGCCGGCATAGTTGATCAGTCGCATGTCCTTGCGAAAGCGCACGCGCGAGCTGGATTGCTCGACCTCCTCAAACGGTTCGGCATCGATCGGCGGCGGTGTCTGCCAGTGGCTCAAATCAAACGGATCGCCCGGTTTGAAAAAAATGGCGAACTGCCCGCCCTCCGGCCCCAGCCAAAACCGGTCTTCGCCACCAAAAGCATTCATATGTGGCTGAAGTTTGCCGGAAGCGATCAACGCATGATTGATCCAGCCCAGACTCAAACCCTCGTTGCCGGAAGTGGTGCTGGTCAGCACTCGTCCCTGGTAATCGGGCACAATGAGAATTTTGGACAGATCGTTCGCGGACGCAAGGACGATGGTCTTTTGGTGGCGGCTCACAAATTCCACCTCCGCGCCAAAGGTGCGCGTTGGGTGCGACACGGTCTGCCCTCCGTCGTTTTGCCGGCAGGCGGCCAGGATCACCGCGAGAAAAACACCGAGTGACTGCAAAAGAAATGCTGTTCTGTTCATGGCGCACCCTGGCCTCTTATTTGATTTCCAGCTCATCCTTGCTTGGCAGCGCGGGGAAGGAAGCATGCGGCTCTTCTTGATACCAAAACGCGACCGAGGCGAGATCGTCCTGCAAGGGCAAATAACGCCCTCCCGCCCGCCAGCCCAGCGCCTGGATGGTTACCCGCACGTCTTTCTCGAAACGAATGGGATCCATGATATGCCAGCGATAAAGCCCAAACCGCTGCTGCGATTGCCACAGGCCGTCGGGCGAGAGAACTTGCGGCATGCCCGCAAACGGCGTGGTATATTCCCGGTATTTGTCGTCCACCACGAAACCGTAGGAACCGAGAAAATAGTCCTCCGTCCCGGTGCCGCAGATGGTCGGGAAATCCTTGTCGCCGTCGAGATAGAATTTGATTTCGCCTTCGCCCCACCAGCCC
>JBBIKM010000119.1:6103-6312 GCA_037445455.1 bacterium | reverse complement strand
GTTGGATCCCCAGCACATGTAGGTGCCGACATACTGGCCCCGTCCTTTGACGCCGTCGAGGATGGTGTAGACTTCTTTGTAAGGCACCGGATTGGTTCGCCGAAACTGCGCATGAAAATAGGCGGCGTCTTCCGGTATTTTGTTGAGCATGTAGTTGATTTGGTAGTACAGCGTCATCTGCTTCTCATCGAGATTCTCCATTGTGATTT
>JBBIKM010000119.1:0-6067 GCA_037445455.1 bacterium | reverse complement strand
GAAGCAATTGAAGGCACTGCCGGGATTCACTGCGACGGGCAGTGACGACACCTGCGCATACTTGCCCCAGCCGCAGGCAAAGAAATCACCGACCGGGACCTCGACCGAAGGCTGGGCTTCGCCGTCCCAATAAAAGCGCAGAATCGCAAAGCGCCAGTTGCCCGCCGGCGTCATCCAGATCTGCTGGATCGCTCCCGGTCCGGCAATCTCGGCAAGCGTGAACGTCTTGCCCGGCTCAATGTGAATATAAGGTGAAACCTTCCAGCCCTGCCCCAGATCGCGCGCCGCCGGTGCCGCCAGCCCATCGACGGACATGCCGCCCTTGCCTTTTTCGCCAGTGAAGTTTTCCGGACTGATGGAGCGCGTCTTGGCCGCCGATAGCCTGGGCAGATTTCCCAGGCTCATCTGCAGCCCGTCAAATTCCTGCGCGTACAGCGAGGCAACCGCAAAAGCCGACAGGAGCATCCCCACAACCAGTGATTTGAATGGCATTGTCTTTTCCTCCTCAGCGCAAAAGTGAGCAATAAGAATCTTGCTGCGGCACGGGCCGCGATCACCTCTTCATCACCAAAAGTGAAGTGAATCTGTGCAAACCAGCAGGGAAAGTCAAGGTGATTGAATGACAGGCAGGATTGCGAGGAGCAGGTCAACTATCCGGCAGGGAATCACGCTGGAACGGGCACGGCAGTTCGCAGCGCATGCGAATCGCAGTCGGGAGGAATCGGGGTCATTTGAGCAGAATTGTCCAGGCTTTCGCTGCATTGGCGGATAGTAGAGGATTCGCCTGGGCACATGGAGCGGTCGCGGCGCGCAACGGTTCTGGCATGATCTCGCTCGTCGACGAGAGTCCGGCTGGTTTGCAAAGCTGCGCTTCCAGCCGACCTGGGAGGCTATTTCGTGGCGTAAGCGAGAACACCACCGCCCGGGCGCTTCGTCATGCGCAAGAGCGAGTTTCATTTGCCTTGTGCACGCTTCAGGGCCGAGCGGCCGGACGGTTTCTTCATCCTTGGACAGACACTTTGGCAAACCTACCTCGGCCTGATAGATTTCCCTCCGCTATAGCGTATTTCACTCCGGAATAAGGCTATAAAAAAATTAACCTTAAAACATTAATATTATATTTTCGAAAAGGCAAGTTTTCTCTTGAAAGGTGAATTAAAGATCACTATAATTGATCAAAAATGGTGTCTCTAAAATCACCCTCAAACGCTCAAGGAGACACAATTATGCCGAAGCCATTGGAGCTGCCGAAGGGCCAAAGTGTGCTGGTGGAAGTCGATTTGCGCTATGCCGGCAGAGGCAGCCGGCTTGACCCATTTTTGATTCATTACAAAAACGAGCGCTACCGCGTGCTGCGCGTGACCCGCCGCCAAAAGAAGATCATCCACGAACGCGAACACATGGTTTATCACATCAAGATCGAGAGCCAGCGCGAGGCGTATGATCTCATTCAGGATCTGAAAACCAGCATGTGGAGCTTGCGCCAGGCGATCAACCCGCGGTGAGCAGTCCCGGCACCGGGCGGTGCCCTGCCAGCTTCGTGTTGCCACGGCAGTCACGCGCCTGTTCTGTTGCAGACGATCATCATCTCACTTTTCAAACGGGCATTGCCGACTTGGACTCCAGCTTATGAGGTGAGAACTTGCGTGCCGAAGAAATAAACGAGATCATCGCCGTCACCACGGATTACCGCCTGGGCCGGGTGGTGCCGGTTCGCTTTGATTGGCAGAACCGGACTTACACGATCGCCCGCATTCATTCGCATTGGGAGGAAAAAGGCCTGGGCACGGTGAAGGAACATCATTTCACGGTTTCCGCCGGAAGCGCGGACATGTATGAGCTGATTTTCGAGCCGGCGGAAATGCGCTGGCGCCTCGGCCAGGTGCTCATGGAAGGATGAGGCCACATGGAGCGGACGATTCTGCACATCAATATTCCGAACTTTGCGGTTGCGCTGGAATGCGTGCGTTTTCCCCGCCTGCGCGGCCGGCCGGTGGCGGTCGCGACTTTGGGCGGTGAGCGGGCCCGGTTGACCTCGGTTTCCCCGGCAGCCAGCGCCGCGGGCATCGTGGCCGGCATGCCGGTTCATCGCGCCCGGCGTTTGTGCCGCGATTTGACCGTGCTGCCGCTGGATGAATCCTACTATTCCTCCGGCAACGCCCGGCTGGCCGCGATTCTGCTGCATTTTTCGCCGGTGGTCGAGCCGTATCGCTTCGGCCGTGCCCATTCCGATGTCACGCACACCGCCCGCACCACCGGCCGCGCGGTTGACCTGGGATGGCAAACGCTGAAGGAAATCCACGCGCAACTGCGGCTCGCCGGCACGGCGGGCGTGGCCGCGAACAAATTGCTGAGCCAGATCAGCTCGCAAGTCGCTCCCGCCAATGCGGTGCAGGCCGTCAGCCGCGGCCACGAGGAAAAATTTCTCGCGCCGTTGTGGTCGAGTTATTTGCCCGCGGTGACCGCCACAGTGTGGCAGGAATTGCAGGAGCTGAATCTGTTGCGCATCGGTGAAATCGCCCGGTTCGCCGCGCCTGATCTCGTGATGGCCTTCGGCAAACTGGGCAGCGTGCTGTTCGAGCAGGCGCACGGCATCGATAACTCGCCGGTGGTGTCCCCCCACTCGCTGCGCGCAACCGAGATCATTCACGGTGCCGTGCTGGCGCCGGACGCCAATGACGCCGCCCTCCTGCAAACGCAGCTCTGGCATCTGGTGGAAAGGGCGAGCGAGGAGCTGCGCTTGAAAAAATGCAACGCCGGCCAGTTGCGCATGGAGATCACCTTTAGCGACGGCAAAAAGGCGATGGGCCAGACGCCGTTGCGGTCCCCGGCGTTTCTGGCACAGGCACTTTATCCCGGCGCCCGGGAGCTGTTGTACCGCCTCACCCGGCGCCGGGTGCGGGTGCGTACCATGATTCTCGCGCTCGGCAAACTCTCGCCGCAAGTGCGGCAGCTCGATTTGTTTTCACCGCCCACCCCGACGCGCGCGGAAAAGCTGCAACTGGCACTGGCGGCAGTGCGCGCACGCTGCGGCGAAAAGGCCGTGGGCTATGTGCGGTTGAATTGAAAAAAATCGCGAGGTGAAGCGATGGCGCTAACGCTGGCAGATTACGAACGCCTGATCAAATGGGGAAGCTGCAGTTGGAACTATCCGGTGGGATGGCAGGGCGTGGTTTATCATGATCACAAGAGCGAAACCGAGTTGCCCTTGTTTCGCCGCCCGGCTGTCGCGCCGCACGGTCCGGCCGGCACTGTCGCGATCAAACAGAAAAAAACCGGCGGCCCTTATCGCGCCGACCTGCTGGCGCAATATTGTGCCTTCAAACCGTTCACCACCTTGTGCTTTGACATGACGCACTACCGGCTGTTTACCGCCGATGAACTGGCGGAATTCGCGCGCCAGTTGCCGCCCAATTTTCCGGTGGTGATCAAAGTCTGGCAGGGGCTGACCAGGATCGGCCATTGGCACAAGGTGGGCACCGCGGCTTACGAACGCCGCCGCAATGAAACGTTCCTGGATGCGCGGTTTTTTGCCGATCAGTTTCTCTCACCTTACCGCCGCGCCTTTGCCGGACACGCCGGCATGTTTTTGTTCGAATTCATGCGGCTGGGTTATTATGACACGGCGCGACAACGCTGGAGCAATCCTGACCCGCACCGCTTCAACCGGGCCTTGCAGCAATTCTTCGCCGCCGTGCCCGGGGATTTCCGTTATGCCGTTGAAATCAGAGACCGCAACCTGGTCAATGCCGAATATGCCCAAGTTTTGCGCCAGTACGGCGTGGCCCATTGCTTCAACCAGTGGGAGTCGATGCTGTCGCTGCGGCAACAATTCGCGCTCGTGGGCTTCACCGCGCCGTTTGCGGCGGTGCGCGTGTTGACCCCGCCGCGGGTGAAATATGCCGTGGTGCAAAAAGCCTATGCGCCCTATGATCGCATTCACCGCCGCCTGCCGGAGATGCGCGCGGACATGGAATTCTTGATCGAGCGGGCGCTGCAGCATTCGGTTTATCTCTCGCTGCTCATCAACAACCGTGCCGAGGGCAATGCTCCGGCTACGGTGCAAGAATTGGATGCGGCCCTGCGCCGCAAGCTCGCCGTGCCGGCGAAAACACCGGAGCCGGATCGTCTCCCGGCGCTTGCAGCAAACAGTTGAACCGCAAAAATGCGGCGCTTGTCGCGCGGGCATGGCATTCCAACTTTTGCAAGCCAGATTTCAGAGAAACTGAAACCTGAAGCCGGCAGGCAGCAATAAGCCCGATTTGTACACTTTTGTCTCGCACGGTTTATCCACCACCACTGTCATCCGGTGAGGATCTTGTGAGGATTTGGGCACACTGCCGTGCCGTTCATTTCAAAAGCGCACCACCGAGACGCGGAAACCGCCGAGAAGGACTCTCTTGAATTGGAAACGCCGCACTCTCCGCGCCGCTGCGGTGCCAGCGGTTGCTTTGTGGCCAGGAATCCTTCAGAATTTTATTCTGAGGTTGAGCGCCTGATGACCTTCACACCAACTGATCGCAGCAGCCCAACCGACAAAAGCGCCTTGCGCAGTTGGGTGGTTGCGATCCGCTGGAAAATCGCTCTGCTGTGCGAAAGGCCGGGCTTGCAGCTTGTCTGAAATCTGAAGAGGTGTTTCCAACCGGAAGAAACAATCCAACCGCTGCAATTCTGTTCCCTCGGCTGGGCTGTTTTCTCTGTTGGCGATTTTCTTTGAGTCGCGGAGTGATGCGTTACGGAGCAAGTTTTCCAACCTCACCTTGTCCAGTGAGCCATCTGATGCCTTCAGCCGCAGCATCATCCTGCCGCCACTCATTCTTTCGCATCAGGCTCAGTCCTGCTTTGGCTTGATGCAGTCTTCAACATCATTCTTGGGACTGTTGACGAGCGTCGAGACGGCATAAGCCGTCAGCTCCTGCGCCGGATAAGGCACGAGCAGGCCCTGCAGTTGATCAATGTCTTCGCTCCTGAGCCAGGTCTCTTCAAGATCAGGCGGGAGGATCACCGGCATGCGGTCGTGGATCTGCTTCAGCAACGCGTTGGGCGCAGTGGTGAGAATGGTGAAGGATCTGATTTCCCTGCCGTCCGGCCCCTGCCATTTCGCCCACAGGCCGGCCATCGCAAAAAGCTGGCGCGATTTCAGCATGATGCGCAGCGGCTGCCTGGTTTTGCCGGTTTTTTGCCATTCGTAGAAGCCGTCGGCCGGCACCAGACAGCGGTATTTCTTGAAGGCGGACTTGAACACCGGCTTCTCCTGAATGGTTTCGCTGCGGGCATTGATCATGCGATTGCCGATGCTGGCGTCTTTGGCCCAATGCGGAATCAAGCCCCAGCGCATCATCTCCAGCCGCTTCCGGCCGTTTTGGTCGAGGATGAGCACGGGCGCGTCTTGCGTTGGCGCGAGGTTGTAGCGCGGCACAAAATCTGTCTCGTCGGTGTCGAAATCGAAGCGCATTTGCATCGCGTCCAGGTTGGCCGTGTTGGTGTAACGTCCGCACATAAGCACCTCACTTGGCGACTTGGTGAGATTCGGCAACAGTTTTGACCGGCCATTTTAACACCAGCGGCGGGAAAACTCAATGCTTTTCTCACCGGCTGACAGGATGATCCCGGAGCTGCGGGAACGAAAGCGCCTGTCCCCAACCGGGACAAATGTGATGACAAAGGGCAACGCCCCGGGAAACAAGAAATCGCCGGGGTTACGGCCCTCTCAAGGCGAAATGAAATGACGTATGCGGCCTCGTCTCATTTTATTTTGCACCGTTGGCGCTCGGAGTTTGGTTTGAACTTGATCTTGAGGCATTGCCCCGGGCTTTCATTGGCCGCGTCATTGGGGCTTTTGCTTTCTCCCCAATCCTTAACTTGACATCGATGCCCCTCATGGGGCGCACTGTGGCTACCGCAAATTTATTGGCTTTGACAGCCCACCAGAGGCGGGGATTAAAAACCTCGTGGGGCATTGTGGCAACCGCGAATTTATTGGCCTTGGCAGCCGCCCACCAGGGGCGGGGACTACTAAACTCGCGGGGCTTTGTGGCAACCGCAAATTTATTGGCCTTGAAAAACG